>JAICLL010000110.1 GCA_025927475.1 Pirellulales bacterium
GCTGACGGCGTTCTCCGAGACCCCCAACGCCTCGGCGATGTCACACTGATACCAACCATCTCGACTCAGTTTCAACGCCCGAAACCTCCGCCACTGACGCCAGTCTTGAGGGACGCACTCCTTTACTCCCACCCCCCCATTCTATACAAGTATGAAAAATCCACCTTCTTTGCGCAGGGATCAGTAATACAGAGATCGCTCGCGGAAGGCGCCGTATCCGAGCACCTGCATCTCAATGTTGAATTGCCTGCCGCTCTGGTCGCGCGCCTTGATGTCAAGAATCGACAGCTTGTCGTCAAGGGCTTCTTTGTCATTGAACGGATTCAGCAGCTCTAGGCTGGCGATCTGCCGCCCAGCTCCGGCTGCAGCACCGCGTCGAGCAGACTAATTAAGACTGGCTCACTCTGTTCGCGCCCAAAGACGTGCTTAAAAGCATAATCGACCTTCGGATCGCTGAGCGGTTTCATGCCATGATTTAAGTTCGGGCGTTATGGCACGTCAGCAAGCCGCGGGTGGCCGCCAGGCGGACCAGCCGAGGTTGCTCGTCGCCGGAAAGCGACTGATAGATGCCCACCGCCTGCTCGACCTGATGATCGGACACCAACGACTCGGCGCAGCTCAACAGAGCATCGATCACCACCGGGTTCTGCTTGCCGGCGGCGATCGTTTGTTGCAACACATGCGTCGCGTCCGGACCGCTGATGGTTCCCAGCGCCACCGCCGCCGAACGAGCCACCGCCGGATCGGCGTCGCCCAGCAGACCGGCCAGTGCCGGCACGGCGCTGGCCTCGCCGCGGGCTGCCAGAGAACCGATGATGCCGATCTTCAGCTTGCCGCCGACTTTGGGCAGCGCGTCCTTCAGTGCGGCGGCCGCCTCGGGTCCGGGGATGCGCTCCAGCGCGTGCCGCGCCAGGTGCGAGTGAGCTTCTTGCGGCAGCAAGCCGGCCAACGCAGGCACGGCTGTCGATGAGCCAATCATCGCCAGCTTGCGGCACACATAGTCTTTGGCGTCTCGCGAGATATCGGTCGCAAGCGCGGCGGTCAGCCGGCGTTCGACATCCTGGCGCAGCGCGGCGTCGGCGTGCGAAGCCACCACCGCGTCTTCAATGCCCGACACCTCGCTCAGCGGTGTTCCCCAGTCGAATTTTTTCAGCGATTCAAAAGCCTGGTCCAGCATGGTAAAAGTCCTCAGTTCGGACGGAAGATTCGAGATTAGAGCGGGCGCCTTACAATTGCCGCCTTACAGTTGCCAGGGTTCGCGGCGGGCGCGGTCAACCATGCGATTGGCCTCGGCGTCATCAAACTGCTGGGCCGCGGTGTCCCATTTCAGCGACCGCTTCAGTTGATAGGCGATATTGCCGAGGTGCGCGAGCACACAGGTGTTCACCGCCCGTTCGATGTCGCGGAACGGCTTCTCGCGCGTCTTCACGCAGTGAATAAAGTCGCCGTGAATGCCGCCGTGGCCCTGATACAGCGGCACCGGCTTGGGCGGCAGCCGCTCGCCGGGCGTGCCCTCAATGTGCAGATTGCCTGTGTGCGGGCGATTGTGATAAATCGTCAGGCCGTTGGCATAGTGATACTCCAGGTACTTGCCGTCGGGCGTCTCGTGGTAGACCACTTCCTTGGGCTGCAGGTCGCGGACATCGCAGATAAACGTGGCGCCGCCGAAGTGATGGGCGCCCCAGTCGGTCATGCCGCCGCCCGAATAATCGCTGAACGACCGCCAGCTCTCGCCGTTGATCGAGAAACTGCCGCTGCAACGCTTCGAGTTATATGGTCCCCACGCCGCCGGGCCGAGCCACATGTCCCAATCGATCGCTTCCTTCATCTCTTCGCCGGGCAAGTTGCACAGTTGCGGCAGCGGGTCGACTTTGACATTGATCGACTTAATGGTGCCAAACTCGCCGGCCCAGGCCGGATCGACCAGCTTGCGGTAATCCTCCAGCACGCGCTGGCTGCCGCCCGACACCACGCGGCCATAGCGCCGCGCCGCGGCGATCATCAGCGGGCCTTCGCGCAGCGTCAGCGTTTCGGGCTTTTGGCAATAAACGTCTTTGCCGTTGCGGCAGGCTTCGATGACGATCAGGGCGTGCCAGTGGTCGGGCGTGGCAACGTGTACCGCGTCGATGTCCGGCCGGGCCAGCAGTTCGCGGAAATCGTTGTAAACCTGGCAATCGCGGTTGCCGTAGTGCTCGTCGATGCGGGCTTTCGATTGCTGGCGGTTGGCCTCGCGCACATCGCACATGGCGACATACTGAACGTCCTTACGCCGCAGAAAGTCGCCCTGATCGCCGCGGCCCTGGTTGCCGATGCCGATGCCGGCCATGACGATGCGGTCGCTGGGCGCTGGGCGTTCGGCGTTGCCCAGGGCCGACGCGGGAATGACGTAGGGCGCGGCAATCGCGGCCCCGGCGGCCTTCAAGAAATGGCGGCGCGACGTGGTGCTTTTGCGACCATCTGCCGCTGGCTTTTTCGGATGAGTCATGAGACGCTGCCTCGCGACAAAGGAATGCTTCGGGCCTGACAACCAACAGAGATACTCCCGGCCACGAGTGGTCGCGGCAATCTCGGCAGTCGCGTATTATAATGTCAGACCGCCGCATATGCTACCAGCGGGTCTTTGCGGTAGAAAGTTTGAAGTCAAGAACGAAACACGCGTTCGAATAATACAACGGAAAACAATATGGCCACGGTCGAAGAAATCGCCCTGGTTGGCGAGAACCGCATCGTGCTTTCGGGCATTTCTTGGGAAGTCTACGAACAGTTGCGCGTAAACGAAGAAAACCGGCACGTGCACATGGCCTACGACGAAGGAACACTCGAACTGATGAGTCCCTCGCCCGATCACGAAGCGGTTTCGAGACTGCTTGGCCAGATGATCGAAGCGTTGACCGAGGAATTGGGCATTCCACGCCGCAGCCTAAAGAGGGGTGGCTGCGCTTGGCCCACCATGAATTTCTACCGGACAGATTTCCGGCACTTGCGCGCGGCAATTCAGGTGCCAGGCGCCAGGCTCGCAGCCTCGTGGCGGGCCGCACCGGCGGAAGATTTTAACAGATAGCCGTCGACGTCGTTGGCCACGATCACCCCGTAGTTCATGGCCCCCAGCCAGCCCGACATGATGATGCCCACACTGCCGGCATGATACAACCCGCCCACTTGTTCCGGCACGGCGCGGCTGACCGCCAGTCCTTCGAACTTGGTGCCAAAGCTCGCGCCCGACAGGTGTCGCGTGAAATGCTCAAACGTGCGGGGCGTCGAGGCTTCGACATAATCGAGCTTTTGGCGCAAATCGGGCACGTACTTGCTCAGGGCGTCGAGCGTCGTCTCAATCAAATCGCGCTTGCTGGCCTGGTAGTCTTCTTCAGAAAGCTCCGCCCAGTCATGGTAGTTGGCGTTGGTGCTTGAGACAATCAGCGAGCGATTGCTGCCGGGCCGCGTGCGGGGATAATAAAACGAATACGTGCGGCTCGTGACGTCGCGGCTCAAGAGCGACTCGGTTCGGAAGAGCGGCGCCGACGAGCTAAAGAGCAGATCGCCGCAAGCTTCGTCGAGCGCTTCACCGGGCCGCAGGGCCATATAGACCTGGCAGCTTGAATTGTTCAACCGAACCGCGCGGGCCTGGTCGACAAACGACGGCTCGAAATTCTCTTCGCCGACGAGCTGAAAAATGGTGGCTTTCAAATTCGAGTTCGAGACGACCGAGCGCGCCCGGATTCGCCGCCCATTGACCGTGACGCCCTCGACTCGCCCGGCGCGCACGTGAATTCGCTCGACGTTCGCCCGAATGCGCAGGTCGACGCCGTTGCTCAACAGTTCTTCGCGCATCAGGCCAATGAGCCGATCGGTGCCGCCTTGAAACGTAAACACTCCCTTCGACATGAAGTTCGAGAACACGATGCCATAACTGATGGCCGGGTCTTCGAGCGTCGAACCGTTGGCGTAGGTAATCGGCTCCATCAACAGCCGGATGACGTCTTCGCGGCCCGGAAAGAACCGGGCGAACAGCTCGCCGACAGTGGTGGTCTGGTCGTCGTAAAAATTCATGCCCCGTGCGGTGTCGAAGAATGCCTGCACGGCGTCGGCGGGCACGTGGAACCGCTCGCTGAGCAGCCTGGTAAAATCTTCGCGGTTGAAGGTGGTGGTGAGCGAAAACATCGGGTTGTCGAACCGGATGTTTTTGAGCTGCACGATCGAGTCGGCGATTTCGCTGGTCCAGTAGCGCCGGCAGCTTTTGATCATGCCCGCCGGAAAACCGTGCAGCGAGATATCGAAGATATGCCCGCCGCGCCGCTTGAACCAGGTGGCCATGCCGCCCAGTTGATAGTGCTGTTCGAGCAACAGCACCGAGCGGCCCGTTTTGGCCAATGTATTGGCCGCCGTGAGCCCGGCCAGCCCGCTGCCGATCACCACCACATCGTATTCGTCGCGGGCGCCTTGAAGAAAATCTTTGGGCATGAAACCTGGCCGCTGGGTTAAAGATTGATTCCGCTTGTGTTTTTGCCTCTGTCATTTCATCATGGATCGTGTGAAATGCAACGGGGGATCAGTCGTCCATCGGCAGGTAGTTGCGGCAGAGGGGCTGATAGAAAATGAGAATCGTGAGAGGAGGAGCGAATTATGGCATCAATCACCATCCAGGAGGCGACTTAGCCCGGCAAATCGAGGCGGCGGCGCGAGCATTCGATCGGAGAACTGATTGACCCGGGCCACGCGCCCGCCCGCCGTGTCCTCGGCCAACGTCAGCGGCCGGATGTTCAATGAGCGGCCGACAACGATCTGCGATTCAGCGGCGATTCGCCTCCAGCGGAACGGCACGCAGACCGTTCCCCACAGAGCGCTCGCGATTTTGAATGCCAAAACCATTGAGCGCGTCAAGCCGTTGGCGTCAGCAAATGCCGATTGGCGATGCTGATGCCACTGATCGTGGCGCCGATGATGCCGACAAAGCCCTGGTCGGTGCCGCAGACGAAGAGGTTTTTCAGGTGCGTCGTGCCGTCGTAGCGCTTGCGCGGCGCGCCGTAGACCGCGCCGTTCTCGTGCCCGGTGAAGCGGCGAATGGTCAAGGGCGTGAACAGGTCGGTGGCCACCACGCGGCTGCGAAAGTCGGGCACAAAACGCGCGGCCGAAGCGACCATGCGGTCGTACCAGTGCAACTTGGCCAACCGGTATTCGCGCTCGTCGAGCGCCTGCCAACGGTCGAAGTTGGCCAGCATCGTTACCCGCATCATGCCTTCTTCCGGCGGCCCCTCATAGACAAAATTGTTGGGCGAGCAAATGACCCCGCTGCGAGCGTCGACCAGTTCGTCCGGCTTTTGCCAATGAAACGTGGGCGAATCGTTGAAAAACACGGCGGTCTGGTCGTAGCCCAGCCGCCGCGGCTGGCAGTCGAGCACCGAGATCGACTCGACAAACGAAAGCTGACCCGATTGACCGGCATGCTGCGCGCCGTCGTCGCACAGCCGCATCGTCTCGCGCCAGCCAGCGCTGGAAAGCACATTGCGGGCAGTCAGCGTGCTGCCGTCGTCGAGCACCACGCGGCTGACGGCGCCGTCGCTGACTTCCAGCCGACTGACGCCCGCCCGCAGCCGCAACTCTCCGCCCAGCTCCTTGAATTTGCGGACCAGTGTTTTGAGAATCAGCCGCACGCCGGCAGCAGGTCTGCCCAGGCCCTCGATAAAAATGCTGCGGAACATCACGGAGAATTGGGCGAAATCCATGTCGCCCTCGCGCGCGCTGCCATAGAACATCAAGGGACAAAACAGCATTTCGACCAAGAGCGGATCGCTGATCGTGGCCGACACGACCTCGCGCGCCGAGCGGTCGGCGTGCGTGAAATCGAGATTGTCGTAATCGGCGATCTGGCCCACCAGCCGCTCAAAGTTGTCCTTCTGATCGGGAAACTGCCGGTGGATCTCGGAGCGAAAAAAATCGAAATCGTTGTTGAAATCGAGCGTGACGTCGGGAAAAGCGATGCGCGAGCCCACCTGCGGCGCCAGCGACCACTCGTCCCAGCCGATGCGCAGTTGCCGCAAGATTTTGGCCAGCGGGCCTTTTTTTGCGCCCTTGGGCGAATAGTTGGTGACGGCGTGCAGGCCGACGTCATAGTTGCGCCCCTCGAGCCGATAGAACGAGTTCAGCCCGCCGATGGTCGTATGGCGTTCGAGAATGCAAACCCGCTGGTCGTAATACGCCAGCCGCACGCCCGCGGCCAGGCCCGACAAGCCCGCCCCAATGATGAGCGTGTCGTAGGGAGCGTCCATCACACCTTCTGGACGTCTTTCATCAGCGGTTCGAGATAGGCCACGGTGCTATCCATGCTGCGCAGCTCCAGGTAATCGTCTTCGGGAATCTGAATGCGATATCGCTTGCGCAGCTCCATGACGATGTCCAGGAAATCCATGCTGTCCAGTTCAAGCTGTTCGCGAAAAGGCACGTCGTCCTTCAAGTCGCTTAGATCGTCGTCGGGTGCAATGCCCGAAAGGATGTCGAGAATGGCCTCGCGGATATCGTCCCGATTCATTCGTTTGGCTTTTCGATTTGGGTTCTGGGTTTAGAAAGCGTTAGACCTTGCTGACGATGAGCACCGAATTGATGCCCAGCATGCCGAAGGAATTGTTCAAGATGGTGCGGGCGCGCGGCATCTCGCGCGGCTCATTGGCAACGAGGCCGGGCAGAGCACACTCGGGATCCAGCTCGTCGACGTTGATCGTGGGATGGCAAACCTGGTCTTCAAAGGCGAGCAGATTGCCGGCCAATTCCAGCGCGCCGGCCGCGCCCATGGCGTGCCCGATGTAGCTCTTGGCGTTGTTAAACAGCGTGCGCGGGGCGTCTTCAAACACGCGCCGCAGGGCGGCACACTCCTGGGCATCGCCCGAGGTGGTGCCGGTGGCGTGCGTGCTGACAATATCGACGTCGGCGGGCGAAAGGCCCGCGCGGCGCAGCGCTCGTCCCATGCACTCGGCTTGCCGGTCGGGGTTGGGCAGCACAAAGTCGCTGGCGTCGCTGTTCATGTGATAGCCGGCGATCTCGCCGTAAATGTTCGCCCCCCGCAGGCAGGCATCGCTATAGCGTTCCAGCACATACATGCAGCCCCCTTCGGCCACCACGATGCCGTTGCGACGCAGGTCGAACGGGCGAGAGGCCCGCTGCGGGTCGTCGTGGCTGGCCAGCGCTCCTTGGCTCTTGAAGCTGGCAAAGATGCCAAACGTGCGAATGCTTTCCGACACGCCGCCGCAAATCGCCACATCGACCTCGCCCAGCCGCAGCATCTGCGCGCCTTGAATCAGGCCGGCATTGCCGGCGGCGCAGGCTGCTCCGATCGTGTAATGCGGGCCGGTGATGCCAAGGTTCAGCGAAATTTCGCCCGCCGGGTTGTTGGCCACCGTCCGCGGATTGTGGTGATGCGACCAATACTTGGTGTCGTAATCGAAACCCTTCAGTTCGAAGATCTCGTTTTCAGTCTCGACGTTGCCGTGTTCAGTCAGACCGACGTAGACGCCCACCTGCGACTTATCGAGATTGGGCCAGTCGAGCCCGGCATCAGCGATGGCCTCGTGGGCGCAATAGATGCCCACGCTGCCGGCGCGGGTGCCGCGGCGCAGGTCTTTCTTTTTTTGGTACTTCGCCTCGTCAAAGGTACAGACGCCGGCCAGCGTGCGGCCGACGTAGCGGATTTCGTAAGGCGTGACGCCGCTGCGCCGCGCCAGCAGGCTTTCGCGGAACTCGCGCAGCGAGTTGCCGTTGGGCGCGGTGAGACCCACGCCCGTAATTACAATCCGGTCGTTCGCGTTTAGCCCGGCGACCATTCCGACTTCCTGGCGATGTTGAGAAACCATCGAACCTACCGGCTGATTCGATGGTTGGCAAGCGGGTGATGCCGCCGGTAGTGTCTTAAGGTTGTGTTGCTCGCCCACACTAACCCGAAGCGCAAGCGAGGCCGTGGGCTGATTCTGCCTCGCTTGCGCTTCGGGTTAGTGTCAGATTGCCCATCGGCAACATAACTGCGGCTGGAAAAGGGCCAGGCTATTCAAGCTCGGAAACGATTCGGTCGGGGTCGCGCGGCCAGACGGTTTGGGCGCTACAATCCGCCAAAAGGTCCAAGTCTTCCAAGACGATGGCGCCGACGAGCACCGTCTCGCGTCCCGGCTCGACGACGGCCGAAAAAACGCCCTCGCGCCCTGCCAGCCGCAGCCAAACGTCCCTCACCATCTCGCGAACTTCCCGGCGGCCATCGGCGTCTCGAACGTGGCTTTGGCCGTTCGCGGGCAGGCGGAGTCGGTTCACCACCGCGGCGGGTAGGACTAGTCGGCTGGCGCCGGTGTCTACCACCCCCTCGACCTCGAGCCGCTCGACCGATCGGGTTGCGTTGCCGCGCGCGAGGACCACCTCGTCATTATTCGCAAGCTGGACTTGAACCATGATCCGACCCATTACCGAGTTGCTCGTAACACGAAAAGAAGGGCCTCTGCCTTTAACCTAAAGCGTCGACAGGGCGCCGGCAAGTGGGGGACGCGAGGTCGTCCACTGGCGCAAAAAAACGGGGGCCTCTGACGTGCCACATACGCATTGGCTGGTGCAGGACGGTCAGGGGCAAGTCAACCGTCCGGCCGGTAGTCGTCAGAGGCCCCGCGGGCCAGTCGAAATTGTCGCTCGGCTGCATGAGCCGAGTTGACGGCCCAGTAAAGCACGCGATGTGCCATAAGCGAAGCCCAGACATCCATCGTGATGGTTCTTCGATTGCAACCGATTGCATGGTAAGCGCTTGCGCGATATAGGCTAGGTTGAATATTCGTTGAACGGTAACTATCCGAAGCACCGCAGGAGGGCATTGTTCCGCGGCACCCTGCACCATCTTTCACTGCGAACCGCCCGAACTGGCCGGTTTGTCTCAAGATGAGACAATCAGTCGGCGGTTGATAATTAACGTCTTCTACCGTAAGGTGTTATGTTACGCCTGTCATGACGGTGACAGCAGCGACGGTTCTTGCCGTTGCCGATTGCTTTTTCTCAGTTTGAGACAACTCACCCGCCCCCCAAAGCCCGATTCCTGTGACGCCGAACAACCCCGCCACCATTGGCCCCTATCGCTGCGGAGCGAACCAGCCGCTGCTGGTGATTGCCGGTCCGTGCGTAATCGAAACCGAGGAATTGACGCTCGCGATCGCGCGTCGCCTGGAGCAAATCGCCCACGAGCTGAACGTGCAGCTCGTTTTCAAGGCCTCGTTCGACAAAGCCAATCGCACCAGCGGCGACGCCTTTCGCGGGGTGGGAATGGAGCAGGGTCTGGCGGTGCTGGACCGCATCCGCGAGGCCACCGGCTTGCCGGTGACCACTGACGTGCACGAATCTGGCCAGGCTGGCCCCGTGGCCGAGGTCTGCGATGTGTTGCAGATTCCGGCGTTTCTTGCCCGGCAGACCGACCTGCTGGTGGCCGCTGCGCAAACTGGGCGGGCGGTCCATGTGAAGAAAGGCCAGTTCATGGCTCCGTGGGACATGCGGCATGTGGTGAGCAAGCTGCAAGCGTCGGGCTGTGAGAACATTTTGCTCTGCGAGCGGGGCACATTTTTCGGCTATGGCCGGCTGGTGAACGACATGCGCGCGATTCCTCAGATGCAGTCGCTGGGCGTGCCCGTGATCTTTGACGCCACTCACAGCGTACAAGAACCTGGCGGCCTGGGCGCGGCGACCGGGGGCAACCGTGCGATGGTCGAGCCGCTGGCCCGCGCCGCCACGGCCATCGGCGCCGATGGCCTTTTCTTTGAAACGCATCCGAATCCCGATCAATCGCCCAGCGATGGGCCCAACATGATTCCGCTCGACGACTTTCCGCAACTGCTCGGTCGCCTCTTGTCGCTTCGCCAGAGCGTGGAGGCGCTAGCGTGATGAACCTCAAAACGGCGGCCGCGGCCGCGTCGATTGTCGTGATGATTTCGGGCTGCGGTTCCCGGCCGACACCGGCCCGCCAAACGGCGTCCATCGCCCGATCGAGAGACAGCCGCCAGGACGCGGAGATCTTCGCCTATGTCGCGGGCATCCTGAACGGGCTCGACCAGTTCGACACCGCCGTTGCCGAGCGCGACGACATATTCAAGTTGAACGCGGCCGCACGGCGGCTGATCGAAAGTGGCGTGCCGCCGAGCCTGATCACCCAGCTCAACCAATGGGCCAGCTCGCAGCCAGCCGTCGCCGGATGGCGTCGAGAACCCATGCTCGACTCGCTGCCCGACGAACTTCGCCAACTGCCGCAATTCAAACAGCTTAAGACCCGGAAATTCAGCACCGAAGATGGGTTTTCGTTGCGTGAGGCCGTCTGGCTGCGGGATATTTCGCAAATGGCTGGCGGGCGAACCCAGGACGATGTGGAGTTGGCTGCCAGATTGTTCGACTGGGTGGTGCGCAACATCCAATTGGACGCGGGTCCCAGTACTTCGGACAACGGGGAGGCGGCCTCCGCGGCGCTGCCGACGCTTCCGTGGCAGACGCTGCTGCTGGGGCATGGCATGGCGATCGATCGTGCCTGGCTGTTCGTGTTGCTCGCCCGCCAACAAGGTATGGACGTCGTCATTCTTGACCGCGCCGATCTTGACCGCGCCGCGGCGCCGGCCGGTTCGCCGCCGCTCGGGCTTTCGGCGCTGTTGTCGAACGGCGAGCTCTATCTGTTCGACACCGCACTCGGCCTGCCGATTCCGGGGCCGGGGGGCCTAGGCATCGCAACGCTCGCGCAGGCGGTTGATGATGAAACGGTCTTGCGGCAATTGGATTTAGATTCCGACCAACCGTACCGCCTCAAGGCTTCTGACCTGGCCGAGGTGGCCGCTCTGATCGAGGCATCGCCCATGTACTTATGCGAGCGGATGGCGCTCGTCGAGCAGCAACTCAGCAGCGAGCAAAAGGTGGTTCTGTCGGCGGACGCCAGTGGGATCGCGCGGCGCGTCAGCCAGTGCGCCCATGTGGCCACCGCTCGACTGTGGACGTTGCCGTTGGAGCGTGCCGACGCGATTCGCCGCGGAGCAAGAAAAATAACGCGCCGCCTGGTGGTCGAGTTGGAGCCGTTTGCCATTCCCTACTTCGAAGCGAGCCAGAAACGCGCCGATTATACTCCCGCGTTGTGGCGCGGCAGGACCTTGCACCTGTTTGGCAAATGCACCGGCGCCGAGAGCGCCAGTCGGTTTTATCAGATCGCACGCCCTGCCGATGCCGAGTTCGACCGCTGGATGGCCGGCAGGTTTGAAGAAGTCGAACAACTGATGCAGGTCAATCCTGACGAGCACCGAAGGCAGAAGGAAGCCGCCGAGCGTTTTGTCGAATGTGCCCGTCTCGCCAAACAGGATGCCAGTTATTGGCTGGGCCTGATTGCTTTCCAGCGCGAAGATTATCCCACGGCGATCGATTACTTCGGCAAACGCACGCTGGAAGCCACTCCAAACGGGCCTTGGGCCAGCGGGGCCTGGTACAACCTGGGGCGAAGCTATGAGGCGCTCGGTCAGATCGATGAGGCGGTAGACGCTTATCGCCAAGGCGAATCTGTGCAACGGATCGGTAACCTTCTGAGGGCAAAGAGGTTGGGGCAAACTGCTGTTTCCAGGGAATAGTCGGGCCTGGGGCCGAATGTGTTGCACAACCATGCCTTGCCGGTTGCATTTGAGCCGGCGACTGGTTAGACTCAAAATGGCTGGAAACCTGCCCTTAAGTCGGGCGAATCGTCATATCGGCATCTTCGGGCGGGTCGGTCAGGGACGGCATCCAATACCGGTTGTCGGCGCGGCCAGCGCTGGCGGCAGCACGTCAAACAACCCGGAGTTCGTCCTGCGATGACCGCTGAAACACTGAGCAACTACAGCGCAAAAGACCTGGCCCAGATGGCCAAACGCCGCGGAGTTCACGGCTGGCATGCCATGCGGAAAGACCAGCTCGTGCGAGCGCTGGTGCGGTTGGCGGCCAAGCAGGGCCGTGCAAACGGGACGGCCGCGGCCTCGCGGCGCTCCACCGGCGCCGCTAGCGCCGGCCGCAAGCCCTTGGGGCGTGTCGACGTCGCCCCGGCCAAACCTCAAAACGGCACGCCCCAAAACGGCAGGTCTCAGAACGGCACGCCCCAAAGCAGCGCCGCCCGCCGCCGATTGCTGGAAGCCAAAACCAAACTCCATCAATACAAAGACCTCGGACAGCCGGCTTCGCCCGCCGCTCACGGCACCAACGGACGCGGCAAAACCAACGGCTCGGTGCGCGACCGGCTGGTGGTGATGGTGCGCGGCCCATTTTGGCTGCACGCCTACTGGGAATTGTCACGGCACGGCGTCTCTCGGGCACAGGCCGCCCTGGGGCAAGAATGGCATGCGGCCAAGCCCATCTTGCGGCTGTTCGAAGTTTCGACCGGGGCCACGACCAACACCGCCGAAGCGCCGGTTCGCGACGTCGAGATTCACGGCGGCGTCAACAATTGGTACATCGACGTCAAAGATCCCCCGCACAGCTACCGGCTCGACATTGGCTATCTGGCGCCCAGCGGCAAGTTTTTCGTGCTTGCCCGCAGCAACGTGGTCACCACGCCCAAGGCGGCGGCCAGCGACGCCGTCGACGAAAATTGGATCGAAGTCGCCCAGGATTTCGACAAAATCTACGCCATGAGCGGTGGCTATGCCGCGCAGGGCGCCAACAGCGAACTGCAGGAGCTGTTTGAAGAACGATTGCGCCGCCCGATGGGTTCGCCGCTGGTCACGCAGTACAGCGCCGGCGTCGAGGCCCTGCTGCCCAAGAAACGGGGTTTCTCTTTTGAAGTCGACGCCGAGTTGCTCGTTTTCGGTTCGACGCATCCCGACGCACACGTTACGTTGCAGGGTGAGCCGGTCAAGTTGCGGCCCGACGGCACGTTCACCATGCGGTTCAGCTTGCCGAACTGCCGCCAGGTAATTCCCGCGGTGGCTTGCAGCCGCGACGGCTTTGAGCAACGCACCGTCGTGCTGGCCGTCGAGCGCAACACCAAAACGATGGAGCCTCTGCTCCGCGACGGCAGCGAAACGTAATCTAGCGACCCTGCTTGTGGATATGGTCACTTGCTTGTCCGCCCTGTCATTGGCCTGGGGCGATCGGCATGGTTATGGGTCAGCACGGCGCGCTGTTCGGTAATGGCATCCGCGAGAACTTCCGGATCGCCAACACGCTGGCCAGCCCGACCCGCGCCCTGAACCGTGCGCACGTCGTGTCCGAGACGGCGTAGTTCTACTCCCAAGCAGCCTGGAAGTCTTCGGACGTGAGTCCCACGATATTCTCCAGGATCTGCTCGTCCGCCGCACCTAGGGACACAAGCGTCGTATTTTTTCATCTTGCAAGGGAGATTGTTCTCGGGACAACGGTAACTCGGCGCGGTGGCAAGGCCGTTCGCGCTATGCTACTGTGGGAGCGAACGACAGAGCCAAGCCAATGCTGTCAGGAGCGGACGACCGTCATGATCGCTTCCAAATTTATCCCCCTTTGCCTCGCGATTGCCAGCTTCGTTTGCCAGGTCAATGTGGGGCTCGCCGCCGCGGAGAGCAAAATGTCGTTGCAGCAAAAGCCATTTGGAAAAACGGCCCAGGGTCTGCCGGTCGAAGAGTTCACGCTGGCCAATGGCCGCGGCGTAACGGTAAAGATCGTCAGCTACGGGGCGATTCTCACCTCGGTGCAAA
Source organism: Pirellulales bacterium (assembly GCA_025927475.1). Taxonomy (GTDB): domain Bacteria; phylum Planctomycetota; class Planctomycetia; order Pirellulales; family JAICIG01; genus JAICLL01. The sequence continues at coordinate 13,665 of JAICLL010000110.1, forward strand.
CGCCCGATCGCCACGGCAAGTCCGGCGAAATCACGCTGGGCTTCGACACCCTCGAACCTTACCTGGCCGGGCATCCGTTCTTTGGAGCCGTCTGTGGCCGTGTGGCCAACCGCATCGCCGGCGGCAAATTCACGATCGACGGCCGCACTTACCATTTGGCCATCAACAATGGCCCAAACCACTTGCACGGCGGCAACGTGGGCTTCGACAAAGCCGTCTGGCAGGCCGAGCCGTTCACCGAAGCGCATGCCGTCGGCGTTCGCCTCACGCATCGCAGCCCCGACGGCGATGAAGGATATCCGGGCAATCTGGCGGTCGCCGTGGCGTATACGCTGACCGACGAAAACGAGCTGAAGATCGACTACACCGCCACCACCGACAAGGCCACGCCCGTCAATCTCACCAATCACACCTATTGGAACCTCGCCGACGGCGGCGTCAGCGACGTGCTGAAGCACATGCTGACGCTCAACGCCGACCGCTATCTGCCTGTCGACGCCACGCTCATTCCCACCGGCGAGCTTAAACAAGTCGCCGGTACGCCGATGGATTTTACAAAGCCGACGGCGCTTGGAGAACGGCTGAACGACACGCCCGGCGATCCCAAGGGCTACGACCATTGCTTTGTGCTGAACAAGGCCGACGAACATTCGCTCGGCCTGGCGGCCCGAGTGGAAGAACCGCAGAGCGGGCGCGTGATGGAAGTCTACACCACCGAGCCGGCCATTCAGCTTTATACCGCCAACTTTTTAGACGGCGGCATTCATTCACGCGGCGCCACCTATGGTCAGCACCACGCCTTTTGCCTCGAAGCCGAACACTATCCCGACGCCATCAACCAGCCTGAGTTTCCCTCAACGTTATTAAAGCCGGGCGAGACGTATCGCCAAACCACGGTCCACAGGTTTTCGGCCAAATAGTCGGCAGCGCCAGCTTTGATGTTCACCATCGAGACAAGCTCGATGGGGTCGAAAGCGCAACATCAAAAGGCGTCAGCGAGCGAGTACACGCCCAAAGCGAAAGGTGAACGAGGCCGTGTTCCCTCGCTCACGCGTCGGGCGCCCTGCGGCGCCACGCTGATGATCAGGGCTTGGTCACCGTGCCGTCGCGGCGGCGAACGTCGCCCCACTGATAATCGAAGCTGGGATCGTCTTTGATCGGAAACTTGGCGGCCAGCTTTTCATCAAGGTCGATGCCCAGGCCCGCACGGTCGTTGGCCCAATAATAACCGTCCTTCAGTTCCGGGCAGCCTGGAAAGACGTCTTGCTCGGCTTGGGTGAAGGCCCGCGCCTCTTGAATGCCGAAATTCGGCGTCGCCAGATCCAGATGAACGTTGGCGGCGTGGCCCACCGGCGAGACATCGCCCGGCCCATGCCAGGCCGTGCGCACCGCGAAAAATTCGCATAGCGTCGCCACCTTGCGGGCCATCGTCAGCCCGCCGATTTGCGAAATGTGAATGCGAATAAAATCGATCAGCCGCTGGCTGATCAGCGGCACGTATTCGTTCGGGTTGTTGAACAGCTCGCCCATGGCAATCGGCGTGCTCGTTTGCCGGCGAAGGTGAGTGAAGTAACCGACGTCTTCGGGGCTAAACGGGTCTTCCAAGAAGAACAGACGAAACGCTTCGAGGTCTTTGGCCAATTGAACGGCCAGAATCGGCGGCACGCGCTCGTGAACGTCGTGCAGCAGTTCGACCTCGTCGCCCAATTCTTTGCGCAGGAATTCAAACAACCGGGGAACCATTCGCACATAGGGCTTGGGCTCCCACGGCTTCATCGGGCCGACGCTCTCGCTGGGCCTGCGGCCGGCGCCATAGGTGGCCAGGTTGGGCACGCCCACCTGTGCCCGCACGTGCCGATAGCCTTCGCCCATGAGCGCCCGTGCCCGGTCGGCCACTTCCTCAAACGTGTCGCCGCTGGCGTGCCGATAGGTGTCGACCGCTTTGCGGCATTTGCCGCCGAAAAGCTGATAGACGGGCAGGCCCGACCGCTTGCCCAAAATGTCCCAGAGGGCCTGATCGACGCCGCTGATGGCGTTGGCCAGCACCGGCCCATTGCGCCAATACGAGCTGACAAAGGAGGCTTGATAAAGGTCCTCGATCGCCAGCGGATTCTTGCCGATCAGGAACGGGCGCAGATATTTGTCGACGGCGGTTTCGACGGCCCGCGGGCGTTGGGTGAAGGTGGCGCAGCCCAAGCCGTAAAGGCCCGGCTCGTTGGTCAACACTTTCACCACCACCAGACGAATCTTGGCGGGCGCGGTGAGCAGCGTCCGGACGTCGGTGATTTTCAAGGGCGGCAGGTTTTTGCCATCGGCGGCCGCGGCGGGGCCACCGGCATGCGCGGGAGGCGGCGTGAACAAAGGCCAGGCCGCCGCCGCGCCCAACGCCGCCCGCTCAAACCATTCCCGCCGCTGCATGGCGCGCTCCTTTCAAAAAAACGGGCTGCTACTGGGCCGACAGGGCTTCGATTTTAATAACGACCTCGGCGCCCTTTTGCGCTTTGGTAGTGAGCTTGACCACGTCGCCTTCTTCCAGATCGTCGAGACCGGCTTTTTTACCGTCGCGGGTGATTTGGCAGTTGTCGTCGACATCGAACTCTTTGTCACCCGCCTTGGTGGCGATAACAATCTCGTATTCGTCGTCATCGACACTGACGACTTTGCCTTCGAAAACAGCGGCCGAGGCTTGCCCGGCGGCCAGCAACGCGAAGCTCAACAGCACGAATGCCACATTCATCAATCGATGCATGGCGGTCCCTCCTGGTTTTGGCGCCGCGAGGCGGCAGAATTCCCCCTGGCGATTATAACCTGCCAAACCGGCGAACACAGCCATCCCCCGGCTGGTTCGGCGATGCCGGTTTCGGCTATCAGAACCCGATGCTACGCCGCGCGGGCTGATCGCGTTTGCGGCTGTTCGGGCGCGCGTGCATCGAGTTCGATGGCGAGTTCCGCGGGCGCGGCAGGCAGTTTGCGGAATTGCATCGCCAGGTTATAGGCCAGCGGACCATAGGCGATTTGATAATCCAACGCCATCGCCGCGTAGCACAACGAAGCCCAGGCACGCCCAACCAGCGGCGGCGGAAAACATAGCCCGAGGTAAGCGGCGGCATACAGCAGCGAGCCGCGCCGAACGCGGCGCTCGGCGACGAATTCACCCGCCGCAAGCTCGATCAATTCACGGGCGGCGAAATGATGATGCCGCGCGCCGGTGGCGTTATGCCCGCGCACCCAAAACCGCACTCGCGCTAAGGCATTGAACACGCGGAAACAACGGGGATAATCGCTGGCCATATTCTCCGGGCTGAGCCAACGAACCAGGCCGCGATACGGCACGCTAACCGTCCATACGCCGCCCGGTCGCAACACGCGTGAGATCTCTTGCACCAGCTCGGCGGGGTGCGGCACATGCTCCAGCACGTCGAGCAGCGTGACGGCGTCGAAGCTGCCATCGGCAAAGGGTAGCCGCGCGCCATCATAATGCAGAAACGTCACTCGGCTGCTGCGCACACGGCGGCGGGCCACCTTTAAGGCCACGCGGTCGGTATCGATCGCCACCACTCGCTTCGCCTTACGAGCCAGGTGCCGCACGTGATACCCGGCGCCGCAGCCAATGTCGAGCAATTCGGCTTTTTCGGGCAACCAACGCTGGGCCAGGCGGCCGCGGTCCAGCGGCACGGGCAGCCCTGGCATGCGCTCGTAAAACGCTTGCTTTTCGGTGTCAATTGCGGCGAGCGCTGCGTCGCCGCCCGCAGATGGTCTGTGTGCTGGCAAGATGCCGTTCCTTGCGCGTCCCGTGGCCCACCCGGCCCGATCTTCATCGCTTGGGCCGCGCCGCAGTTTAAGAGGCCCCCGCAGGTCGGGCAATGTCAGTCTGGCCGCGAGGGCTGCTCAGTTGCTCAGGGGTGCTCATAGGTTGCCGATGTTGCCCGCCTCACGGGCGGCAGATGCCGGTCCGCGGCCAGGTCCGCCCAAGCCGCCACCTGATAGACCTGTTGATTTGGAATGAGTTCCAGTTGCCAAGGCGCCTGCAAGACCCCCTCATCCACGAGGGCGGCGAACCATTGGGGCGTGATGAAATCGGGCACGCCGCCATAATTGCCGGGACGGCGATAGCGGGCAATCTCGCCCCAGTGGACATACACGTGCGAAATCCGCCGCTGGCTCAGCGCGGCGGCGATCTCGGCGGATGTGTGGTCTTTGCAAATCTGTTCCAACACCGAGTCGTCGAAAGCCGTATTATAAAACACCGGCATCGACAAATCGAACACCTGGGCATCGCCGACCGAAAGCACCGCCGACCCAGCCGGCACTTGTTCATTGAGCATCAAATGCCAAGGACGCGCACGCTGTGCATCGGCCTGCAACCGCGCCAGCTTGACAAAATAGGCGTTGTAAGACACCTCTTGAGCGGTGACAAACAGGAAGCTGACCGACAGCCCCAAGACCAGCATCGCCAATACCGCGCGGCGCCATGCCGCGGCGGCCGACCACGTGGCGCCAATGCCCGCCAGCAATGCCAGCAGCGGCAGCACCGGCACCCAAAAACGGTCGATCCGATGGGTAAACAACCACCAGGCGCAGAGCACATAGGCGACATAGCCCGCCAGCAGCAAAGCGCCGCGGCGATGCTTGGACACGAAAAACCCGAGCGCCGCCAACGGCAGCAAGATCGGGCTGAGCCATTCGCTCTTCCAAGCGACAAGCCACACACTATCGACCAGCGCGGCCAGCGTGAAATTGTGCGGACTATGGACGCGCGTCCAGCGCAGGGCCTTGTCGGGCGTCCGCGTGGCGCCGCCCAGCCATTGCGAAAGGAGCGGATAGACCGGGTTGCCCGTCAATAGCCAGTTCTTGATGAACCAAAGGCCACATCCCAGCGACAAGGCGATCAAGACGATGGCGATCGCTTTGACCGGCCTCGATCGAGCACGGTAAGCCACCAAAACCAGCAGCGGCGCGGCAACGAACAACGCTGCCGGATATTTGCACGAGACGGCGCCGCCGGCCAGGAACCCCGCCAGCGCCAACCAGCGGTCGCTCGGTGCCCCGGCGGCACGAGGATCGACCGGCGGTTTTGCATGAGGCAAGTCGGCGCCGGCGCCCGCCGCGTCACTCCACAACAGCAACGCATAGAACGAGGCAAGCATATAAAACGCCGAGGCGCCTTCGACCAGCCCGCTGGTCGAGATCAGCGACACCCAGGGAATCGAGAGGTAGACGACCGCGGCGACGACGCCTACCGTATTCGAGAAAAACCGTCTACCTGCGGCCACCAGCGCCAGCGCGGTCAACGGAGCATAGGCGGCAATCAGTGTCTTGCCGGCTAATGCGCCCAACCACCAATCGCCCGAAAGCACCATGCACAGCAAGCTGAGCATCTCGCTGCCCAGTGCCATGTTGGCATAGACATTGTGGGGCAGGAAACCAACGTGTCCTTGCAGGTAGAATTCTTTGGGAGCTTGTAGATGATATTCGCGCACGTCGAAATCGACGGGCGGCAACATGGCCCCCAGCACGATCGTGGCGATGAACGGCGCCGCCAACCACAGCCAGCCGCGAGTCGGCCAATCGACGGCCGGTTCGGGCGGTGCGAGGCTGGCATCGTTTGGCCGCCCGCGGCGACGCCAGGCCAGCCCGCCGGCCGCCACCACCAGCCCGATCGCCGGAATCAAAAAATAAGCTCGCGCGAATCCGACGGTCAGCCCCACGGCCAGCGTATACAGCGAAAGGGTATTCAACCCCACGCCGCAAGCAAACACGCCGCGCTCCAGCCGCGTCAGGCCGGCGTCGAGCCGCGGCACGGCCATCAACAGCCAGCCGCACAGCCAGGCGAACGCCAACGCCAGGGCGGCGATGCCCATCACCGGTAGCCGATCGCGCAGCCCGACCTCGGCCGGCTTGCCGAACCAATGTCTCATGGCCTGCTCGGGCAGCAGCAGCCGCCACTTCAACAGATCGGCGCGGCGCAGACCATGCCCCAGGCTGGGCAACTCCGCCGAAAAAAACAGCACAAGATAGCCGGCCAGCAGCAGGAGAAACGCCAGGAACATCAGACCGGCGGCGAACCTGCCCCGGCGGGCCGAGTCGCTCTTGGAAGGCGAGCTGGCCGAATCGCCCGATGCCGCGGCGACAGAGGATGCTTGCTTGCTGACCATGTCGATCGTCTCCCGGTAGGACCATCGCGGCGGGTCGCGTGTTCTCCATCACGCGACTCGGCTGCCCCAGTACAAGCCTCAAGCGGTAACGTAACCGCGGATCGGGCAAACGGCAAGTTTCCGATTTCGCAAAAACTCCAAGAGGAGAATTCGCGATTTCTAATTAGGAATCCCCCTGACCTCCGACCGCTTCTGCGAATGGGTCCTGAATTCCGAATCGGTCGCGGTCCCCCTGTTCCCCGTCCCCCGTTCCCTGTCCCCCGACCCCTTTCGCAATCTTGAATCCTTCCCCGGCCTCCGGCCCCCGACCCCCAACTGCTTGAGGCTGCGGCCTGAACCGTGCCACCGCCTCGGGAGATGCGTCCCGCAGGCTGTACATCCAGCCTCCGTCGAACGCGCTCTTATGCGAGTGCATGCCCATCTGATGCGCCGCCCGCAAAATCGCTTTCCGCGAAAAACCGCACTGCTTCGCCTGGACGTACAACATTCGAGAATGTACGTCGCGGTCGCGCAGCGCCTCGAACAACCACTGCCCCGCCGTCTGCCGATCCGCCCGTTCCACCGACCGCCGCGAGCCGGGGTTCAGGGCGTCGACGGGCACGGCCCCCGTCAGCCATTCCACGCGCCCCTCGGTAATCTGAAACATCTTCCCGCCAGGCAGCGCCGCCAGGTTGTTCTTCAACGGCGTCAGCCACCGTCTGCCGACCGTGTCGCGGTCGGCCGCCACCATCCACACCACCTCGGCCGCGCGCATCAAGCGATCGAGCGCCCGCGCGGTCACTCGACCGTCGGTGGTGGTCGCCGAGCGCACCACCGCCAGAACCGCCGCGCCGCTCGTTCGGGCAAGCTCATCCAGGCTGGCCGCGGCCTCTGCCAATTCGCCCGCGCACAGCGCCTTGCCCAGCAACGACTCCAAATCGTCCAACACGATCAGATCGGCGCGGCTCTCGCTGCTCGCCGCCCCGGTGAGCCAGGCGATCAGCACATCGAGCCGCTGGGCGAAGCCTTCGCTATTGCCTGTCCTCTGTCTCCTGCCCCCTAAGAATGCAATTCGGCTGGCATCGGCGCCGGCGCGCGCCAGCCGGGCGTGCAGCCGCTCGGCAGGCTCGCTATGGACGTAAACCACCTTTGCGCCGCGCACCTGCGAGACGCTTGCCGCGAGCGAGCAGGCCACAAAACTTTTTCCGCTGCCCGGCTCGCCCGACAGCAGCGTAACGGCCCCTTTGGGAATTTCGCCGTCGGCAAGCCACACCACCTCCCCCGCCGCGCGCGTCCGCGGCTTCGCGCTCAAAGATTCCTCGACATTCGATAAGACAGTCATGCCAAAAACTCCTACAAAAGGTGAGAAAGCGGACATCAATCCAAGCCATCAATCCAAGCCACCCTGCGTACCCGCATCAAAACTGCCGAACCGAGCGCCCCGCACTGATCCGCGGCGTCAGCGAGGTAAGGAGCGGACGAAAAATAACTTCGACATACACATCCCTCTCCCTCCGGGAGAGGTCAGGTGAGGGCCAAGACAATTGCCGAAGTTATTTTTCGTCCGCTCCTAAGTTCAAGTTTCGCAGTTTTTGCTAGCAGCAGTGTAGCTGGCACGGGCCCCTTGGTTAAAGAGCGAGCCTCCCGAAGAATGCCTTTAGAACAAGAGCATCTGAAGGAGGCCCGCAA
>JAICLL010000283.1 GCA_025927475.1 Pirellulales bacterium
CGCAGCGAGTCCCACCTTTTGGCGCATCATGGTTGCCGCGTCGAGTCGCCGCCGGACGGTGGGATTCGCTGCGCTCGGCCCACCCTACGGCCTTACGCGCACGGTGATCTATCTTGCAGGTCAATGTTTGAAATGCCGCCGGCCGGTGAAAATCATCGCCAGATTATGCCGGTCGCAGGCGGCGATTACATCGTCGTCATTGCGCGAACCGCCCGGCTGGATGAGCGAGATGACGCCCGCCGCCGCGGCCGCTTCGATCGAGTCGGCAAAGGGGAAGAAGGCGTCGGAGCCGAGCGCCGCGCCGGCGGCCTTGTCGCCGGCCTTGGTCAGCGAAATCTGCACCGAATCGACGCGGCTCATCTGACCCGCCCCCACGCCTAGCAGCATTTGATCTTTGGCCAGCACAATCGCGTTCGATTTGACGTGCCGCACCATCGTCCAGGCGAAGCGCAGGTCGGCCAGCTCCGCGTCGGTCGGCGCGCGGCGGGTGACCACTTTCCATTCGCTTTCGGGATCGGCCGATACATCGGCTTCTTGCACCAATAGTCCGCCGGCCAAGCGCCGATAGTCCCACCGCGGCGGTTCGACCCGCAATTCCGATCTCTGTGGCCGGCTCAACTCCATCAACCGCACGTTGGCTTTCCATTTGGGCCGCGTGGTGAGCAATTCAAACGCTTCCGGCGAAAAGCCGGGGGCGACAATCGCTTCGATAAATCTGCCCGGCTCGATCAGCACCTCGGCCGTCGCGCCGTCCACCTCGCGATTGAACGCCAGCACCGAGCCGAACGCGCTGAGCGGATCACCGTCGAGGGCCCGGCGGGCCGCCACCGCCAGCGAAGCTGCGCTGGCCGCGCCGCACGGATTGTTGTGCTTGATGACCACCGCGGCCGGCTCGGTCAGCATGCGCACGATCGCCAGCCCGCTGTCGAGATCGAGCAGATTGTTGTACGAGAGTTCCTTGCCGTTGCGCTGCCGGGCCGAAATCAGGTTGCCGCCGCCGGGGGCCGGCTCGGCATACAGCGCCGCTCGTTGATGCGGGTTTTCGCCGTAGCGAAGGGTTTCTTTACGCCGCAGCTCCAGGTGCAAGGCCTCGGGAAAGTCGTCGGCGGCCGGCGGCGCGTGGCCCGCCGTGCGGGCAAAATAATGGGCGATCGCCCGATCGTACCGGGCGGTGTGGTCGAACGCCTCGCCCGCCAGCCGCCTGCGAAGTTCCAACGTCGTGGCGCCGCCGTTTTGCACCGCCGCCAGAACCTCTGCATACTGTGCTGGGCAGGTGGCCACGGTCTCGAAGGCGTGGTTCTTGGCCGCGGCCCGCACCAGCGACGGGCCGCCAATGTCGATCTGTTCGATTGCCTCGGCGTCGCTCACGCCCTGGCGGGCAATGGTCTGCTCGAACGGATAGAGATTCACCACCACCAGCTCGAAGGTCAGAATGCCATGCTGCACAAGCGCTTGAAGGTCTTCGGCGTGATCGTGCCGGCACAGAATGCCGCCGTGGATTTTGGGATGCAGCGTTTTGACGCGGCCGTCGAGCATTTCGGGGAAGCCCGTATACTCGGCCACGTCGCGCACGGCCAGTCCTTCGGCTTCCAAGGCCCGCCGCGTGCCGCCGGTGCTAAACAGCTCGACCCCCGCCGCCGACAGCCCCCGGGCAAAATCTGCCAGGCCGGTCTTATCGCTAACGCTGATCAATGCTCGTTGAATGCGTGGAGAGTTCAAGAATCGTCGCTAATTGAGAGTCGATACAAAGGTTCCGGGAAGCGTGGCGAACCGGCCGCCGTAGACATCACGCTCCGCGTGATGCCCTCATCACGCGGAGCGTGATGTCTACGGTGGCTGTACGGTATTCTTCCGCTCACTTTGGGAAATTCCACGCACAGTATACAGATTTTTAATGCCGTGTCTTGACGCTAATCAAGATATTGCTCACCCACGGCGCCGCGATCGCTCCGAGCAAAAACAAGCCCACACAAGGCACAACCAGCAGGCTCAGCGGCAACGCCACCAGGTCGGGCAGCAGCCCAAGCGGAATCATGGCCGTAATGCCGACCGCCGCCAAGGCAATGGTGTACCAGGCCATCAGCGTGCGGGGCTTGCCGCGATCGCAGCGGTAAATGGCCGAGACCGGAATGCACAGCAGACCGAAGACGATGGCGGCAAACCGGGCCTCCAAGTCGCCCGTCGCCAGATAGGCAATCAGCGCCGCCAACGCCGGCGCCAGACAACACGCCAGCCAATTCGACGCGATCACCTGCTCGCGCGACAGAGCCAACCGCCCGAACCGGTTCAGCCGCAGCAGCAGGTTAAACAGCGGGTCGGCGATCCAGGTCATCAACCCAAATACAATGTAGGCGATCGTCAGCGGCGTGATCCACACCGACCAGTCGGGATGGTCTTGTTCGGCTTGTCGCAGAAACTGAAAGCCGACGTAGCCGCCGATGACCACGGCCCACTGTGTGCGGGGCGGCAGCCGCGACATCCAGAAAAACCAGACCAGCATCCAGCGATAGATGCCGTGCTTGGCTTTCATCGCCTCGACAATGCCCAGCCGCGCCCACTCTAGTTCCGGGTCGATGCGCAGCGCCTCGCGGAAGTGCTCCATCGCTTTTTGCGGCTGCCCGCGCTGCAGTAGCGTCCAGCCCTGATTGGCGTGCGTCAGGGCCACTTCGGGGTTGCGAGCCAGCGCGGTGTCGATGGTCGCCCCCGCCTCGGCCTTGCGGCCCAACTTCACCAGGCTCATCGCCCGCAGGTTCGAGCAAACCACGTCCTCGGGATCGAACGCCAAGCCCTCGGTGGCGGCGTCGAGCGCGGCCTGCCAACGGCTCTGCGCGAAGTGAATCCGCGCCAGTAGCCCGAAGGTTTGCGGCTCCTGCGGATCGAGCCGCAGCGCCTCCTGCGCCACGGGCAGGGCCTCTTTGAGCCGTTTGCGCGCGAAAAACACCTCGGCCAGGGCATAGTGCGAAAACGGCTGATCGGGACCCAGATGAATCGCGCGCTGGGCCTCTTCGGTCGCTTCGGCATATTGCTTCAGCTCACAGAGACACAGCCCAAGCTGAGAATGCACGAGCGGATTGTTGGGATCTTCGGCCAACTGCTGGTGCAATTCGCCGATCGCCTCTTGATAGCGTGAATGCGCGATCAGCAGTTGGGCCCGCGCGAAATGACTCATCCCAGCTTCATATGTTTGAGGATGTCGTCGTAGATGCCGCCCTGGTTCGAGTAGAGAGCGTAGTTGCGGGCCGTCGAAAACCACTCACGCGCGGTGGGACGCACCGATCCGGCGGCGGCCTGCAGGTCGGCGGTGGTCAGCGGCTTGGGCACTCCCTCTTTCATTGCTACGCGCAGCTTGCTTTCGATGGCCACATCGACCAGGCCCTTCAGGTCGGCCCCCGAGAAACTGTCGGTCTTCTTGGCCAGATGGCCGAAGTCGATCTCGCCCATCGGCTTGCCGCGGCAAAGGATGCGCAGAATGGCGGCCCGGGCGGGCGCGTCGGGCGGCGGCACAAACAAGATGCGGTCGAAGCGGCCCGGCCGGCGAAAGGCAGGATCGAGATGCCACGGCGCGTTGGTTGCCGCCAGGATCAACACCCCATCGTTCGAGGTTTCCACGCCGTCCAGCTCAGCCAGAAACTGATTGATAACATTCCGGCCCGCGCTGTGCTGCAAGTCGGAGCGGCGGGCGCCCAAGGCATCGACCTCGTCGAAAAACAGCACGCACGGCCGGTTGTGCCGGGCCTGCTCAAACAGCTCGTGCAGGTTACGCTCGCTGGTGCCGATCCACATGTCGAGCACGTCGCTGATGCCGACCGCCATAAAGCCGGCTTTGATCTCGCCGGCGGTGGCGCGCGCCAGGTGTGTCTTGCCGCAACCCGGCGGACCATACATCAAAATGCCGCCGCCGATCGCCTTGCCGTAGGCCTGGTAAATCTCCGGGTGCGTGAGCGGATAGATGATCTTCAGCCGGATTTCTTCTTTGAGCGCCTCCATGCCGCCCACATCGTCAAAGGTGACCTTGGGCCGCTCGATGGTCTGTGCCGAGTCGCGGGGCATCTCGCCCCAAGACTCCCGGACGCGGCCATCGAGCACGTCGGAATTGATCGCATCGGCGCTTACGCCCAGCCGCGCGGCCAGCTCGACATCGGCCGCCGCGGGATCGGTTTCCAAGGCCAGCTTATATTGAGCGACTGCCCGTTCGACCTCGCCAGTCCGCAGCAGCAGCCGCGCGTGCAGCACGTGAGCGGCGGCCGGCGTGCCTCGCTGCTTGCCCAGGTCTTCGACAATCACCAAGGCCGCGCTATCCTTGCCTTGCTGAAAGAACGCGCGGGCCAGTCCCAGCTTGAGCTGAGCGTCGTGTGGGGCGGCGGAGAGCGCTTTGCGATACTCGGTCTCGGCCTCGTCGGCATGGCCGCGGCCCAGCAGCGTCTCCGCCAGGTGTCGCCGCAGCGGCAGGTTGTCGGGCGACAAGCGCAGCGCCTCGCGCAGCGATTGCAGGCTGTCGTCTCCGCTGGTCATGAAGCCCTCGGCCGAAGTGAGAAGCGGTGCAATCCATCATCGTAGAAACGGGAGGAATGCGGTGTCAAGCTTGGACATCGCGTTTAGAGTCCTACGGGCGCAGGAACGGGTTTGCAGGAGTCGGCTGGGCCGAGTAATGTATCTGGCCGGGATTTGGTTTACTCGTAGGACGCAAGTTCAAGGATGGACAAGACATGTCAAATGCTAAGCTCGCGGAGCGAAGGATCAA
>JAICLL010000033.1 GCA_025927475.1 Pirellulales bacterium
ACGGCGGCTACCGCTATGTGCAGCCTTATGTCCGCAGCCAGCCCGACGGCAACTTCTCTAACAACTGGAGCACGTACCCGAACATCAACCCCTACACCGGCGCCGTCGGCACCCATCACCGCCCAAGCTACAGCTACGGCAGCGTTTATTCGACGCCGAATTATTCGTCGTGGAACTTTTGGGGCTGGTAGCCTCAGTAGCTCCGACACTCCGTGGCGCTATGGTAGCTCCGACACTCCGTGGCGGAGATTTGGCGGTCGCCTTGGGCGACCGCCTTTCCCGTCACGGAGTGCTGCGACTACTTTGGTCGGCGGAGCGCGATTATAATCCAGTCCGCGACTCCCCGCGCCGGCTACGCGGATTACTAACCGCTCCGCGTGAGAAAAGCCTAGTGAGGCGAGTCCGCGCACCTACCATCAGGCCGTTGGCATAACGTCGGGGCGGGCGGCGGATGGCCTCGCGTCGTCGCCCCTGGGTTAGACATAACTCGCAATATGGCTAGTACGGCGTCCGCGGGAGCGTGTCGAATATCAGTTTCATCAAATCCCGGTGGGGGTCGAGCACAAGATGCGTTACGCCATTGGCGCGGCTGGCGCCATCGAGCCATTCGATCGCCGCGATCCCGATACGACTGCCGACGCGCCATTCGCCCTGCTTCCCCGTGTGCAGCGATGTACCGCTGCGCCCGGTCAAGACGACCGAACCAAATGACCGCAGTTCCAACCATCCGTCGTTCGTTGCATTGGGAATTCACTGCCGTCGTGCCTTTCCGCAAAGAAAAATGTGTCCATCATTTTCCCTTTCATTTTTCTCGCGGCATCGCGTCGGCTACCTCAGCTCTCGGACGGCGTGTTTTTTGGTGGCCGGGCCGATGTCTTTCGACCCTCGGCACAGCGGGCGCGTTGCGACTCTAAACTGCTAGGGGCCGGTTGGCTTATTTCAACGAGGGTGGCCAGTAAAGCCGGCTTGGCGCCCTAGGAGGCTAATTCGGACTCGCCCTGCATTTCGAATCGGCGATGCCATAGACTCCCAACAGGGGCGACGCGCGGCTAGAATCAAAAGCGCACCAGTTAGCGCTGGCCCTTTATCTTTGAGCCGCAACGCCCGTGCGATTAGGCAATTGCATGGTATGCCGCGCGGCCGGTCTTTACAAGGCGTGAGCTTTACCGTGGATGAGCTTTACGATGCGGATGCGTTTGAGGGCGAATTGCCGTTATGGTTTGTCGTTGCGGAGGGATTCACCGAACCAGACAGCGCTGGCCGGCGAAGGTTAACTCGTCTGGAACCGGCAGCGTTCTGTGGGGGCAATGTCGGCGGCGCTCGATGCGTTTTGCTTTTTACCGATGAGGACTTGGCACAGAGACACGCAGCGCAAATCACCACCGGTCCGGCGGTTCCTGTAGGCATGTTCTCGTTGGCAGAGCTCTCTTCTGTATTGACGTCGTTTTATCCAAATGACTTCGATTCTGTGATCGTGGACCCAGGAAGCGCCGAATGGCAGGTGACGAGAACCAGGAAGCCGGTGCCGGAGTTTATCGCATCATTCCGAACGCAGAAGAGGAATGGCTAGAGGCGTTCGCCTTGCCCTGTTCGCCAATCGCGAACGTGCTTGGCGATCGGCTCAACCACCAGAACGATTGCCGGACGAGTCGGCAAAGCTCGGCAGAATAGGCCGTTTCGACCGCACTGACCGACCAAGTAAACGTGGCCGCTTCAAATTAGGACTGCTACCGATTCGTACGGCGAATGGCTCCCAGCAATTCCGGTCGGTACAATGTCACGCATTCTCCATCTCATGAGAGACGACCTATGGTCTCTCGTTAATGCTGGCTCGCGGAGGTATTATGAATCCCGAAGAACGAAAGCGACGCCGCGCTGTTGCGCTAGCACAGCATCCGAATACTGAGGCTGGTAAAGTAGTTTTCCAATTCCGTGAATTCGGTCAGCCCGAACCGCACATTCCAAACGGCGATTGCTTCCTCGTAAATGGGAGGGCATATTTTACGTGCTGGACGCCGAAGATTACAAGGAAATACGCAGTTGGGATCGAAAAAGCCGGGCTGGAGCAAACGAACCAGCAGCCTTGAGATTTTTGCCGATTTTCGATGACGAGGGCAGAGTGTTCTACGTTTATAGGGCGAATTGATCTTTTCGCAGGCGCAATCACCTCATCGTCCCGCCCCAGACAGCACAAACCCTGCCCAAAGTCTCGTCGCCGCGCGGCCGTTTGACGTTTTCGACTTGCCGCTGTCGACCAGCTTGACCTTCTTGCCGAAGTCGGGCGCGCGTGCGGAAGCCAGCGGCCCGATTTGCTCGGGATGATGGTAGATGGCCAACTGCGCCTCGCGCAGGGCGGCGAGCGGCGGCTTGTTTTCGCGGAAGAGTTTGTAGTAGAACAGCCGCATTAGGGCGGCGGTTGCCTGGTCGTCGATCTTCCAGAGACTGGCGACCACATTCGCGGCGCCGGCCTGGTGGAAGGCACGCTGCAGGCCAAACACGCCCTCGCCGCCGGCAACTTCGCCCAAGCCCGTGTCGCAGGCCGAGAGTACGGCCAGCTCCAGCTTGTCCAGCGGCAGGCCGGCAATCTGCTCGGCCGACAGAATGCCGCCGTCGCCGCTGGGAATGCCAAATTCGTCGTTGGGACGCGGCAGATTGGCGCCGGCCAGCACCAGTCCGGAAAGCAAGAGCGGATTGCGGCCCACCGGCGTGGTCCGCTCGCCGCCAAGCAGGAAGTCACGCTTCTCGAAAATGCTTTCGTCGAGTTGCAGGGCCGAGCGAAGTTTGGGGTCGGCAAAGAAGCCGTGCGTGGCGAACACCGCCCACCGCGCCTTGGGCAGTTCGGCCAGCACCCGCGCCGTGCTCGCCTCGCCGCCCGAAAGCAACGTCGTCGCGCGATTGCCCGACAGTTCCGCCAGCGCATCGGCTTCACGCTTGGCGCCTGGCAAATCGGGCCAGCGCACGCGCGGGCCGTCGAGCCCCACTTCGCCGCGCAGGGCGAGTACACCCTCTTCGGACGGCGCTATCGGCTGCTCGTCATAGGCCACGCCGCCGACCGCCAACAGCACGTCGTCGGCGCTGTCATCGCGCGGTGGCGCGGTAAGTTGATCGAGCAAGAACGGGCCATAGGGCACCAGCGCCAGCGCGTAATCTTCCAGCAGCACGCTGCCCGGCTTTTTGCCAGGCAAGGCCGCCCAAGGCAGCGCCGTTAGCGGTCCGTCGGGAGTGAAATACACTGTCTTGGTGCCCGGCGGCAGCTTTTTCTCGATCGGCTCCCAAAACAATCGCCGCAGTTCGCCCGCGGCATCGCTCGGCTTGTCATCGAAGATTGCACGGCGCCAATTCGTAATCGCGGTTTCAATCGGTTCCGCTGGACCAAGCATGATCATTTTAATGTTGTCCGTGCCTGCTATGACGAAGGAGGAGTAGCTGGGCACGACGGTCTCTCGGCCGGGCCGGGGGCCAGGCGCGACTAAGCCATATCGCACAAAATGTATGAACACGCTCCCGTCGCGAAGCGCCGATTGAAAATCGCGATACGGACGCCGCGGACGAAGTCGTCGCGACAAGACTTGCGGCGCTTCTGCAGTCAGCTCCCTTTCCAGTCGTTCTTTCAATTCTGTAAGCGCATGCAGCCGATCTTGGTTCATTTTCGATCGCGCGTCGCCTGCTTCGGTCGTGGCCAGTGTTATCCTCGCCAAGCGCGCCTTTGCGTCCGCATATTGCTTCAAAAGCTCGATGTAGTCGCGATCCGCGATGGCCCGTAGCAAGCGATGCCGCTCGGCAAAGCTATGCGCAATCGCGCCATCGCGGCCCCAGAGCACCGCATAGATATCCCCAAAGCCGCGCCCTGTGTACGGCCAAACCGAAATCAGAGCGTTCCGCGTCGCCGTCAACTTCGATGCGAGATTAATTGCCTCGGCCTCAGAAGCGTTCGCGTAGAACTCGTCCGTTTGCGCTTCCTGAATCTTGCTCGCCAGCATCAATGCGTCGGCGGCCCTGTCAATCTGGTTGCGCGCAAATAGTAGACTGCCGAGTAACGTGAAGCTGCGCGTAATCCAAGGATCGAGCGGATCGATCTCCGTCTTCTTTGCCAGTGTTCGTCGAAGCCGCGACTCTGCATCCGACAGCAACTCGTCCGCTCTCATAAAACTCCCAAGCTGAATCATGTCGGTCGCAAGATGCAGAGTGGCGTCCGCGATCTCGCGATCACCATCTGCCAATTGATCCGACTTGTCTAGCCTTTTCAGCATTTCGCAAGCACGCTCGCCATACGGGACGGCCTCAACGTAATTCTTTTGCACGCGGTACGTTACTGCGATCGATTGCAGCGTTGACGCGATCATCGGGTGGCCGGACGGATAGTTCTCGTCCGAGAAGATACGAAGAAGCCGCCCGTAATACGAGCGCGCGGCCGCGTAATCCCCGCGGCTATTCTCGGTGAGCGCCATCATCAGAATGACTTTTCCGATTGCGTCCTGCCCCGCTGGGGACTGGTCATTCGGAAAAAGACGCTCGAACATATCGAGCGACTGCTCATAGGATTGCATCGCATCATCGAATTCTCCGTGCGCATAGTGGGCTCCGCCGAGAGCCCACAACGTCCATGCTATGTCGAGATGGCCGTTCGGAAACGACTCGCGCGGAAAAACTTGGCCATAGACGCGCAACGAGCGTTCCAGGAAGGGGATGGCGCCGTAATTGTCGCCGGCGAGCTTGAGTGCGAAGCCAAGCCGTGATAGGCTCTGCGCGAGCTGAAAGTGCCCGCGCGGATGAGTCTCGGGCGGATAGAGCCGATCGCATACATCGGCCGCTTCGCGGCAAAGGTCCACTGGACGCAAATACTCGCCGCGCCCTTGCAATATCTGCGCAAGGAAATGAAGTGCTGCGACAAAAGCGACCCCGCCTTCCGGCTTCGGGGCCGCCGCATAGAGCCGCCGGGCCGCGACGATCGCTCCCTCCAAGTCCTTTTGTGCATGCTCGATATCGCCCGCAAGTTTTCGGACAATCCCGATGTTCACCATCGTGTTGGCGATATCGACGTGCCCATCGGGAAACTGCTGCGGAGGATAAAGCCGGCGATAACACACCAGAGCTTTTTCATACCATTGAATACAATCAGCGGGGCGCCCGGCGGCGTTGGCGACATTGCCTAGTTCCACGTAAATCTTGGCTATTTCTGCGTGTCCGCTCGGGTACCGTTCGATTGAATAGAGTTCATTTGCGGTCGGCAACAATTCTTCGAGTCGCTTTGTTGCCTCATCGTAGCGCTTCTGCGCGAAGAGCTTGCCGACCTCGGCATGGGCAGCCTCAATGTCTGCTTCAAGGCGATGCAGCTCGGAATCCGCATCCTTTTCCGCAGCCAGTTTGTCAGCCTTCGCGGTTTTTCGCGCCTTCGGTAGCTCGTCGCCGTCGGCGCGGTAAGCGCACCAGACAGTCAACGCAAGAGCAACCAACGCCGCGAGAAGTCGTTTTGGGGCGATCATGGCGATTGTTCACAAACCGAGAAGGGCAGCTCGAAACGCCGGCGCGAACTACCGCGCGTACGGTAGCAAGCACACTGCGTTTACCTTCCGTTTTTCGTCGCAGGCCAGGGCATTATTCTAGCAGATCTGATCGGTGGTTTGTCCAGAAGTGAAACCGGATTCAGCCGTTGACGACGAGCGCTGCGCGGTCTGTCTAACGACCATTTAACGGCAGGCTGCGGTTCGTTGCCCATCAGTCGAAAGCTGCGGCACACGGAGTGTGCCTGCTACTTTAGCCCAGCTACTCTGGCTGGCCGCCGGTCACTTGGAAACTGATCGCCTGCACCGAGTCGAACTGCCTGCCGAATCGCTGGTCCAAAAACCGCTGGGCCGCCAATGCGGGGTCGTCAATTGTTTCGGGCGAAGTCAGACGCGGGGCGCGATCGTTGGGGTTCACGCGGGACTGGCCGAGCCGAATGAGCGAACCGGGGTCGTCGATCGACAAAGGCGGCAGGCCGGCGAGAAGCTTGGGAATGCCGACGTCACGAGGCAGCGGCGCGTGGCGAGCGAAGAGCAAGAGCGTCTCGACGCCCGAGGGACCGGCCATCGGCCAGCCCTGCGTGGGATTGTCGGGCAGCGAAAGATGGGCGACTGGCTTTTCGGCGGGAAGATCGGTCCAGTCGCCGCCGCGCCAGGGGTAGACCGGATGGGCGACGCCGTCGGCGCCGATCCAGATCAGATATAAGAAACTGGGTTGGCTGGCGCTGGCCTCGACGCGCACCTGGTCGCCGATGCGCAAAGGCAAGGCGCCAGCGTCGGCCAGGCTCAGGCCGCGCCGTTCGCGGTCGGCGGGATTCCAAAGCCGCACATCGACAGCAGCGGTCAACGGTTCGGTCGCGGCAGGCCGGGAAGTGCTCTTCGCGTGCCAGCCGAATACCGCCAGAGCGATGGCGAGCAACATCATAGCGGCTAATGCAGCGCGGCGGACGAACTGCGCGCCGGCAGCCGGGCCTGCCGATTGCTGGCGCAGCCAGCGGCGCAGGTCGGTGGCGATATCGGCGGCGGTGGTGTAACGCTCGGTGGGGCGCTTAGCCAGACATTTGAGGACGATCCGCTCTAGTTCGGGCGGAATGGCGTCGTCGATCTGACGCGGGGGTTTGGGGTCGCGATGTTGAATCTCGTCGAGGCAGGTGGGCAGGTGGCCGCGCCAGAAAGGCTGCCGACCGGTGAGAAGCTGATAGCCAATCACGCCCAGCGACCAGATGTCGGTGCGGCCGTCGAGGTGGTGCGCCTCGCCGCGGACCTGCTCGGGCGACATGTACGCGGGCGTGCCGGCTAGTTGCCCGGCAAATCGCCGCTGCGTCTCTTCGCTCAGGGCCAGGCCGAAATCGGCCACGTGCGGACGACCGAGACCCGTGGCGCCACAGCGGGCGTTTTCTACAGGCGTTTCGATCAGGATGTTCGAAGGTTTGAGATCGCGGTGCACAAAGCCGAGCTTGTGGGCGTAGTGCAGGGCGTCGGCCACCGTGGCCAAGAGTTCGGCGGATTGAGTGAACGACGGGCGGCCGCGCACCGCCTGTGGCGGCTGGCCCTGAGAAGTTGCCTGGGGCGGCCCTGTCAGGGCATCCGCGGCGGACGACCTGGGAAGGTCATCCCCCGGAATCGTCGAGGTCAGCAGCGCTTCGAGCGTTTTGCCGGGCACATATTCCATCACGATGTAGGGCTGGTCGCCAGCGCGGCCCACGTCGTAGACGGCCACGATGGCCGGATGATTGAGCCGCGCGGCAAGCCGGGCCTCAGTGGTGATTTGATCCGCCCTCACCCCCGCCCTCTCCCGGCGCGAGAGGGAGTCAGAGTCGGGCTTCGCTCCGTCCCTCTGCCGAAGCTTGCCGCCTTCACCCTGGCCGGCTTCCGGGAGGAGAGGGGAATTGAGGCGTGGCGCTTTGATGGCCACGGCGCGGCCCAGTTGGGGGTCGTCGGCCAGGTAGACGGTGCCGAAGGCACCAGCACCCAGCGTGCCGCGGACCAGGTAACGGCCGAAGCGTTCGGGCAGCGGTTCGGCCTGCGTCTCGGAGGCGGCGCCTGCCGGGCCGCGCAAGAGGGAGAAGAGCGATTCAATTTTATTGTAGGCGGCCAACGCCTCGGCCAGTTGCGGATGGTCGTCGGGCGAGGCCGAAACACGCCCGGCCTCGAGCGCGCGCAGCAGGGTTTCGTCCCAATCGCCGGGCGGCGTGGCGATCGCGGCCGCGGCGGCGGCATCGGGCGAAGATGGTTTGAAACGGGACACTCGAAAATGCCGCGGTGTGGTAATCGTGATTTCAGGCCGCGTTTAGCGCAGGTCCATCGCCTCTCTGAGGCACGCACTGACCTTCTGCATCAATCGATCCGAGAGTTTGCCGATGACTCGGTCAATGCGATCCGCGAAGACGGTTGCCAAGAAGAGCCCACTAACAAGCGATGTTTGGGCGAGTCCACTCAGTTGTCCGTCGGGCGTGGTGACATCGATCAGCACGAAGGCGGGATCATTCACTGGTACAAGATTCGTGGTGATTTCGGCGATCACGACATGTTGCAGCCGCGCGTTATAAATGTCTGCTTGGACAACGAGCGCGGGGCGTTTCTTGCCGCGCTGGCCGCCCGCGTGCGGAAAACGCGTCATTATCACATCGCCGCGGTGGAACTTCATGCGTCTTTCCCAAAGCGATCGAGCATCGTAACGGCTTCTTCGCGGAGCTGGTCAAGCTCCTCGGCCGTCCAAGGATCATCGGCTACCCCTGCGGAGAGGCGCTCATACAAATCCGGCCGTAACAAGACATACTCGCGGCCATTTTCGTAAACGCGAACCGGCATCCCGTCTTCGACCGTTTTTCGCTGTTGATCGGATAGCTCAATCACAGGAACTCTCCTCACTTGTGTTGGTGCCTACCGATTCAGCATAACACGGTTGAGTGTGTGGAAAAAGCTCCGCGCCTCACCGCAAAGCGGGACAAGCGAGGACGCTTACTCTACAGCGGCGCCCCCGCCGCTGGCAGATTCAAGCTGGTGATAAACCTTGACCAGCGCCGCCATGGCGCGGTTGAAACGCATGCGAATGGCGTCGGGCGTCGTGCCGTGCTCGGCGGCCAACTCGACAAAGGTCTGCCCCTCGTATTGCACCGCGACGATCAACTCGCGGTAGTCGGCCGATTTGGCCGACAACAAGTCGAGCGCCCGCTCGAGCCGCTCGAGGTCTTCGCCCAGAATCACCAGTTGGCTGGGCGTGCCCGAAGAGCCGCCCGACAGATCGAGCGGTTTTTCGTCGGCGGGCGAACTCGGGGCGTCGAGCGAGATTTCGCGACGGGCGTCGCGCCGCTGGGCGTGCTGGCGGTCGGCTTCGTCGCGTATGCGATGTTCGACGATGCGGTTCAGATAATTGAGGAACTTTCCTTCCGAGCGAAAATCAAAACCGTCGAGCCGGCGGACCGCCTCGATCATCACCTCTTGCACCAGGTCCCACGATTCGATCTTGCGGCGCAGCTCGGCGCCCAACCGTGCTCGCACCGCCGCCAGCACGCGCTGCTGATAACGGCGGCAGAGTTCTTCGAGCGCGGCGCGATCGCCCTGCTGGATTTGCCCGACGAGAACTTGCGTGGCAATGCTGGCGGCCATGCCGACATGATGAACGCACGGCGGCGTCGTGTCTAGCAAGGTCCGCCGACGCGCGATTACTGGGCGGCGGAGCGGCTGCCGTCGGTCGAACCGCCGATGGGCATGTCGGCTTCCATCGGCCGCCCCGCCACCGAGAAGCCCAGGTTGTACAGATACTCTTTCAGCCGCGTGTAGTCGGCGAAACTGTCCGGGTAGGTCCAAAGCGTGACCGTCGATTGGCGGGGCCGCAGCTCGGAAAGCCTGGCTCGAAACCGCGAGAATTCTTTCATGGCGTCGTCGACCTTTTCTCCCAGATCGTCAGCGACCGGCAGCAGATACACCGTGAACCGGTGATGCAGGCCGCCGGGCACCAGCTCGACAATGTACTCGCCCTGAAAATCCTGAAGCGGCCCCACCGTGCCCATGAACGTGTCGGTCATCGCATTACCGGCGCTGCGGCTGTGGGCGTCGTCGAAGGCCATGTTTGCCAATTCGATCAAGGGGGCAAACGCCAGGCGGCCATGGCGAAGTTGAAAATGGATTTCGCTGCCATAGACCGTATGGCTCAGGGGAGTCGGATAGCTCTTGATCTGAATTGGCTTGCGTTTCTTGATCTGGCTGGTTTGCGTTTTGGCTTGTTCGAGCCGCTGGGCCTCGTGCTCGGCCGCCGAAAGGGCGCGTTGCATGTCGAACGACGACCGTGTCTGGGCGTCGAGCGATTTTTTGGCCTCGTTGATTTCGCGCTCATGCTCGGCCAGCAGATAGGCCAGCGTGCCGCGCTCCTGATAACGCGCTTGAGTCGTCAAGCTGACCGAGCGGACCTGGTCTTCCAGGCCAAGCATGTCGCGTTCAAGAGATTCGGCCTCGCGCGCCAGCGCCGACACATCGGCCCGATTAGCCGGATCGTCGTCGGCGGCGCTGGCGGGCAGATTTTTAATACGGATGCCGACCACCATCACCAAGATGATCAGAATGCCAACGATATTGGTGACGACGTCCAAGAAGGAGTCGCTGCCGATCGCTTCGGTTTCTTGTCGGATGGTGCGTGGCATGCGGAGTGGGGAGTGGCGAGTGGTGAGTGGCGAGTGTTCGCTGGTCGCGCGCTCGCTTATCCCTTTTTCTGGTGTTCTGAACCCTGAACCCTGAACGCTGAACCTTGGCCGCCAAACGCTGAACCCTGGCTTCGGATCGGCGCGGCTCGGCCCCTCGTCCGCGGTCGGCCGTGGACGTCGAAGCCGCTGTCGGCCATCAGCGATTGCAGCTCGGTGTAACGCTGTTGGCCGCCCGGCTCGATCATCATCACGAGTTTCGGCCGCCAATACATGCCCCGCCCGGCCGTGCCCCACGAATCAATCCGGTCCCAGACCGTGCTCACCAACTCGTCGAGCGAATCTTCGGTGTGCGAACCTAGCTTGATCACTTTCATGCCCCGCGCCCCCCGGCCTTCGGGCATGATGGTCAAATGCTCGGCGTCGCAGATGATTTGGATCCGGCGCTCGACCGGCACATTGCTGGTGCTGGCGTCGGGATTCGCCCAATTGCGTTCGCGCTTGGCGCCGCGGCCCTGGGCAGCCGGTTGATTGGTCGCCGGCTGAGCGCCCATGGCAATCATCGGCGTCGGCATGCCGATTTGTCCGGGTTGCATCATGCTCGCACCGATGCTGCCGCCGGCCACCGCGGTGCTGCCGCCGCTTGATGCACCACCCTTGGATGCTGCGCCGCTCGATGTACCGCCGCTGGATGCTGGTCCGCCTTTCGCGGCATTTCCGCCGGACGAGCCGCGCGCGCCGCCAGAGGTGGACGCCAGTTGCCCGGAGCGTTCGGAATTGGCGCCCGCTCCGCCGCCCCCGGCTCGTGTGGACGACGAACCACGAGGAGCGTTGGAACCCGCGGCCGAAGGCCCATTCGAGGCCGCATATTGATCTCCTTGAGACCGCGACCCGCCGCCCGTGCCTTTTTCGCCTGTTGACGTGGCGTTGTCGTCGGTCGCGGAAGCCGAGCCGGCGCCGGCGGCGCTGCCGTTGTCTCGGGCGTTGGCATTTGTCCCGGCAAGGCCAGCCTGCCGAGCCGGATCGTTTCCCGTGCCGGTCATATTGCCCGGGGCGTTTCCAACGGCGCCTGGCGCGGCACGATTTGCCGGGCCGCCGGCGGGTCTGGCCGATCTTGCAGGGGCGGCCGACGCCAAATCGGCCCCGGTTCCGCGAGCGTTTGCGACCGCTCGCGCGGCTGTGGCACGGGCCGAAGGCGGTCCGCCGTTTCCAATGCCGCCGGAAAGGCCGCCAGCAGCCAGGCCATCTGCCGCGGCGCCCGCTCGCTGATTTGCTGGGCCTTGGCTTCCGACGCCCGAACCCGGCCCAAGGCCCGGCATCTGACCGGCGCGCCCGATCCCCTTGCTGCCCGAACGGTTTGCTCTCGCGGCCAAAGGTTCTCCGGCATTTCCGCTGCCGATGCCGATGCCGCCGGCGCCTCCATAACCCACGGCGCCCTGCGGATTGCTGGCCCAGGCGCCTCTGCCGCGCGGACCAGGAACCGCTGCAGTGGGAGCTGCTGAAGCTTGAGCAGCAAGGCTAGAACCACCTGCGGCGCCTGAGGCGTCGCTTGCCAAGGCGTCGAGGTAAGGATTGTCGTCGGCGCCCAGGCTTCCTCTCGCGGTTCGCCCCGCTCCGCCCGAGGCGCCCGATCCGCCTGCCACGCCAGAAGGTCGGCCGCTGGCGTATGCCGAGCGATATTTGCGCAGGCCGCCGCTGAGCGTCGGGCCGCCGTCCGCGCCGCCGCCGTGCGCCGTTCGGAACGACACTTGGTGGCGATTGAAGAACAGCCCTGGCGCGGCGCTGGCCAGGTAGGCCTGGCGCATACGTCCCTCGCTGATCGCCTGCTTCATGGCGAGCACCAACATCGGGTCGGCAGGCGGATATTCGATTTGCCAGTCTTGAGCGACCAGCTCATAACCGAAATCGGGTCCCAGCGATTCCAGCACCTTACGGGCGGCCAGGTAGGCCAGCACTCCGTCGGGCCGCACGATCATCAACGGATAGGCGCTGCCCGTTTCACCTTGTCCGCTCAGTGAATTGCGCAGGTAATATTCGCGGGCCGCCCGCACCGCGGAGGCCAGCGGATTTCCCATTCCGTCGTCGATGGCAAAGTCTTGCTCGGTGAGAGTTAAGCCCGACGGCTGCAGAACGACGCCGGTGGCGGCGCATTCGATGTAGATGGGTCTGCGGAAGGTTTCGTTCGGCCCGCGATACGGAATGACGGCGTACGACTGCTGGCCTTCGCGGGCTTTTTGCATGAGCTTGCCCAGCTCGCCGCGCAGCCCGGCCACGCGATATTGCAAACGATCGAGTTCGCTCTTCAGTTTTGCCTTGTCGCGTTCGTCGCCGGCGGCCATTTGGCTCAATTGCTCGCGGGCCGATGCCAACTCTTCGAGCTGCCCGCGCAGCCGGCGCGAGTGTTCTTCGAGGTGGCTCAGTTCGGTTTGCTTGTCGGCCAGAGCTTTTTTGGTGGCTTCGCGCGACTGGCGCAATTGCGAGATTCGCCATTGAAGATCGGCCTGCTTGGCGGCCAGCTCTTCGTCGGGGGCGGTTTCCGCGGTGGCCGCCACTTGCAGCCGCGCTTGGCGCGCAATCACCACCAGCACCACGATGAGTGCTCCCATCGTGCACAGCAGCACCGCCAGAAACGGAAACAGCGAAACTCCGGCGGACTGTCGGTTTGGCGCTGCCCGGCGTTTCATGCGGCCCTATGGGTGCTGGTTCCGGCCCGGCTGGCCGAAGGGGAAGTGCCCGTCAGGCTGACCTGCGGCGCGGCGGCCTGTCCCAGCCGAACGTTCAGCAGGTTGAGCGCCCCGGCCAGGTGCAGCATGGTTTCTTCAAAATGTTGGGCGCCGGCCAAGGCCGCCAGATTGCTGTTGAGCTGTTGCTCGAGCTTGGCCACGTGCCCCGTGGCATCGACCACGCGCAGCAGAATCTCGCTTTGCTTGGCCAGTTCGGTTTGCTGACCCTTGAGCGCCTGCGTGCTGTCGGCCAGCGTTTGTTGCAGGCGGCTCCAATTGCGGCGATTCTGCTCGGCGGTGGCTTCCGACGAGGCAGACAGGCGTTCGGCATGCGAGGTGATGCTCTGGTTCAGCGCGCCGGACAAGGCCGATTCGAGCAGCTTGCCCGACTCGGTGGCGGTGGCGTTCCAGCGAACTTGGGCCGCATCGATGGTCTGCTGCCAAACCTCGGCCTGGCGCACGACCAGCCGCTCGCTGGCTTTGAGCACCATGTCGGCAATGCGGCGCATGGCGGCAATCTGCGGGTCGTCGCCGGTGCCCATCTGCTCGAAGCGCCCGCCCAGCTCGTCGGCGGCTCGGCCATCGACGGCGGCCAGCAGCCGGGTTTCCATGCGGTCGACGAAAAACTGTACGAACATCAATACCATCGACAGGCCGAGGGCCAGGGCCGTGGTGTCGAAGGCCACGCCCAGGCCGCCGGTGACGGTGGGCAGCGAGTCTTCCAGTGCCTGTGGGTTCAGGCTGGCGATGGCCATGGTGATGCCGATGACCGTGCCCAAAAAGCCGAGAATGGGAATCGCCCAGATGATGATTCGCAATAACCCATAGCTGGCGTGCGATCGGGCGGCGTCGGATTCCGACAAATACTTCAGTTCATCGCCCAGCTTGTCGGCTGAGCCGGCGAACCGCACCGACTGCAACGCCTCGCGCAGCCGGCGCGGCAGATAATCGTCGTGCTGGGCTTCGGGCATTTGTTCGAGCTGAGCCAACAGCCGTTCGGCCTCGCCGGCGGGCTGCGGCTCGTCGGCGTGCGGCGGCAAGATCGCTCGGGCAAGCGCCGCCGACTGTCTGCCAATGTCGAGCGCTTTGAGCACCAGGCCGGACAGCCCGACAAAGAACATGGCCGTTTCGAGATATTCGACCCAGTGCCCGGCAAAGTAACGGAGCACGAATTCATCGTGCCAGTGGCCGGTTTCGATGGGGGCGTAAAAGCCCAGCGAGAGCAGCAGCCCCCAGACAAGCGACGAACGCAAGATTGTCAGCGGCAGTCGATTCATTTTGCTCACGTGGATTTCCTTGTTGATCCGTTCCGCGGCCGCACCTTCGGTACCATCGGCGTAACCGCGCAGCCTCGTGCAGCTAAACGCCGGAAAAAGCGGCGTAGTCTCTCCAAACTCCGGTGGCCGCACAATACGGAAACTGGTCAAAAGTGCCACAATGCAATTGGCCGATAGCTCCATTGTCGCCCGTGCGGCCGAGGCGGAGCCTTGAGCCACAAGTCCCGGGAGGGAGAGAGAACAGTCCGGAGCCGGCCTCGGTCGCCCGGACTGTTTTTATTTACCGGGGCTAGCTAGACGTCCCAGTTTCATGGTCTGGTCATGTCAGCGGCGCTTGGCGCAAGATGCGGTGGCTGGGGCAAAGCCGCGCGTTAGGCGGTGACCCGCAGGCGACGCTCCGCCGCGGCAATGCCCCGGTGGGTCGCCGCGACGAGCCAAGTCGGATAGAATTCACTGAAGTGCGGCAGTCATTCTTGATTCCGTGAGCACCGGCAGTGACAGCGATTTCATTCGATCCTCTGGAGGTTCCTCTTCGCCTCGACCCGCAAGGCGCTATTCGGGTCGGCCAGTCACGTATCCTATTGGACGTCGTGCTTCACGAGTTCGGCAGCGGCGCGACGCCCGAAGACATCGTCGGGTGTTACGACGGTCTCGACTTGGCCGACGTCTATTCTGTCTTGGGCTACTGCCTCCGCAACGGCCCGGCGATCGACGACTACCTGCGGCGCCGGAAAGTCGAAGCCGACGAACTTAGGCAGACGATTGAGGCCAACCAGTCAGCGCGGCCAAACTTGCGTGCGACGCTGCGCGCGCGCCGGATGGCGCAGGGCAATGGCGCTGCCTCCTGAGTAACTTAAGCTCGTTGCAACGGCATGCGCCGAACCTACCCCGCGTACGTCGCAAAGCAGTTGGGCGTTTCCCACAGCCGGGCTTCGACAATCGGAAAACCCTGCGAGGCGGTAAATTCAAAAATCAGCCGAGCGATGTTCTCCGCCGTCGGGTTCACATCGAGCAAATACATCGGCTCGCCAAGTTGCCGCAGCATGGGCACCGCCGGATCGTCGCGGTGCAGGAGCATGCGGTGGTCGAGCGTCTCGTCAATCCAGCGGCTTACCACCCGTTTGATGTCAGAAAAATCGAGCACCATGCCGCGGTGGTCCAGCTCGGCGGCCTCGATGGCGATGACCGCGCGGCCATTATGCCCGTGCAAATAGCGGCACTTGCCTTCGTAATTCAGCAAGCGATGTCCATAGCAAAAGTCGATCTGCCGCGTAACGCGAAACATGGCTTCATCCTTTCATTGAGCGGCAGAGCTTGCCGCCGGCATAGCGTGTGGGATCGGGCAGGCCGACGTGCTGAAACGCCCGTCGCCGTTCGCCGCATTTATTACATTCTCCGCAATGCAGCGACCCGCGCGGGCTGATGCACGAAAACGTCAGCTCCAGCGGATAGTGGCCACCAAGCTGCATCACCTGCCGCTTATCGTAACCGGCCAGCGGTCGCACCAACCTGAGGCCGCCGCCCGTGGCCAGATTGAGCGACGACTGGAACGCGGCAAAAAATTCCGGCGTGGCGTCGGCAAAGGGGTTGGCCCGCAGCGGTCCCAGGGCCAGCTCTTCGATGCCGTTCAAATGACACCACAGCGCCGCTTTGATTATCAAAAGCGCATTGCGGCCCGGCAAATAAACGGCTTCATCGTCGCTCTCGGCGTCGGGCACGTCGCGCCCGCTGACGCTCCAATGTTCGCCATAGAGATCGGCCAGCGGCAGATCGAGCGTGACCAGCTCTTCCAGACGGTCGTCGGCGATCTCCGCCAGGAAGCGCCGCAAAGCCGCCAGCTCGGCTGTTTGCCAGGCCAGGCCCGATCGCACATAAAACGGCTGCACGCGCCGCCCGCGCTCGACGTAATGCGCCAGCAAGATCGAGCTATCGAGTCCTCCGCTGACCAAAACCCCCACGCCAGCGCGGGGCACCGTGGAAGCCATCAGTTTCTCCTGAGCGGAAAGGCCAGCGATCCCAATCTGGCCTTCCGCGGCGCTGCTCGTTTGCAGCAAACGCTTATATAGTACGGCGCGTTTGCCGATCGTCAACGGCTTGCGGGCTGCCCGTGATGGTTCTTGGGGATGTGCCTTGTTAGAATGGCTTCGAGTCGCATTGGACGCGAGTTAAGGAAGTCCACGATGTCAGGACAAACCAAGGCCGAGCGCAAGGCGCAGCGCAAACGCGAAAAGGAGCTACGAAAAAAAACACTCGCCCCCGCCAATAGAAGAGCGCGGCGCCAAAGGAGAAGGAAATTCCGGATGATCTTCATCAACGGCAAGCAGAAACAGGCGCCGCGCGAACCGTTGATCGACGGCATGGCCGTCAACGAATTCATCACCGAAAATGCCGCCCCCATCTGGCTTCACCAAAACGAAATGTGGGAGCTTTTGCAGTCCGACGACACCAGCGGGCCAGCACAACCCGAATTCTGACCACAGATGCGTCGCTGCATGCCAGACGAATCACGACCATCGCAGCCTCGCCGGCAGCTTGTGCCGGAAGGCACGGCACGCGCAGGCCGGTCATTGCGGAAGGCGGCGGCGTTCGGTTTGCAATGCCTGATCGGCATTCCACTGCTGCTGATTGCGTTGACGATGATCTTTGGGCCTCCGGTTTCGCTGATCTGCGAAACGATCGACCTGTGTCGTATGCGAGAGCGGACCACGGGGCGGGTGGATGCAGTCGGCGTTCAGTCGGGCAATCACGGCGCAACGCGCCCCCACATCGAACACCACTTCACCGCCAACGGCCGCGAGGTGCATTCCACTCGTTATGCTCCGGGTTTTGTCGCCAATTTGGGTTCGCTGGACCGGCGGAGCGAAGGTAGCGCGCAACTTTCCCATCGGCCGGCAAGTCACCGTCTATTTCAGTGCGTCGCAGCCCCAGCGATGTGTCCTGGAATTCGGCTGGTTCTCCTGGTGCGTGGGATTTACCGCGATTTTTGGTGGATTCGCGTTGCAGGTGATGGGCGACAGATCGCGGCCCCGGGTCGCGAAACGCGCGGCCTTGGCGTACGCAGGTCGTGCGTGCGTCGTTTATGGTTTCGGATTGATCTTTGTTGGACCGCCTGTCGTGCGCGTGCGGGAACTTCCGTGGCATCTCTTGGCATGGGCGGGTGCAGTTGTCGTTGTGCTGTTGTGGTCTTGCTTCCGGCGGATCAAAGATGCCCCGGAACCAACGCATTCGCCGCAGAGGAGTGAAACGGACACCTCGACCTGATTTCACCATGGAGCGGCGCCAAACAGCGCCTGCAAATAATTGTACAACACCTGGTCAAACGACGAGCCAGCGCATTTAGTGCACGGCGCCACGCTTTGACCCTCGCGAAGTGCAGCGTGGCACTTCCTCCGGGCGCAACATCGATTCGGAATGAAGGTCCCGACAGAACCCTTGGAAGTGCGATGACAAGAGCGCGGTATAGGAATAATTGATCTGCTGCGTCGCGTAACGCCTGCCTCTCTCGGTGCTGCCGACCGTTGCATGCGCGTCTTCGATTTTGTCAAGCGCCTCCGCGCGCTCTGCGTTCCATTTGGTCAATGAGTGGGAAGGCATCGGACCGCCGCTTCAACTCGCGTTTCGAATCGCCAGACCGGCGCTTTGCGCATTGAGCCCACGGTTGCCGGTTTACTTTGCCCGAGGCTGCCCCAGGTGTTGCTTGAAAAACGCCGCGATGCGAGTGTGCAGGCGGATGGTGACTTCAGGATCGGGCACCATGTGCGTGAAGCCCGCCAGCGGAAGGAACTCGAACTTCTTGCCGGCGCGAAACAGGGCTTCGGTCATTTTCAGCGAATGGAGAAAGTAAACGTTGTCGTCCGCCGTGCCGTGGATGATGAGCAGCGGCACCGAAAGGCGCTTGCAGTACGTGACGACGTTGGCCGCCTCGTAGCCCGATCGGTTTTCGTCGACGAGGCCCATGTAACGCTCGGTGTAATGGGTGTCATAGTCGCGGAAATCGCAGACTGGGGCGCCGGCGACGGCTGCCTTATAAATGTCGGGGCGGCGCATCGCCGCCATGGCCGAAAAATAGCCGCCGAACGACCAGCCGGTGATGCCGACGCGATCGAGGTCCAATTCAGCGTACTTTGCGCCCAGGGCCTGCAGGCCGGCGACCTGATCGTCGAGCGGAATATCGATCAGATTGTTTTTGATAGCCCGCTCCCATTCACGTCCGCGGCGCGGTGTGCCGCGGCCATCGAGCGAGACGACGATGAATCCCTGATCGGCCAGCCATTGCTGCAACACGCTGCCCCGCGGCGACGCGTTGACCGTCAGCGCGTGCGGACCGCCATACACATGCACGATCACCGGGTATTTGGCGCCCGCGACGAATGACCGGGGGCGGACGATCGCGGCGCGGAACGCGCGCTGGCCCACGGTGAGCAGTTCCACCTTGGGCAGCGGCGGCTCTTTGGCGACGGATTCTAGCTCGCCGAGCTGGCTGCCATCGGCGTCGCAGACTCGTGTGCCGGCGCGCCCGTCGGCCAGGCTGTAGTTGTGCAGATAGCTGCCGGATCGCTTGCCGCCTGCCCGCTTGCCGAAACTGAAGCTATGGTTGCCGGGTGCGGAGGTGAGCTTGGTCGGTTCGCCGCCCGCCAGCGAAATCGAATACACGTGCTGCTGCGTCGGGTCGGTGCTGGCCGTCACATAAACCGCGCTTTGCTCATCATCGACGCCGGCCAGGTCAATCAGGCCAAAACCGCCGGGCGTTAGCGAGCGAACGAGCTTTCCGTGGCGCGAACGAAGTTCCAGCGACCACTCGCCCGTCCGCTCGGTCAACCACAAAAATCCGCTGCCGTCCTTCAGCCACTTGGGGCAAGACGAAGCGAGGTTGATCCAAGCGGTATCCGTTTCTTTCAGCAGTTCGGTCAAGGCGCCCGTTTGCTCATCGACCGCGTAGAGCATTTCCTCGGTCTGCCGGCGATTTTGCACCAGGATGGTCAGTGGTCCCTTCTCTTGCCACACGACTTTGGCGAGATAGGGATACGTTTCGTGGTCCCAGTCGATCCAGCGACTTTCACCACCGGCGGCGGGCACGATCGCCAGGCGAACCGCGGCGTTCTTCGTGCCGGTTCGGGGATAAGGCCAACTCTTCGGCTCGCGCTCGGGATGCAGCGGATCGAGAATATGGAATGTCTCCATCCCCGCGGTGTCGGTTTGCTGGTAAGCGATCGAGCGGCTATCGGGCGACCACCAGTAGCCGTGCACGCGCCCCATTTCTTCCTGGGCCGCGAATTCCGCCGTGCCATGGCTGATCGTGCCTCCGGCGCCGCGCGTGATCTGGCGTTCGTCGCCGCTGGCCAAATCGGTCACATAAATCTCGCCGTCGCGGACGCACGCCAACCGCTGGCCATCGGGCGACAAACGTGGATCGAAAGGAAAGCCCGCCGCCGAAGATTTTACTTCCGTGCTCGTGCCGCTTTCTCGCTCGATGACGAACAGCCGATTCGCCAGTGGGACGAGAACCTTCGTCCCGTCGTCGGACAAATCGAAACGGGCGATCCCTTGCGCGGCCAGCCTCAACCGTTCGCGCAGGGCTTTTTCCTCGGCCGAAAGCTGTTCGTCGCCTCCACGAACAATCTGGCTCGCGGTCAACAGCACGCGCTCGCTGCCCAGTTGGCAATCGAACTCGTACAGGTCTTGAACAAACGATCGCGGTTGCGAGCGCAGCAACAGCACCGCCGAGCCATCGGGCGCCATCTGCGCCGACCGCGGCCGGCCCAGCGAGAAGTGGTAGGTCTCGGCGTATTGACGAAGAAAATCCTCATCCGTGGCGCGGATGGCGACATCAGGCGGTTGGGCGTCATCGGCAAAGACGATCGTCGGAATCAACACCAGGATCGAGACGTAAACAACAGCGAGCATTACGTTATGCCCATTCACTTTTCAATCGTCGCATTTTTCACGTAGTCGAGTTTCGGGAAACTCTTCTTCAGGTAGGCATTTCCTTCCGACTGAATGCGGCCCTGATCGGGTCCCCGGCCTTGCGGAGCGCCTTCCCCGTAACCGTTATACAGCGATTCGACGACGTCCATCCCTTCCACCACTCGGCCGAACGGTGCGAACCGCATGTCATCGAGGCGGCTGTTGTCACCGTAGTTGATGAAAATCTGGGTCGAGCGCGAGTTTGGGATCGACTTCTGCGCGAACGTGACGTATCCGCGCTTGTTCGACTTTTTGACGCGGTCGTCTTCAATATTCGACCGGCTCCATTTATCGTTCACGGCCGGATCGCCGTTGATGCCAAACTGCACCATGAAACTCTCGATATTGCGGAAAAACGCCGCGTCGTCGAAGTAACCAATCTTGACCAGGTTGTAAAATCGATCGGCCGCATGCGGCGCCCATTCGCGGGTGACTTCGATCACGAAATCTCCCTTGGTGGTCGAGAAGCGGGCCTGGAACTGGTCGGGCGCCTCGTCCTTGGCGAGCGACGGATCAAGTAGTGCTGGGTTGCGTTTGGCCACAGATTTTGAACCTCCAGCCCGCCGTTCAGCTTGCTTCTCTCCACCCCCCGCGCAGCTCGATACCATCAGGACGGAGGCGACCAGCAGAATAGTCAGGCAATGATTGTTGTAGTGCATGAAATGGTTCCTTTCTTAGTTGAGTTGTCTCATTTCTCCTCGACCGCGCCAAGCTGCCCGGCGGGTCGGACATTCTTTCCTTTACGCCCGGCGGCCGTGTCGCCCAGGTCGTCGCGGGCCCGCTCGGCCAACGACTTAAGCCTGGCCACCACATCGGGATGCTCGGCAGCGATGTCTTGGCGTTCGCCCGGGTCGGCGTCCAGATCGAACAGCGACAGCTCGATGCGCCGCTGTTCATACTTTGCCGGCATGCCGCCGTGGCCGCCGCCGTTGGAAAGCGTGCGATAGGCGTGAGGAAAGTGTAGTTTCCAGCGTCCGCTACGGATCGCCTGCAACTCGCCGCCCCAATAGAAGAACAGCGCCTCGTGCGGGCTTGTGGCGCCCGGCTGGCCCGCCATCAACGGCCAGATGTCCAGTCCGTCGATCGTGCGATCTTCGGGCAAGTCGGCGCCGGCCAGTTTGGCGAGCGTCGGCAGTAGGTCGATGGTCATGACTGGTTCGTGGCAAACGGCGCCGGCGGCGATTTTGCCGGGCCAGCGCATCAGGCAAGGCTCGCGCACGCCGCCCTCGAACGACGTGCCTTTGCCCTCGCGCAACGCACCCGCGGAACCGGCATGATCGCCGTAGCTAAGCCAAGGGCCATTGTCGGAGGTGAAAATCACGAGCGTCCGCTCGTCGAGGCCCAGCCGCTCGAGCGTTTCCAGCACTCGGCCCACCGACCAGTCGATCTCTTCGATCACGTCGCCAAACGTTCCGCGCGGCGTCTTGCCGCGGAACTTATCGGACACAAACAGCGGCACGTGCGGCATGCTGTGAGCCAGGTAGACGAAAAACGGCTGATCTTGATGACGCTCAATAAAACTCACCGCGTGCTCGGCATACCGGGTGCTGAGCTGGCTCTGATCGGGGTTCAGCGCGATCGTCTTTTCGCCTTCAATCAGCGGCAGATCGGGAAACTCCTTGGTTTCGGGGTGCTTGGGCCACATGTCGTTCGAGTAGGGCAGCCCAAAATACTCATCGAAGCCATGCCGGGTGGGCAGGAAGCGCGGGTGGTGCCCCAGGTGCCATTTGCCATAGATGGCCGTGGCATAACCCCGCGTTTTGAGCAACTCGGCGAGGGTGGTTTCGCGGTCGTTGATGCCATGCCGAGCCTTCGGCCCCAGCGCGCCCAGAATGCTCACGCGATTGGAATAGCAACCCGTCAAAAGCGCCGCCCGCGACGCCGAGCAAACGGCCTGGGCCACATAAAAATCGGTGAAGCGAACGCCCTCTTTGGCCAGACGGTCGAGATGAGGCGTGTGGTAGCCCTTTGCCCCATAACAACCGACGTCGCCGTAGCCCAGGTCGTCGGCAAAGATGAGCACGATGTTGGGCGGCGCTGGCGGCTCGTCAGCAAACGTCCCCGCGCCGCCGGCCGCAAGAGTCGCGATCGCAAGAAACAGGTGAAGGTTCGTCTTTCGCACGGTTCACTTCATGATCTTAGCATTCTTGATGTAGTCGAGCTTTGGAAATCTCTTTTTCAGATATTCGTTCCCCTCTTCCTGGATACGGCTCTGATCGGGTCCCAGGCCTTTCGGAGCGCCCTCGCCATAACCGCTATACAGTGACTCGATGATGTCCATGCCTTCGGCGACACGTCCGAAGGGGGCAAAGCGCATCGCGTCGAGCCGGCTGTTGTCGCCGAAGTTGATAAAAATCTGGGTCGAACGCGAGTTCGGGGCCGACTTCTGCGCGAACGTGACGTATCCGCGCTTGTTCGACTTCTTGACGGGATCGTCGTCGATGTTCGATTGGCTCCATTTTTCGTTCACGGCCGGGTCGCCGTTGATCCCAAACTGCACCATGAAGTTCTCAATGTTGCGGAAAAACGCCGCGCCGTCAAAGTAGCCGATCTTGACCAGGTTGTAGAACCGATCCGCCGCCTGCGGCGCCCATTCACGCCTTACCTCGATCACGAAGTCTCCCTTTGTGGTCGAGAATTTCGCCTGGAACTGATCGGGGGCTTGTTCCTCGGCGAGTGACGGATCGAGCAACGCGGGATTGCGATCGCCCGCCGCTTTGGAATCTGCGGCCGACCGTTCGGGCTGTTTCTCTCCGCCCCCCGCGCAACTCGAAATCATCAGAACGGTGAGGATCATGGGAGCGGCCAGGCAATGGTGGTGGTAATCCATGAAAGGGTTCCTGTTTACGTGAGGTACATGGCTGGCTCGCGGCGGATTGCGCCGGCGGCGGTTTAATGGGGCTACGCGGCGCGGTTGGCTCCAGCGGTTAACGCTTCGCCCAAACTTGCCGAACGGCGTCTGGAGTGTCGGCCTGTTCGATGCTGCCCAGAATTTGCTGTAGCAAATCCGCGTCTTGGATTTGTCGGATTTCGGACATGAGCGCCAGCCCCGCGACGGCGAAGCGAAGTTTCAATCCCAACTCGATGCCCGCCAACAGGCCCTCCTCACGGCCCTCCTCACGGCCCTCCTCACGGCCCTTCTCGAGGCCCTTCTCGAGGCCCTCGGCCAGGCCCTTCTCTAGGCCCACGCGCTCAGCAGTGGTGATGAAAGTCATGCCTTTCTCCTTTTCAAACTCGTGAATCTCATTCCAGGCCAACTCAGCCAGCGGCTTCGGCAACATCATCATTCTCTCCATTAGCCGGTACAATTGGCGGACCTGCTCCGCACTGAACCCACGGCCGTAAAGTCCCTTGACCAGCCGCACCTGCGCCACGCGCCGCGCCTCGTCGTCATGAGCGTTTTGCAGCGTCTTCAAATGCGCCAGGACTACCACCGCAATTGGGTTCGGATTCGACTCCAGCGCCGCCTCGTCGCGCGCATAATCGAGCAGCTTGGCCGTCGGGAACCGGATGCCAACCTCCGTGCCCCACAATTCATAGCCGAACCGATCGGGACGCCAGTCCGGCCGGTCGTCGCCCAGGATCGCGAAGCTCGCCACCTTTTGATTATAGCGATCGAAGAGCCGGTAGTTGTAGACGTACATCCGTTTGGCGAAGGCCGTTTCCGGCTGGCTCTGAAACTCGATGTGGACCAGCACCCACTCCACCCGGCCGTTGGTCCTGCGGACCTTGACCGGCTTGTCCGCCACACGCCGCCCTTGTTCCGATACGGGCGTGATCTCCTGCAACTCTTGTTCGAGCGGATCACGCGGCTGCGTCCAGTCGATTTCCCGATAGGCGTCGGGAAAAAAGAACTCCATGAAGGGCTCAAGCAAGGTGTCGAGCGTTTCCTTCCACGCGCTATCGAAATCGGCCATTGCAAAAATGCTCGCAGCGCTTTTCTTGAATGAGAGCAAGTCTACGAAAGACCGAGGGCCATTGGAAGAAGGCGAAATGCAACGGGCCAGGTTGGATGTCGCGAATTGTGGCCTCTATGGCGGCGCGGTAGAATTGGGAGGCGCCCTATCGAAAATGCCACAAACATCGAAGGGACACGAAGGATCTCGCGATGAGACGTGAATTACCGCTTGCGGCCATGTTGCTCGTCGCGGTCTGGGCGTTGCCCATGCGCGCGGAAGAGACCAAAGCGGCGGCTCAGCCGCGGCGGACGAGCGGCGAGGCCGATCCGCCAATTCGCTGGCCTCAGTTTCGCGGGCCGGGTGCGCGGGGCGTTGGCGAAGGCACAAACCTCCCCGATCGCTGGTCGGCCAGGAAAAACATTGCTTGGAAGCGCGACATTCCCGGCCGCGGTTGGTCATCGCCCGTTGTCTGGGGATCGCACGTATTCCTGACAACCGTCGTCAATACGGGCGAATCGGAAGAGCCGACCAAAGGACTTTACTTCGGCGGCGAGCGACTGATACCGCCCACTTCGCTCCATCAGTGGAAGGTGTATTGCCTCGACCTCGATACGGGGGAGATTCGCTGGCTGCGGCAAGTCCACGAAGGGCTACCGGCGACGGCCATTCACATCAAAAACAGCTTCGCCTCGGAGACGCCCGTAACCGACGGCGAGCGAATCTATTGCTACTTTGGGAATCTTGGCATCGTGGCCTTGGACTTCGACGGCGAGGAAGTTTGGAAGGTCGACCTGCCGCCTCAGGCGACCCGTTTTGGCTGGGGAATGGCGGCCTCGCCCGTGCTGTACCGCGATCGGATTTACCTTGTCAACGACAACGAACAAGACTCATATTTGCTCGCCTTGGACGCAAAGACCGGCAACGAAGTCTACCGAGTCGCGCGTGACGAGAAAAGCAATTGGGCCACGCCGTTTGTCTGGGAGAATAGCCAACGCACCGAGATCGTAACACCGGGCACGGGTCTGGTGCGCTCTTATGATCTCGACGGCGAGTTGCTCTGGTCGATGAAGGGCATGTCGAGCATCACCATCGCCACGCCGTATCAGTACGACGACATGCTCATGGTCAGTTCCGGTTACGTCAGCGACCGGTTCCGGCCGATTTACGCCATTCGGCCGGGAGCGGAGGGCGACATCTCGTTGATGGAAGGAGAGACGTCCAACGACTTCATCGCCTGGCGCCTACCGGCGGCCGCTCCGTACAACCCGACCACGCTGGTTTACGACGACCGAATGTATGTTCTCTACGATCGCGGATTGATCGCCTGCTACGATCCGCGCGACGGCAAAGAGATCTTCGGCATGCAACGGCTGCCGAATGGCGGAGCGTTCACCTCGTCGCCGTGGGCCTACGACGGCAAGGTATTCTGTCTCAACGAAGATGGCGTGACGTTCGTGCTCAAAGCCGGCGATCGGTTTAAGTTGCTTCACACGAACACCTTGACCGACGATGACATGGGCATGGCGACTCCCGCCGTGGTTGGAGACAAGCTGTTGATTCGGACGTCGGCGCGGCTGTACTGTGTTCGCAAAGCCGCGGGGTCGGATGATCGGTAGTGTCCTAATAGTGATCGCGGGCATTGACAGCCTCCCATTCCAAAGGACAATATGGGTATGAGCGCCGCCGAGACCCAACCCGCGGGCATCGACCCGCAGGTCCTGGCAGACCTGGACGCCGTGATGAAGCGGATTATCGACGGCACCCCGGTGGATCCCGAAACGTCCCGCCGGATCGAGCAGCGCGCCGACCGGATCACGGAGGAGATCCGCCGTAGCCGCGGCGTCATGGACGACGAACGGTTCCGGGCGTTGCTGCGCGACGATGACGACGCATGAAGTAATCTCGTGCCGCGCTTCTCGTTCATTGTGCCGCTAGTGACATTGCCGTGACGCCACGTCGCTGGATGCCCGGGCTCCGAGTTGACGACTGGCGGATCCCTCAGCATATCTCTGCGCGAATGCTCTTGGCCTAGCAAAGGGCACAGCGCGCTTGACGGGCCGGGCATGCACGCCGGGGTATCGATAATCAACGGCGAATTGGCTTAAGAATTTGAAGCGATGCTGATAAGCTGCCAAGAATGTTGGCAATGAAAGCAGATCTCATCGGTGGGCGTCGGCTTCATGCGGATGATCTCGTTGGCGACGCGATACTCGGATTCTGCCTTTCGCATCCTTGAGAGGAATCAAGACATCATTCTTTTCCGCGCAGGAGCCGATTGTCGAGCGAGCCGCGCGGAAGGGCAAGCCAAGGCTCCCTCGTAACGGTCTGCCTTCACTTGCGGTCACTCGTGGGATAACATCAGGCGGGATGAGTACGCCAGACTGGGAAGTGGTTGTCGTGGGCGCGGGGGCCGCCGGGCTATTAGCCGCCGCGCGTGCCGCAGAGCGCGGCCGACGCACGCTCCTGCTGGAAAAAAACCGCCGGCCGGGCATCAAGATCCTGATGTCCGGCGGCACCCGCTGCAATCTCACCCATGCCTGCGATCGCCGCGGCATCGTGCGCGAGTTTGGCCCCGCCGGACGCTTTTTGCATTCCGCCCTGGCCGCGCTCTCGCCCGCCAATCTCATCGAGCTGTTTGAATCCGAAGGCGTAGTCACCAAAGTCGAGCCGGACACCGGCAAGGTCTTTCCCGTCAGCGATCGGGCAGCCGACGTGTTGGCCGCCCTGCTTGGCCGGCTCCAGCGCAGCGGCGCGACGCTGGCGCTGGAAGAACCGGTTGTCCAGCTCACGCGTACGGCCGATCGTTTCTTGCTGAGCACGCCGCGGCGGTCGATCACCGCCGAGCGAGTGTTGATCACCACCGGCGGACAATCGTACCCGGGCTCGGGCACGTCGGGCGACGGTTATCGCTGGCTGGCCGCGCTCGGACATACGATCGTCGCCCCGCGGCCGGCCCTGACGCCCGTCACCACCGATGCCGCCTGGGTGCGCGAACTGCAAGGCGTGACGATCAGCGACGTTCAGGTGCGCGTGGTCGATACTGAGGCCGCGGGGTCCGGCTCGCGCGGCGGCCTGCTAGCCGAGCGGCGGGGCTCGTTTTTATTTACGCACTTCGGTTTGTCGGGACCGGTGGTGCTCGACGTCAGTCGTGCGATCAGCGGCCACCCGCGACCGCGCACCTTGGCGCTGAATTGCGACTTCTTGCCTCACGAGAGCGAGGCCGAATTGGACGAGCGCATCAAGCGGGAAGCTGCCACTGCGGGCAAGAAACAACTGGGCGGCTTGCTGGCGACCACGCTGCCCCGCCGCTTGAACGAAGCGCTGTTGCGCGCCGCGGGACTCATGCCCGAGGCCCGCGCGGCCGAACTGGCCCGCGCCGACCGCGCGCGTTGGGTGGCTGCGATCAAACGGCAGGCGGTGCCGGTGAGCGGCACTCGTGGCTTCAAAAAGGCCGAGGTCACGGCGGGCGGCGCGGCGCTCGACGAGGTCGACTCGCGCACCATGCAAAGCCGGATCGTGCCGGGGCTCTTCTTGGCCGGCGAAGTGCTCGACCTCGACGGCCCGATTGGCGGCTACAACTTTCAGGCGGCATTCAGCACCGGCTGGCTCGCCGCCGAGCACCTGTAACCGATCGATTTGTCATCAATTCTTCGGTCACTCCATCGGCAACGCGCTGCCGAACACCCCCAGGTGGCAAACCCACGGTCCACAGATCCCCAATCCTCGCGATCAACGAGTTTTTCGGCTTGAGTAGCTCGTTCTCAGTCATCGGGTGCAAAGGCTAAGACCCGGCTCAAACGGAGAGGACAGGATTCGAACCTGCGGACCAGTTTCCCGGTCACGGGTTTAGCAAACCCGCGCTTTAGACCACTCAGCCACCTCTCCTAATCTCCAAAAAATTCTATGCAATCTGGCCGGGTTCGCAAGTGATGTTTGCACGGTCGGGGCTGGTAGGGGGCAGCCAAGGCCACCGTGGCCGTCATTTCACCGGCGAAAGTCGGCCCGAGCAGATGCACCGCGGCCCCGCGTACAGTATATAAGATAGCTCGGCGATGGGCGGTCCGCCCGCCGCATCGACCCCCGCAGTGCTTTGCCAATCACCCCACGAACCCTCATCGACGCCATGCGCCCCTGCTTGCCGCCCGCGACTGCCGTTGCGACCATTCTTGCCCTTTTGACTCTCAGCGCGACGCACACTGCTGCCGCCGAGACCGCGGTCGGCGCTGCGATGAGCTCGATTTCGTCCGCCGACTTGCGGCGCCATGTCGAAGTCCTGGCCGACGATATGCTCGAAGGCCGCGAAGCCGGCAGCCGCGGGGGGCACGCCGCCGCACATTATTTGGGCCGTGAGTTTCAGAAACATCGCCTGGCCGGCGGCGCCAGCCCAAAGAGCTATTATCAAACCTTCGGCGCTCAATACCGCAATCTCCTGGGACTGCTCGAAGGCAGCGATCCGCAGTTGAAGCGCGAGCTGATCGTCGTCAGCGCTCATTACGATCATGTGGGCTACGGCAACGAACAGAACAGCTTTGGTCCCACCGGCTACATCCATAACGGCGCCGACGACAACGCCAGCGGCGCCGCCGCGCTGATGGAACTGGTCGAAGCCTTTGCGCAGCTCGAACCACGGCCCGCGCGGTCGATTCTGTTCGCCCTTTGGGACGGCGAAGAAAAAGGCCTGCTTGGCTCCGAGCACTGGGTGAGCCATCCCACTTGGCCGCTGGCCCAAGTGCGCCTGATGATCAACCTCGACATGGTGGGCCGGCTGAGGCAGGACAAAATCGAACTCTATGGTGGACGCACCAGCGCCGGCTTGCGTCGTCTGGTCAGCGCGAGCAACGCCGCGACGAATCTGTTGGTCGATTTTTCGTGGACCATGCGCGAAGACAGCGACCACTATTCGTTCTATAAGCGCGGCATACCCGTGCTCATGTTTCACACCGGCTTGCATGGCGATTATCACCGGCCCAGCGACGACGTCGAGAAGCTGAATTTCGCGGGCATGCAGCGGCTCGCGCAAATGCTGTTTGCCTTGATACGGCAACTGGCCGACGAGCCGCGATTGGCGCCGTTCCGGAGGGCGGCGCAGGGCGAGAGCGCGTCGGTGCAGCAGGCGCGCGAGCGCCCTTTGGCGCCTTTGCCCGGCAGGCTGGGAGTAACCTGGGATGCCAGCGACGAGCGGCAGGGCCGGGGCCTGCGGGTGGTGCACGTCGCAACAGGTTCGGCGGCGGCGCGGGCCGGCGTTCGACCGGGCGACCGCCTCGTGAAGTTCGCGGGCCGCGAAATCCGCGATGGCAACTCTTTTTGTACCTGGGTGTTGGCCGCGCAAAACCCGGTCTCGCTCGCCGTGGCACGCGGCGGGGCTTCGCAGCCGGTCGAGCTTCCTGTTCAGCTTGCTGGCCAACCCCTGCGACTGGGCATTTCCTGGCGGGGCGACGACGCCGAGCCGGGCGCCGTCATTTTGTCGCGGGTGGTGCCTCACTCGCCCGCCGCTCGGGCCGGATTAGGCATCAACGACCGGGTTTACGAAGTTGCTGGGCAGCGGTTTGCCAATGATGCCGAATTTCAACAACTTGTTGCAAACCCGGCCACCGACGCGCTCGAGATGCTCGTCGAGCGTCAGGGCCGCCTGCGAGCCGTGCGGCTGGAATTCGCGGCCCCCTAAAGGAAACCGTTTCCGCGGCACGCAAACTGCTCCTTCTGCCACCGCACGGCCAGTCGTAAATAGCGGGAGGCAGAGAAATGGCACTCAAGCTCAAGGCTCTCAGCCGTAACGGGATGGCATGGTTTTTGGTCCTGGTCCTTGCGCCAGTGACCGCACGCGCGGCGGGCGGAAGGCATGTCGCCCCGACCGATCAAGCCCCTGCCGGACAGCAAGGCGCGGTACAAACGGGCTATGGCAGAGCAACGATTTATCGCGCAGACGAGCCACCGAAACCCGCCGATCATCCGGCCGCGCAAGTGAAGTCGGAGACGGTTCGCGCGCCACGGCCTGAGAGTGTCGACTCGCAGGAGGCGCCACTGCCGGTCATCATTCAGGGCGTACCGCATCGATTCCGCTTGCACTACAGCCAGACGGCTTGCTAGCCCGCCGCGCGTACAGCCAGCCGAGGGCCTGCAGTCGGTGGTTGGCGGCGTTGAAACCCGAGCCGCTCAATGGCGGCTGCGACGCAGGGGATGCGGTGAAACACCTGGCGGACGCGGCCATCCATCAAATGGTTATCGAGCGCCAGTGCCGCGGCGCCGGCGTCGATGCCCACCATATCGCCGGCGATCCAGCGGCGGTCGAGATTGACGTTGCTGAAACCATAGGCCCCTCGAATGGTTCCGCTCCGCTCGTGTTGGGCCCGATATACATTCTCCAGCACTTCGGCAGGCGCATGCGCCACCGAGGCCACGCTGGCGGTGATGTGCGCGGTGCCATCGATTGGCCGGCAAGGTGAATACGAGCGATAGGCGTGCGAGGCACCGCCCTCGCCGGGACCATCTCCCGCAGACAATCCCCAGAAGCGGCGATACGTCGCAAAACGCTTGGCGTGATCGCGGCAAACCTGCCGGTTGGCACGCGCGGCCATCCGTGCCTCGGCCCAGAGATCGACCTCTCCCGGCGCTCGCCAATCGCTGAGATCGACCAGATCAAGCCCATATTGAAAGACAAACAGCCCCAGGTCGGCGTTGTTGAAGCGCAGGCCGGCGGCCGTGCCGTAAAACGGTTGCAAGGCCGACCAGCAATCGGGCGAAACCGCTTTTTCGGGCGAGGCG
This sequence comes from Pirellulales bacterium, assembly GCA_025927475.1. GTDB lineage: Bacteria > Planctomycetota > Planctomycetia > Pirellulales > JAICIG01 > JAICLL01. The sequence continues at coordinate 30,764 of JAICLL010000033.1, forward strand.
CCGGCAGCCAGCAGATACATGAAGATGGTTTCACCATTGAGCCGGTCCCACGCGCTGGCCAGCATGCGGCCGTCTTCGCCTTTGCCGTGCCGCAGCAATCTGCCCGCGTGGGGACCCGACTGCACGGCCCAAGCTCGCCAGTCGATGCGATCATACAGCCGGTCGGCCAGATCTTGCAGTTCGAGATCTTGCAGGAACGCGGCGGCCCAAAGCGCTCCGGCCACCAACCAAGATGAATCGAGCGTGCTGAATTGATCGGCGCCGCGCACGGCGTCCGTGTCGGAATCGACAAAGTGCGGCAAGATGCCGTGGTCGCACGGTAGCCGTTCCAGGGCATGACGCACGCCGGCGCAAATCCGCTGGCAGGCTGCGCGGGGCGAGAGCAAAAAGTGTGGTTCAGCCGCGGCCAATCCTAGCGCGATGAATCCCATACCGGTGGCGGCGGTACTTAGCAGGCCGTTTGGGCGGCGCGGGCCATGATTGGCCTGGCGATCGAGAAACAGCCCGTTGGCATGTTGGTTCTCGATGAAGTATTGCAGTGACGTCTGTTCGAGGCGCATCAAGAATGCGCGGTCGGCGGCGGTGAGTGACGTGCTCGCATGGTCGGAACTCGACTGAGGCGCGCGTGCGTGGACAGCCATCCGTGGCATCGCAGGCATCCTAGGGTTGGGTGCTGGTTCGCACCGCGCAATCCGTGCGCGGGACGGCGAAGTTAGCCGATAACGGCATTTCGTCACAAGATGAGATTGGGCTCGGTGGCCTCGACCAAGGTAGCTGCCGGCCTTGTGCCGGGCGGACGTCAGGGGGAGCCGGCCACAAGGCCGGGGCTACCGGGCGGATATGCAGGGAGCCGGCCACAAGGCCGGGGCTACCAGAGACGTTTCTGGGGGACGCCGAACATGGGTGACCCGGCGTTGCCAAAACGCATCATGCGTTTCCCCGCCGCTACGCCTCCGCCAGTAAATTCACGCGGCGATTTTCTTCGGACCACGGCTGCGGGAAAAGCAATCTAGACTTGTTCGGTTTGCTGTTCAGCAAGTCACGCCCGGTCTAGGGCAAAAAGCATTCGCGGTTCGCCGGTCCGGCGGCCGCGGCCCAATTCGATTTTGGCCAGGTTCCTGGTCTAGGGGAGACTCGACGGATGATTGGCACGCGCGCCCGCGCATCGGGCTTCGCTCGCGATTGCGCCGCCGCTTGGCGCGTCGAGCTCGCGCTGGAACGTCTGGAAGAACTGCTGCTGCTCAGCGGCGATCCCGTCGATCCGCCCGCCGATTGGCGGCACGAGACGTTTTCGCTCGGCAGCCTGGACTTGCAAACGCAGACCGCTCCGGTCGCCGCCCAAAGTTTCAGCGGACTGGGGCTGATCGGCGGCGACCTGGAGCAGCAGCGCTATGGTTTTACCGGGGCGGGCTACTCGGTGGCCATCCTCGATACGGGCCTCGATTACACCAATCCCGCCTTCGCCGGGCGCTATCTCGGCGGCTGGAATTTTGTCGCCAACAACAGCAACCCGATGGACGATGAAGGCCATGGCACGCACGTGGCCGGCATCATCGGCAGCGCCGATCCCAACCACCTGGGCGTGGCGCCGGGCGTGGGAATCATCGCGCTGAAGGTGCTCGACAGCACCGGCACCGGCGACTTTGGCAATGTCGATCTCGCCCTGCAATGGGTCGTCGCCCATCAGCAGCAATACCACATCGCCGCCGTCAACATGTCGCTGGGTACGGGTAATTTCCAGACGGAACCCTGGGGCTTCCTCGATACCGATTTTCAGCAGCTTCAAAACGAAGGAGTGTTTGTGGCGGCTTCGTCGGGCAACGGCTATTACTCCTATGGCAGCCAGCCGGGGCTCGCGTTTCCGGCTATTAACAACCAGGTGGTTTCGGTGGGCGCGGTCTACAACGGCAGCTATGGATCGGTGTCGTGGGCCAATGGCGCGCAGGACTATTCGACCGCTCCCGATCAGATCACCAGCTTTACGCAGCGCAGTTCGCAGCTCGACATTCTCGCGCCGGGCGCCTTTATCACCTCGACCTATCTCGGCGGCGGCTGGGCCACCATGGCGGGCACCTCGATGGCCGCGCCGATGGTCGCCGGCGCCGCCGTCGTCATCCATCAGGCGCTCGATGCGGCCGGCGAAGACGCCCAAGCCACGCAAAGCGGCATCTTGTCGATCATGCAGCACACCGGTGTGAGCATCGTCGACGCCAACGATGGACAAGACAACGTGGTCCACACCGGCCAGACCTACCAACGGCTCGATCTTTACAACGCCGTGCAATCCATCGTGACCGGCGGTTCGTGGAACAACTCCGCCCCGCCTGCCGACCCAAACCTGGCCTATGTCGATGCGCTCTACGAAGAATTGCTCGGCCGGCATGCCGACCCCGCCGGGCTCAACACGTGGGTCTCCGCGCTCGAATCGGGCATGTCGCGCTTGCAACTGATCGAGCTGCTGTGGAACTCGGCCGAGCATCGCAACTTTCAAGTCGATCAGGACTATGCTGAGTTTCTGCACCGCGCGCCCAGCGATGCCGAGCGAAGCCATTGGGCCGCCCTGTTGATGGCCGGCATCAGCGAGACCCAAGTGGCTGAAGCCTTTTTGCACTCGCCCGAGTTTCTCTTGGCCGATTCAAATACGGGCAACTTTGTTCAATCGCTGTTCCAAGACCTGTTGGGCCGCCCCGCCGATTCAGACGGATTGGCCGCTTTGACCGAATTGCTCGACCTGGGCATCAGCCGCGGGCAGGTGGCCGACCTGGTGCTCAACTCGCTGGAGCGCGACGCCGACGTGGTCGACAGTTATTATCATGGCTTTTTAGGACGCGGCGCCAGCAACGCTGAGCTGATGGGCTGGGCCAACGCAATCGCCCACGGCGTCGTCGATTTGCAAACCGTCGGTGAAGCGTTTCTCGCTTCCGGAGAATTCTTCAACCGAGCGGCCGCCGGCAGCGTCGGAGGTTTGGGTGAGCGGTTATCCGGCGCCGGGGCGGCGCTGAGCAATGCGCTGACCGCAATGCCGGCCTTGCAGTCACCCGCCGGTTCGTCGGGCTCGCAGTCGCCGATCTCACTGTCGTCGGGCTTAAGTGAGCAGCCAACGCTGATCATGAATAGCCCGACGGGGTCTGCCAGCGACCGACCGCATTGGGCATTGGCGGCAGCGGTGTCGTCGCCTTTGGCTCCGCGGAAGTAGGCGCTTTCGCTTGAACGAAAGGTGACGCCAGCGCCCGCGCAAAACAAAAAGCCGTGGCCGACGCGCGCTGCGCCGGCCACGGCTTGATCGATCACCTCATTTGCCGCACGGATTTGTTTGTCCGCGGGCGATGAGCAGCTTGCTACTGCAAGAGCTTCGGCACGTCCGTCAGGATCGTGTCGATCGACTTCTTGCCGAATTGGCCGCTGCCGAAGGCGCGGTTACTGACCACCTTGCCTTTGACCGCCAGGATGACGGTCACTTCGGCGTCGGGGCTGATGCCATAGTCGGCCGGGCCGTTTTCGTATTCGACGGGCACCACAATCGGCACGTTGGGGGCCGAGGCCTTCTTGCCCAGTTCCTTGGCGTGCGATTCGAGGGCTTCTTCGTTGTCGCCCAGCAGGTTGACGAAGGCGGCCAATTTTTCGTCGGCGTTCTTCTCAACCGCGGCGTCCAGCTTCTTCACGAGACTCGCCACATTCTCGTCGGCCTTGCGCGAGAAGACCATCACCATTGGGCGGTTGCCGTACTTGCAGCGATAGCAAAGCTTATCGCCCAGTTCAACGCCGTCTTCCGTCGAGCCGGCGCACTTGACGACATCGAACGGATTGATCGACTCGCCTTTTTGCACGCCGCTCTTCAATTCGGCCGCCACGGCCAACGACACGCCGGCCACCAGTGCCAGCGCCACGCCACACGATGTCAACACTCTCATAGTTCTCCTCACTTCGACGATTTGGGTCTTTGGAAAAACACGAAACGAACCGACATAAGCCGGGATTAGTGGGCCAGCCCGGCGGCGGGTTACAGCCGCCCATTATGCAACTTTGCCAGGCGAATGCAAGATGGTGCAGCCAGCGGCTAAAATAGGTAGGATATGCCGGTGGCAGAAAACCAAGCTTGGCGTCCGCTGTATCCGTTCAAGTCGCATTGGCTCGAGCTGGATGGGCGGCGCTATCATTACCTCGACGAGGGCCAGGGCGAGCCGCTGCTGCTGGTGCATGGCAACCCCACCTGGTCGTTCTACTGGCGCGAACTCGTCAAGCCGCTGCGAGAACAGTATCGCGTGATCGTACCCGACCACATCGGTTGCGGACTGTCGGATAAGCCGTCGCGGTATGAGTATCGGCTGGCCCGGCATATCGACAATCTGCGGCGGCTGATCGAGCGGCTCGAGCTTCGCCAAGTAACACTGCTGGCCCACGATTGGGGCGGGGCGATCGGGTTAGGCGCGGCGGTGGCCGAGCCGGAGCGGTTCAGCCGGCTGGTGTTGTTCAACACCGCGGCGTTTCGGTCGCGGCGGATGCCCTGGCGAATTCGCATTTGCCGCACGCCGCTGTTGGGCCGGCTGGCCGTGCAGGGTTTGAATGCATTCGCCCGTGCGGCGCTGACGATGGCCGTGACCAGGCACGAACGGATGACGCCCGCCGTGCGAGCCGGTTTGCTAGCGCCCTACGATACCTGGTCGAACCGCGTGGCGACGCATCGCTTTGTGCTCGATATCCCGCGGTCGCCCAGGCATGCCAGCTATGCTACGCTGGAAGCGATCGAACACGGGCTGGCAAAGCTGCGCGGGCTACCGGTGATGTTCATCTGGGGCATGCGCGATTGGTGTTTCACGCCGCATTTTTTAGAGCGGTTCTTGGAGTTTTTTCCCGAGGCAGAAGTGCACCGGTTCGACGATGCCGGACATTATGTGATTGAGGACGCGCATGAGCGGATTGTGCCGCTGGTGCGCGAGTTTCTGGCAACACATCCCTCAAGGGTTCAGGGTTCAGGGTTCAGGGTTCAGGAAGAGGAGCATGCTGATAAGATTCGTGAGTAGGCATTCGCAAACACCGGGCGCGCCCTTGTCGCCTCTCGCTTCGCAAAAATAGCGCGCCTTTCGCTTCGCAAAAATAGCGCGCCTTTCGCTCTAGCGAAAGGCGACTAGGGGAGTCGTCCTGAACCCTGAACCCTGGAGGCTCATTGATGTCAACGCCCTCGGTCGGTCAACTTGCCGGACTGGCGTGCCTGTGGGAAGCCACCGCCAGCAAGCCGGGCAATGTGCATCGCGCGGCCGATTTCGAGGACGTGACTTTCGTCGATTTCGCCACCAGCGCGCTGGTGATTCAGCCGGCCTTCGATGCCGCAGCCGGCGGCGAGAGGCTGGGACGAATTGTGCTCGATGCCGTCTGGGCGACGCGGCAGGCCGTCGGCACGAATACGAACCTCGGCACGGTGCTGCTGCTGGCGCCGTTGGCGATGGCTGCCGAGCCGAACGCCAAGAGCGTTGGGCAAGTGCTGCGCGCGCTCGATGGTGACGATGCGCTGTTGGTTTATGAAGCGATTCGTTTAGCTCAACCGGGCGGTATGGGACGGGTGAAAGAGGCCGACGTGTCCGGGCCGCCGCCCGCCGATTTGCTGGCGGCCATGCGATTGGCCGCCGATCGCGACCTGGTGGCCCGGCAATATGTCAGCAACTTCGCCGAGGTGTTCGAAGTTGCGGTGCCGGCGATGGGCGAGGCGCTCGCCAAGTCATGGCCGCTGGGCGAGGCGATCGTACACGCCCAACTGCGGCTGATGAGCGAGTTTCCCGATAGCTTGATTGCCCGAAAATGCGGTCCGGCGGTGGCGACGCAATCGAGCGCCATGGCCGCGGCGGCTTTGGCCGCCGGGCAGCCAGGCGACGAGAACTATCGGCGCGCCTTGGCCGATTTCGATTTTTGGCTGCGGGCCGATGGACACCGCCGCAATCCTGGCACGACCGCCGACCTGATTGCGGCCGGTTTGTTCGCCGCCTTGCGACAGGGCATAATCAAGCTGCCGGTAAAGTTTTATTTTGGGCGTGACTGAGATGCCTTGCAAAATCTGGACATTCCTCGATACCGCGAACGACGTGTTCGTCGATGAGCTGACGCTTACACCCGCCGATGTCGGCCAAACCACCGGCGGTTTTTCGTTGCGAAAGCGGATTTTGCGGGGCGGCTCGCGCGAGGGGCTGAACGTGGTCGAGATCGACAACGGGCGGCTGCGGGCCACCGTGCTGTGCGACCGCGGCATGGGTCTGTGGCGCGTCTGGCACGACGACCTGGAGCTCGGCTGGCCATCGCCCGTGGCGGGACCGGTGCATCCCAAGTTCGTGCCGCTCGATGAGGCCAGCGGCATCGGCTGGCTGAGCGGATTTGATGAGTTGCTGTGCCGTTGCGGCCTGCAGTCGAATGGTCCGCCCGAATGGTCGCCCGACGGGAAGCTCAAACACACGCTGCACGGGCGGATTGCCAATCTTCCGGCGCACCTGGTCGAGGCGACGATCGATGGCGATCGGGGCGAGCTAACGGTCAGCGGCGTGGTGGACGAGGCGCGGTTGTTCGGCAACAAGCTACGGCTGCGATCGACCGTGCGGACCGAGTTTGGCTCTTCGAAGCTGACGATCATTGACGAAATCAGCAATGCCTGGGCGGAGCCAGCCGATTTGGAACTGCTTTATCATATCAATCTCGGCCCGCCGTTGGCGGCGCCCGGCTCGCGGTTCGACGCGCCGATCGCGGTGGCCGCCCCGCGCGACGCGGCGGCAATTGCCGCGGTCGACACGTGGCATGACTATCCCGCCGCGCGGCCCGGCACGCCCGAGACGGTGCTCTACATGCAACTGGCCGCCGACGACACCGGACGCACCAGCGTGCTGCTCGCCGAGCCGGGCGGCCGCCGCGGGCTGAGTCTTGCCGTCAATCGAGAACAGTTTCCGTATTTTGCCCTTTGGAAGAATCCGATCGCGCTCATCGATGGCTACTGCACCGGCCTGGAGCCTTGCATCAACTTTCCGAATGTGAAATCTTTCGAGCAGGCGCAGGGCCGCGTGGCCCGTGTGGAACCCGGCGAGACGCGACGTTTTGAAATCGAATTGGAAGTACACTCCGACGCGGAGAGCGTCGAGCGCGCGCGGCGGCGCATCGACCAGATCCAGGCTGGCGTCGAGCCGCGGTTCTACCATACGCCGCGGCCGGAGTGGTCTCCGGAATGAGTGGTGAGTGGTGAGCGGTGAGTGGCACGGCGAGCAATGAGCGCTTTGCGTGTTCGGGCGGCTGGGGCAGAGCCTTGGCGATGCCCCGGCGGTGACCGTTTGTCGGCGATACTGCCGGAGGCGCCCGCGCCGTCGATTGAGCGGATTAAACGAATTACGAACGAATAGCGCACCGGGGCATCGCCAAGGCTCTGCCCCAGCCACCAGCCATCCGCATGCGACTACTTGCCCTCGGCGATATTCACGGCTGTTTCGACGCCCTAACGGCGCTCGAAGCCGCCGTTGCGCCGGCCGCCGACGACTTGATGGTCGCCGTGGGCGATTATGTCGATCGTGGACCGAACTCGGCGGCCGTACTCGACTGGGCGATCGAGCGTCACGTGGCGGGCCGACTCGTGCCACTGCGTGGCAATCATGAGCGGATGATGCTTGACGCTCGGCATGATTTCCGAGCACGGCACGCCTGGCTGCTCTACGGCGGAGCAGCCACGTTGGAATCGTATGCGCAGGACCAGCCGGTCGGGCTGGAGGCCGTGCCCGAACGGCATTGGCGATTCTTGGAACACGGCTGCTTGAATTGGTTCGAGACCGATACGCATTTCTTCGTGCATGCCAACGTGCTGCCGAGCATTCCGCTGGACGAGCAGCCCGAAGCCGTGCTGCTCTGGCAGCGGTTTTTTGACGTGCAGCCACACGACGGAGGCAAAACGATGATTTGCGGGCATACGCCGCAAGAGTCGGGACGTCCGACCAACTTAGGTCACGCCGTGTGCATCGATACGTGGGTCTATAACTCGGGCTGGCTGACTTGCCTGGATGTTTCGAGCGGCGATTATTGGCAGGCGAACCAGCGGGGCGAAGTGCGCTCTGGGCGGCTCGATCGCCCGCAGCGCTCTTCATGAGAAAGGTCTGAGCGGTTTGACACAGAACGCCACGGAGGACGTTCCCTAAAGCAAGTGACAGAGCAACGAACGAGGAGGCTGAGCTGATGATCATCGACCGGCTGCTGGGCGAAATCTCGCCGCGCGAGTTTACCGAGGAGTTTTTTTTGCGGCAGCCTTTCTCGCAGCCGGGCAAAGCGGCCCCTTTCGCTTCGCTGGGCGACTGGAGCACGCTGGAAACAATTCTCTCGCGGCCCGACGCGGACGTGCTGGTGGTCAAAGAAGGAATCCGTTGGGAAGGCACGCGGCTGCCGACGTTTGCCGAAGCGCGCGCGTTGCACGCGGCGGGCCACACCGTGTTGGCCCGGCATGCCGAGCGGTGTCATCCGGGTCTGGCCGAATTGGCCGCGGGCTTCGCCGCCGACTTTTGCGCCCCGATCGATGTGCATCTTTACTACACGCCGGGCGGTAGTCACGGCTTTGGTTGGCATTACGACGCGGAAGACGTTTTCATCTTACAGACAGCAGGCAGCAAAGAATATTCGCTCCGCAAAAACACGGTCCATCCCTGGCCGCTGGTCGAGACGCTACCCGACGACATGCGCTATCCGCGGGAAATCATGCCGCTGGCCAAGTGCGGCTTGTCGGCGGGCGACTGGCTGTATATTCCGCACGGTTGGTGGCACCGGGCCGAGGCGGTCGAGCCCTCGGTTTCGTTGGCCGTGGGCGTGCTGAGCCCCGCGGCGCTTGATCTCTTTGATTTTGTGCGGCAACGGCTGCCGTCGTCGCTACGCTGGCGGCAGCGTTTGCCGCCCGTCGGACAAGCCTCGGGCTGGTCAGACGATGAGCTGGCGGCGCCGCTGCACGAGCGCTTTGCCGAATTGGGCGCCGAGCTGGCAACGCTGTTCCGCAATGAATCGCTGGTACGCGATTACCTGGCTTGGCGGAAGGCCAGCGAGCGGTGATTTCTTGGACTGGGCTGGTGGCTGGGGCAGAGGCTTGCCGATGCCCCGGAAGCCGATCAGCCGGGGCATCGCTTAGGCTCTGCCCCCAGCCACCGGGCCCTCGGTGCAATGCCATTCCAGGCTATGGGCAGGAACGTCGTCAAATGGCAGTTCGCGGAAGGGCACGGAGTCCGTTCCCTACAGACGTCAACAAGACGGATTTCCGGTGCTGGTGGCAGCCCCCATCAGACAACGCGATTGCGCGCCGCCGCAGGCTTGGAATGCGCCGACTGTGCCGGTCGTATCAAATGGCTGCCCCCCTTTGCGGCGAGGGGAAGCGGCTCCGCCCGAATAGGGCCGAATCCGTTCCACAACTGCGGCTTTTGTCGTTTGCCAAGCTCTCATTCTTGTCCAAAACTTGCACAGGACGTGACGACCATGAGGGCGCAGATGAACGAGAAGATGACGGCGGAATTGAAGGGCTTGGTGCGCGACGCCATGACCGACCGGGTGGTGGCGGTGACGGCGAAAGCCTCGGCGGCCGAGGCGGCCGAGTTGCTTTCCGAGAACGGTGTACGACACGCCGTGATCGTCGACAGCGAACGCCATGTGGTGGGCGTGGTCTCGCAGCGCGACGTGCTTAAGCACTTCATCCAATCGATGACTGACCAGGAACCGACGGGGGCCGACGCGCAGGAGGGGGCGCCTTGGGAACTAGGCAGCCTGATCCAACGCGAGCCGGTCACCGTATTGGCCGATGTCTCGCTGGCCAGCGCCGGCATGGTGCTAACCAACTCCAAAATCGGTTGCCTGCCGGTGGTCGATGAAAACAAGCGGCTGGTAGGCAGCCTGAGCATTGTCGATATTCTGCGGCACATTGCGGGCAAACGCGGGCCGCAGCTTGAAGAAGAGTTCAAGCTGTTCAAGCCGGCGGTGGAATCGAAGCCGCAGATTCCGGCCTTTTTCCGCCGCTCGAACGGCGCGCTGGTGATGCCGATCAGTTGCCTGGACGACGCTTCTTCGCTGCCGAGCTTCGCCATGCTGGGCTACGACGGCCAGTCGGGCCGCATTCTGGTGAAGCTCACTTCGGAGAAGGAAGAGGGCGCGCGGAAAGTGGTGCGCGACAACGACCTGTTTGTCATCCCGGCCAGCGATTTTGTGGCCTGCTTTGACATCAAGTTTCACGGCAGCGCGTTCGAGATCACGCGGCATGCGCGGACAGGCTGCTTTATTCTCAGCCCGAAACAGACGGCGCCCCGCGTACCCGCCGCGCCGCCCGTGCTGGCGAAGAAATAGCGATGGGGCAAGTTGCCACGGCATCCGCCCATGGCGGCGTTTCGCTCCGGGGGAAAAATAGCGCCCACCGTACGCCTCTGCGATTGAGCCAAATGCGAATCTACGAGCCGCATCTTCCGCACGAACGGTAAATTCGGCCCGCGGCTCACAAATTCCGCAGCTTGCCGCCGATCTTGGGAATACCTGCCGGTCACGGAGGCTCGCGCGGGATGATTTGTGATTTGTTCGCCTGGCAAGAGGGCATCCGTGACCAAACCGACTCGTAGCAGCTTTCCCCGCATTTATAGCGAAGCTCCGCCTGAACCGCCTCACCGCAGCGGCGCTGTCTGGCCTGGCATGAGCAAGCTCTGCCGCGCCTTTGAGCGGGCCACGGGCTGGCCGTTGGAGTGTATGCCCGGCGAGGCGCCGGCCCCAGACGCCAAGCTCGTTTGGTCGGCCCCGAACGATGCATCCGCCGCCATCGGCGCGCAGGTGCATGTCGGCATAACCGGCGAGCCGGCCGGAGCATTGCAGGCCGCCACTTCGGCGCAGGCCGATCTGCCCGCCGCGGTCGAATTGGCTGCAACCTTGGGCGAATTAGTCGCTGAGCTGGCTCAGTGGCGACGTGCGGTCTGGCGGTGCGAGGCCGAGTTGGCCTCGCAAGTGCCGGTTTCACCGGAACGCAATGCAAAACAGCATATTGCCGCACGGCTGGATGCCTCACTAGCGGGCGCGGCGGAAGCCGCCGGCTGCCAGTCCGCCGCGCTTTACTTACTCGATGAATCGACGACGCACCTGAAAGCGCGGTCCGTGTGGCGACTGCCGCGCCTGCGGCTATTGGCGCCGCCGCGCGAACTGGCCGGCGCCAATGCCGACCTGGAAGCGTTGCTCGGCCACGCGGTCGTCTTGGAAGATGCGGCGAAACAAGCTGACTGGCGTCTGCCGGAAGAGGCCGCCGCGGCCATCTGTGTGCCGGTTTCGAGCGCCACGATTCCGCTGGGCACGCTGTGGGTTTTCTGTGATCAACCGCGCCCCTTTAGCGATACCGAAGTGAATCTGGTCGAGATTGTGGCTGGCCGCATCGCCGCCGAGCTGGAGCGCGAGACGCTTTTGGCAAGCGGCGTCGATGGCGCCCGACTACGGCGGCAATGGTCTGCCGCGGGCCGTTGGCAAGAAGAGCAATCGCCGCACGTCGCACCGTTGGCGCCCGGCTGGCAGGTCGGCGGCTGGACGAGGCGGTCGTCGGATATCGGCGGCGAGTTCTATGATTGGCTGGTCTGCGACGACGGCCGGCTCGGGATGGCGCTCGGCAGTTGTGCGGGCTGGGGCGATTTGGGGGCATCCCACGACAAGGAGGAAGAAGCCATCCCGGCATGCGCCGCGCCTGGCCTGCTGGTGTCGGCTTTATCCGTCTCGGCATTGCGGGCGGCCGCCCGCGCCCACGCTGCTCATGTGGCCGAGCCGCATGAATTAGCGCAATGCGTCAACCAAACCCTGTGGCGCGGCTCAGCGGGCGACCAAGTGGCTCAATTGTTCTACGCCGTGGCCGAGCCAGGCGGCGACCGGGTGCGCTATGTTCTCGCCGGAGAGATGCACGTGTTGCGTCTTTCACCACGCGGTGTTGCCCGGTTAGCAGACTCAAACGAAGCACTAGGCATCGAGCCTGATGCGCGGTACCCATCGCACGAACTGAGCATGGCCCCGGACGAGGCGCTGCTGGTCCTGAGTCCGGGGGCCAACGCGGTCGTTCGAGCGGCCGATGGCAATTCAGGGTTGAGTGACCTTGCCAGCCAGTTATTGCCACACCTCGATCAATCGGCCGCGGTGCTGGCCGAGCTCGCCCGCGATCGGCTTAGCGCGCTCGCGCCCGACGCGATCGCCGACTGCGCCGCACTGGTGCTTAAACGGCAAACGACCTAACCATCAGACGGTTGGTTCGCGCGGTCCGCCATCGGGCAGCAGCTCCGCCAGCGGGCATGCGTCGCAGCGTGGCCGCGAGCCGCAGTAATCGCGGCCGGCCCGCACGATGAGTAGGTGAAGCTGCTTCAATCGCGACGGGTCGTGCCCTAGGCCGGCTTCGATGGCCATCTTCAACTCGTCGTCATCAGCGTCAAAATCGAACCAGCCATGCCGCTTCAAAACGCGGTGTGCCGCGCGATCGACCACAAACGCCGGTTTTCTCGCGGCGTGAAGCATCAAGGCGTCAGCAGTCGCTCGCCCAATGCCGTTGATCGCCGCCAGCTCTGCGCGGAGCGTCTCCGCGTCGAGACTGAGCGCCTCGGTGGCATCGCCCCCGTGGTTTTCAATCATCCAACGTGCGAGCTTGTGCACCCGCCCCGCCGCTTGCCGCGCGGCGCCCGCGGGTTGGAGCAGTTCAGCGAGTTGCTCGGAATCGACTTCGACCAAGGAATACGGATTGAGCACGTCGGCCTCGCGCAGGTTGTTCAAGGCCGCTGCCACCGCGGCCGGCGTCGCTCGTTGCGTCAACACGGCGGCCACCATCCGCTCCCAGGGCGACTCGCCGGGCGGCTCTTGAGGCGGGCCATAATAGGCGAGCAGTTTTTCGTAGACGTGATCGAATGCGAAATTGAGCATCATTCGCCAGGCGTCTTCTCAGTCCTAAATGGATTCCGTTTGCAGTATTGTTGCAATCCCTCTCGAAGCGTGAGGGGCGCGAGATTCCAGGTGCGGCGGGATTTTTCGATCGAGATCGCGGGGAAGCCCTGAAAACGATTTTCGCCCGTTGGCTCCAGCAAAATCCTCGGCGAGCGTGTGCCATACAATCCGGCGATCGTTTCGGCCAGTGCCAACAGCGTCGTGCTCTCGCCCGAAGCCACGTTGTAGATGCCGCTTTCGCCGGTTTCCAGTGCCGCCGCCACATACCGGCCAACGTCTTCTACATAGATAAAGCTATAAGTCGGCCTGCCGTCCTGCCGCAGCCTCAGCGGCTCTCCTCGCGCGGCGTTGGCAAGCAACGCCGGGATAACTTTCTGGCAGGGCTCGCCCGGCCCATAGGGCGTTCCCACCCGAAGTGTAACGGCACAGGTCGCCGATCCCTGGCAGACGTGGTGCAGGTAAATCTCGCCTGCCAGCTTACTGGTCAGATAATAAGACGCCACTTCGGCTGGAAACACCGCGTCGTCTTCTGTGGCGGGAGGATGGCCGTGCTGATACGCATTGGCAGCCGAAACGTACACCAAACGCTCGACGCCCGAGACAACCGCGGCGCGGGCCAGGTGCAGCGTCGCCAGGGCATTCACCCGGTAGCACATCTCGGCCTCTCCCGCGTCGTTCAAATCGGCTGGAATGTACGCTGCCACGTGGCAAACGCGGTCGACAAGCTCGACGGCCCGTCGCAAGGCGTGCTCGTCGAGTACATCGCCCTGAATGACCTCACTGCATTTCGAGGCGAGATCGGTTGGCAATTCTCGGCGGTGTTGCAGAGCCACTACTGGTTCGCCGCGCTGGTGGAGCGCGGCGATGACGTGCTGCCCGATGAACCCTGCGCCGCCGGTAACCAGCGTGCGACGGCGGGATGCTGGATTGCCGTTCATAGCTGTGTGCCATCGCCAGCGAGTTGTGAACCCGCGGTCAATTGCTCGATACGCTGGTTCGAGACCATCAGTTCCTGCCAATAACGCAGCACCGTGATTTCCTGGATCGAATAGCTCGGCTCACGCTGCTGCAAGAGATAGTCGGCGATCATTCTAGGCTCGTTGAAACCGGCCAAAGCCCGCGCGGCGGTGGTGCCCGAGCAACGAGCGTTGATCTCAAACACGTGCGGTAGGCCATGCTTAAGGCGTAATTGCACGTTACACGCCCCGAATGGTTGCAAGGTTTCGACAACGTCGCGCACCGCCGATTCGATCTGCGGGTTGCGTTCGACAAAGGCTTTGTAAGTGTCGCCGTCACGCAAGATCCGCCGCATGACAATGACGCCCCGGCAGCGACCATCGAACGTGATGGCGCCGCAGGTATATTCGTCGCCCGGCAGATGCTCTTGCACGACGCAGTTTTCGCGGTCGACCAGCCGCTGATAGACCTCGAATTCTTCAGAGTTGTGGGCCACGAATGTTCGCCGCGAGCGGGCCCCGCCGCGCTGCGGTTTGAGCACCACGGGAAAAGTGGGCTCCGCGGCCTCGGTCAACCGGCAGGTGCGCGGCGCCGCAAAGCCATGCTGCCGCAAAAAGGTGGCGGTGGCCAGCTTATCATCGCAGGTCTGCACCACTTCGGCGTTGCTGATGACCGGTAGGACGCCCGCCGCGCAAAAACGATGCTGTTGCTCGGCCAGCGGCAGAAGTTCCACATCAAGGCCGGGGAACAATAGCCGGCAGTTCTCGGTTCGGCAGATTTCCAAGAGCCGGTCAATGTAACCCGGCTGGCGCGCCTCGATCCCCCGGTAGGCGACGGGCGCCGCGTACAGCCCGGCGGCCAAAGGTTCTGAGTCGACCGCCACGACCTGGTACGGTGAGCCTTGCAGGGCTTTGAGGATGCTTTGCCCCACGCCTCCGCCCACGCCGGTGACCAAGATGCGGTTCATGGTTTTTGCTCAGGCGAGGTGATTTTCCACAACTGCGCATCGCATCCAGGCGGAGTTCCGTGGCGGTGAAGGTTCGGCGGGCGCTGCCGATTCTAATGGATGCCGCCGGGTTTGGCCAAGCGTCGCGGCAGCCCCGGCCCTTCTGGCCGACGCTACGGCGGATCGTACCCGCCGGGATGAAACGGGTGGCAGCGGCAGATGCGCGCCAGTCCCCGCCACGCGCCGCGCCAGGCCCCGTATTTTTCGACCGCACCAATAAAATAATTGCTGCACGTCGGTGTAAAGCGGCACTGTCGGCCCACGATCGGGCTAAGCGTCCATTGATAGACACGCACCAGAGCGATCAAGACTCGACCAGGCAAGCGAATGAGCAACGTGCGAAACTGGCTCATGGTTGTTTGCGCTCCAAGCGCCGCTCGGCCCGCTGGGCCAGCGCCAGCAACGACTTGGTGATGGCCTGCAAATCTGGTTTGCCGCCCGGCCGCGGCGAAACGATCAGGTCGATGCCCGAGGGAAGCTCAGAGCGGTGCAAGCGGAACGCCTCGCGCAACAAGCGTTTCCAGCGGTTACGGACGACAGCACAGCCGACCTTGCGCGACACCGACAAGCCCAGCCGCGGATGCGGCAAGTCATTCTCGCAGCCGTAAACCACCAGCAACTCATCGCCGACCGAGCGCCGCCGCCGATAGGCGCGCTCGAAATCGGCTTTCCGCCGCAGCCGGTG
>JAICLL010000013.1 GCA_025927475.1 Pirellulales bacterium
CCGCCAAGCGGCCCCCGGTTGGTCGGGGGGTGTTTCACTGTGGCCGACTAGACGGGGCTATCCTCCCCGTTTGCCTTCGTTGGTTCACCGCGGGCTGACCGCCCGAAACGGGCGCGCGCACAGCCGGCGGTGAACGCGAACCGGGGCGCTTCGTACATCTCTTTAGAAACCAACGTCAGCAACCACCGGGTAGGCCGGTGGCATGGCAATATTCCGCGCCTAAGAGGAGCAAAAAGGTGCCGCGTGGCCTACGGCATGCCACCCACGACAATCGCACGTTTTGCGCAGCCCAGGCTCTGCCCCAGGCACCGATCGAGTAGTGCGTTGCCCGAGCATTTTGTCCGGCGCCATGCTATATTCACCTACGATGTTGCGCGACGTTTCTTGGGAAAGGATGATTCGAGCCGTGGAAAAGGTCCGCGACCGCCTGTTGCGCGCCGCCCGCGCCTTGGAAGCGGCCGGCGTGCCGTATGCCGTGGTCGGCGGCAATGCCGTCGCCGCTTGGGTATCGCGCGTCGATGAATCGGCCGTGCGCAACACCCGCGATGTCGATATTCTGTTGGCGCGGACCGACCTTCAGCGCGCCACGGCCGCTCTGGCCGCGGCGGGCTTTGTCTATCGCCATGTCAAGAGCATCGATATGTTTCTCGACGGGCCGGAGGCCAAGGCCCGCGACGCCGTGCATATCGTCTTCGCCGGCGAGAAGGTCCGCGGCGACTCGCTTTTCGCGGCGCCGGAAATCACCGAAAGCGAGCCGGGCGATCAGTTCATGGTGGTGAAACTTGAGGCACTGGTGCGCATGAAGCTCACCTCGTATCGTGATCGAGACCGCACTCACCTGCGCGACCTGATCGACGTCGAACTGATTGACCGCTCTTGGGTTGCTCGGCTCCCCGCCGAACTGGCGTCGCGCCTGCAATACCTGCTTGACAATCCGGAGTAGTGCCAATGGCGTCCGATGATGTTGTAAAGCCCGCACCGCAATTGCGCCCGACGACGCGCGGCGCTTGCGCCAGCGGCATTCTTGCGGCACCGTTGCAGGCTGGCTTCCAGCGCACCTGCCCGGCCTGCGGCAAGCGGTTCGCGTTGAAATTCCAGCAATCGCGGCCGCATCCAGTCGTAGGGCGGGTGACCATTTACCGCTGCCGCGCCTGCGGCCACGAAGTGGAGTATGCCCAAGATCGGCCAGCCGGTACGGTTTGAATGCCCGACATGGACCATGCCGCCGACACAACAGAACCGGCCGCCGCAGACGACGGACGTAAGATGCCCCGTCGGCTAAAGCTCTTAGTCGCCTCTATTCTCCACCTGCTGGTTCTGACGTCGGTGGCCGCTGTCGTTCTGGCGCTGAAGCGTGCCACAAGAGCGGATGCTGCCGGTTCTCCGACCGGCTGGCAGTCGGCGGCAGACGAGGTACTGATGATTGTCGCATTTGTCATCAACGCCGTTTGCGCGGCATGGGCGGCGTTGGCCGTCGGGCCGGTCCGGATGCGCGTGGGCCTGGTGCTGCTGGTGGCTGCGCTGCTTGGCGCCACCTTGGCCTTTTCCGGAACGGGGGAATCATTGTTCTGGTGGCACGCCCCGGCGTTTGCCGTGTTCCTGGCTCTGCCCAGCGCCATCATCATTGCGTCGTTACTGGTGGTCCGCTCGTGTGGCTATCGGTTGGTTGCCCGCACCAAGGCGGCGAGTTAAGCCGCTCACGGCCCACCGGCCACGGATATGCCATGCTGGCTGGCCCGGCGAACGATCGCTCTTACCGCGGCTCGCTTGACGTCGTTATTGACCGGGATCTTCGTTTCGCCGCCGCTTGCCACGGCGCACATCACGGGGTTCCTCTTTACGATTGGGCTGCCCGCGGCGCAGTCAAAAAGTTATCATGGCGGCCCGGCGCGGCAAGCAGTGCGTGACCCTGGCGTGACAAAGGGCAAAAAAGCGGCATCTCCGTAACCCGTACCACGCAAAATACCATGACCGACGCCACTGGCCACCACGCCCCCGAAGCAATCGCCGATGTGGTGCATACCGGCTGCGCGATTGTTGGCGGCGGGCCGGCGGGCATGGTGCTGGCACTGTTGCTCGCCCGGCAAGGCATCGACACCACGCTGCTGGAGGCTCATCACGATTTTGATCGCGATTTCCGCGGCGATACGGTGCATCCCTCGACGCTGGAGGTTCTCGACCAGATCGGCCTGGCGCAGCGCGTGCTCGCCTTGCCCCACGGCAAGGTCCGCTCGCTGGAACTGATCACGCCGGAGCGAACGGTGACCATTGCCAACCTGAGCCGGCTCAAGACGCCGTTTCCGTTTGTCACGATGCTGCCGCAAGTGCATCTGTTGAACTTGCTGGCCGAGGAAGCTCAGAAGTTTCCGAACTTCCACTTGGTGCTGGGGGCCAACGTGCAGCGGCTGTTGAACGACGGCGGCCGCGTCTGCGGGGTGCAATATCGCGGCGCCGACAGCGCCTGGCACGAGGTGCGCGCGCCGCTCACCGTGGCGGCCGACGGGCGGTTTTCGAAGCTGCGCAGCCTGGTGGGCCTCACGCCCCAGGCCACCGCGCCGCCCATGGACGTGGTCTGGTTTCGGCTGCCGCGTCGGCCCGGCGATCCCGAAGACCGCGGCGCAATCTACGTCAAGGGCGGGCATTTTGCCGCCGTGCTCGACCGGGCCGACGATTGGCAGATCGGCTTCGCGATTCTCAAAGGAAGTTTCCGCGAGTTGCGTCAGCAGTCGATCGAGGCGCTTCGCGCGGCCATGGCCGACGTGGTGCCGTGGATGGCCGATCGCGTCAATGGCCTGACCGATTGGGCGCAGGTGTCGGTGCTTTCGGTCGAGTCGAGCCGGCTGGCCAAGTGGCACGTGCCCGGCTTGCTGTTCATCGGCGACGCGGCGCACGTAATGTCGCCGGTGGGCGGCGTGGGCATCAACTGCGCCATTCAAGACGCGGTCGAAGCGGCCAACGTGCTGCGGCTGCCGCTGAAAAGCCACAGGATCACCGACGACGACCTGGCGGCCATCCAGCGGCGTCGCGAGCCGGCCATTCGCATCGTGCAACGCATTCAGGCCTACTTGCAGCGAAGAATTGCGGCGCCCGCGCTGCGGCCGGGCACGTCGTTCCGTCCGCCGCTGCTATTGCAAATCGGGCAATACATTCCCGTTCTAAGAAACCTGCCTGCCAAGATGCTGGCGTTTGGTCCGCGGCGCGTACGAATTGAACACCCGAAGCCAAGCGAATAGACCAACCGAACGAAAGATGTGTTTGGAACAAAAGGCAACGAAGGGAACGAAGAAAGAAATCATGATGCGCTTTGCTCAGCCGCCCTGTACCGCTTCGTTCCCGCCGTGATTCTCAAACTTACTCTTTGCTTCCTTCGTTTCCTTCTGTTCAAAATCTTTATGCGATGCCCGGAATCCAATCAGTGCCGGCCAGCGGCAGCTTGGCCATGGCGGCGGCTTCGATGGTCAGGGCCACCAGGTCTTCTCGCTCTAGGTGATGCACGTTCGACTTGCCACAGGCACGGGCCAGCGTGGTCAGCTCCAGCGTCAGCACGTTCAGATAGTTCCGCAGCCGCCGCGCCCCGTCTTCGGGCGTGAGCCGCGTTTCCAGCAGCGGGTCTTGCGTGGTGATGCCCACAGGGCACTGCCCCGTGTGGCAGTGATGGCAGAAGCCCGGCGCCGTGCCCAGCCGATGATAATCCCCGGTGGCGTCGATGCGCCGGTCGTCTTGCAGGTAATAATCGGCGTTGCAACCCAGCGCCATCAGCACTCCTTGGCCCAGCGCGACGGCGTCGGCGCCCATGGCCAGCGCCTTGGCGACGTCGGCCCCGGTGCGAATGCCGCCGGAAATGACCAACTGCACTTCGCCGACCAGTTTCATTTCTTCCAGGGCTTCGACGGCCTGCCGCAAAGCCGCCAGCGTGGGAATGCCGGCGTGCTCGATGAACACCTGCTGCGTGGCGGCCGTGCCTCCCTGCATGCCGTCGATCACCACCACGTCGGCGCCCGATTTGACCGCCAGCTTGACGTCGTTGCGCACCCGCGAGGCGCCCATCTTTACGTAGACAGGCACTTGCCAATCGGTAATCTCGCGCAGCTCGAGGATTTTGATCGCCAGATCATCGGGGCCGGTCCAGTCGGGATGCCGGCAAGCCGAACGCTGGTCGATGCCCGGCGGCAACGTGCGCATTTCGGCCACCCGCTGGCTGATCTTCTGTCCCAGCAGCATGCCGCCCCCGCCCGGTTTGGCGCCCTGGCCGATGACCAGCTCAATTGCGTCGGCCTGGCGCAGGTCGTCGGGATTGAAACCGTAGCGCGAGGGCAAGCATTGGTAAACGAGCGTCTTCGACGCTTGCCGTTCTTCGGGCGTCATGCCGCCGTCGCCCGTGGTGGTCGATGTGCCGACCGCGGTAGCGGCGCGGCCGATAGCCTCTTTTGAATGGGCCGAAAGCGCGCCAAAGCTCATGCCGGCGATGGTGATGGGAATGTCCAGTTCGACCGGTTTTTTGGCGTGCCGCGTGCCGAGCACGGTTTTGGTGAGGCAGCGCTCGCGATACCCTTCCAGCGGATAGCGCGAGAGCGACGCGGTGAGAAACACCAGGTCGTCGAACGTCGGCAATGACCGCTTGGCGCCTAGCCCACGGATTTCGTACAGCCCATGCTCGGCGGCATGCTGGATGTACGCCAGGGCGTGGCGGTTGAAGGAGTGGCTTTCTTCGAGAGTAGGATGGCTGTCTTCGATCGTCATTCCCGGATCCAGCGTCATAGGACGACGACCCCTTCGGGGGCTTCTGGATCGCGGCGCTCCCACTCGCGACGCACTTCGCCCAGCCCGTAGGCACACAACTCAAACTCGTGACTGAGGCGCTCGAGCACTTCGTTTTCGTGCGTGTCGTCGGTGGGAATGGTGCTGGCAATGTGATAGGCGCGTTTGCCCTGCTCGCAGTAGTCGACAAAATAATCGAGCCGCGATTGGTCTTTCAGCCGCCGCAGTGTTTCCGGATAGACGCCCGTCCAGAACAAGGTGAAGTCGCCGATGTGCCGATGCACCTCGCGTCGGGGATTGCCAATTCTGGCTTCCGCCTCGATGAGCATTTGAGCCACCTCTTCCAGCCGCCGCCCGGCGGGATTGCGCACCGAGTAGATGGCGTCGCAGTGGACAAAGCGGGTCAGCAGCGCCGCGATATAGTCGATCAGCGGCGGATCGGCGACGCCGAGCCGGGCCTCGAAAGTGAACTCGGCCAGACCGGAAAAAAAGTGATAAAGCTGAGACTGCGAACGCCTTACGTCCATCGTTGCCTCCTGGTTTGCCCGGCGGCGTGCTGCTCCGGCCACGCAGAGTGGGAGCGACGCCAGGCCGCCGCGCGGGCGGAACCGCAACCTTTGTGCCCTAAACCGACAGGAGGGTACTGCTGTTATCATCATCGGCAGTATCCAGTGAAGTGTACGTGGTGGAGTTACCGATGGTCAAGTTCGGGATTTGGCGGGGTTTAGGGAAAATCACGGGGGAAGCGACCCACGAACAAGTGATGAATTCCCGAGGGCGGTAACACGAAAAGCAAGCAAACCACCCATAAGCGTTGTTAAAAGTACGCTTTTCGTGCGAATTGACTTCAGGCAGTACAGATGCTTCAGCCAAAAAGTTCTGCCAGCACACGACCGCCGTCGACCAGCGGCACGGGGCGCCCCTGGGCGTCGGCAACACGCGTTTCGGGGGCGATGCCCAGCGCGGAGAAGAGTGACGCGGCCAGATCTTCCGGGCATAAAGGATGGTCGATTGGGTGGGCGGCGTGTTTGTCGGAACGGCCATAGACGATTCCTCCGCGGATGCCGCCGCCGGCCAGCACGGCGGGGAACAGCGTGCTCCAATGTCCGCGGCCCCAAGCGGCGGTGGCCTTGGGCGTGCGGCCCATTTCGCCCACGGCCACCACCAGCGTTTCGTCGAGCAGGCCGCGCTGGTCGAGATCGAACACCAGCGCGCTAAAGGCCTGATCGAGGCCGGGCAACAGATGCTTTTTCACGTCGTCGCTATGAATATGCGAGTCCCAGCCATAGCCATCGGGCGCGTCCCAGGCCACGGTGACAAATCTCGCGCCGGCTTCGATCATGCGGCGGGCCATCAGCGTCGATTGCCCGAACAAGTGCCGGCCATAGCGATCGCGCAGCTCGGTTGGCTCGCTGCGCAGGTCGAGCGCGCGGCGCGTCGTCTCGGAGTTGACCAGCGCCAACGCCCGCTCTTGAAACCGCTGGTAGCTGGCCGGATAAATTGTGGGCGGTCCGGCGGCGTCAAGCCTTCGCCGGGCAAGATCGAACTGCTCCAAGAGCGAACGTCGGCGATCGAGCCGGTCGAGCGTCAGCGTGGCATCGCTGGCCAGGCCCTTGATGCGAAAGTCGAGCTCGTCGTCGGTGCACGGGCGATAGAAGGGGTTGTCGCTGTCGTCTCGCTTGCGAATGTCGGTGGCCAAGGCGTCGTAGCCGCGGCCCAGCCAGCCGGCATATTGCCCGGGCCGGTCGAGCTTGGTGCTGTAGGTTTGCAAATGCCCGAGGCGGTTGGGCAGATACACATAGCTGGGAATAGTGCGAGGCGGACCGCCGGCGCGCTGGTCGACATACTCGACGATCGAGCCGAGCGCCGGCCAGTCTTTGTCGGTGGCATTGAAGCCCCCGCCGATGGGAATATGCCAGGGATGTCCGGTCTGAATGTAGTGGCCCGCGGTGCTGTGGTCGTTGTACGCGTGCCCGAGCGTCCGCAGCACGCAGAAGCGATCAGAGATCTGCGCCATCCGCGGCAGGTGTTCGCAGATGAGCAGTTCGGGCGTGCGCGAGGCGATAGGGCGGAATGGCCCGCGGATGGCATCGGGGGCTTGTGGCTTAAGGTCGAACGTTTCGAGCTGGCTGGGGCCGCCAAACAAATAAAGGAAGATGACCGACTTGGCTCTTGGTCGGGCGGCTGCCTGGCCGGCTTGTTGCTGCTGCGGCTGCCGCGTTTCGGCGGCGAGCAACTTGGGCAGCGAGAGGCCCAGCAGCCCTGCTCCCCCGACTTCAAGAAACTGGCGGCGCGAGAGCACGCCGCACACATGTGAACGAGGACCGAGAATCTTGAGCATCTGCGCACCTCAGCGGCCCCTGGGTACACTGGCGAGGCGCCACAAGGGGTGGCGGCGCTCGCCAGAATCGAAGATGATTTTAGCGGATCGATCTTGAAACGCCAATCAACTTGCTGGCCGCGGCTCGGGGCGATCCGAAGGCTGGCACGACCAAGTTAGTGGCCGTCCGCATCAAATCACGCAGCATCTCGGCGCTTTTCAGGAAGATGCCCTTTGAGACGGCAGCCGTATTTTTCCACCAATCCCAACGAGCGTCGGCCGCGAATACGCTCGTGTCATGGCTGACGTCCAGATGCATGAAGCCTTCGTTCCTCGCCAAATCGAACAAACATGCCAGCCGCGATCTCCCAACGCGTGAGGTTGGTCCACTACGCTCCTTCTTGCACTGGGTCGCCAGTTGGCGCGGAATCCCATGGGTAGCGCTTCATAGTTTCGGATGGCTCATTTTATCGGCGCTGGTCATGAACTTTGGCGGCCTGACCTTGTTCGGTCGCAAATGGCTGAATGCCGCGCAATAACCATCCTGGGCGATCCAATCCTGAAGGGCGTCTCGAAGTTCTGTGATGACGAAGGTCCATTTTCTGGCGCGACCGATGGCTTTCCCGCTTCGCCGGTTCACGAGACTACTGCTCGTGGCCGGTTAGCATGCCGCGATCTTGATAGCCGGTGATGATCCAGCGGTCGCCCTGCTGGCGGAAATCAACCGTTAACCGCCGCAATACCATGCCGTCGCCGCTGGCGCGCCCCATGCCTCGGTAGGTGCCGCGGATTCGGCCTGTAAAGTCTGCCTGCGCCTTGGGCGGCGTGACGAAGCGATTGAGGTCGATCCGCAGATCGAAAAGCCGAACTTCACTGATTTGGGCCTGCGGCACCGTATTGCGGACTTCCGAACGAAGCGCCAGCGCGTCGGCATCGATCCAGGCCAGCACTCCTTCCACGTCGTTGGCCTCCAGCGCCTGGGACACGCCTTCCAGCGTGGCTTCAATCTGCTCGCGGTCGGTGACCACCATCCGCTCGATGAAAACACCGCCGAGCATCAGCGCCAACACGCCGCCCATCGCCAGCATCAGCATCGTGCGGCCCGATTTGACCAGGGCGACCGCCAGCAACACCTCGATCAGCACGCCCGAGGCGATCAGCAACGTCGGGTCTTCGAAGAGCCAGCTCACGAGACGGCCTCGCCGTGGGGTGAAGATCGAGCACCCAACGCGCCACCTGCCTGCCGGCCTCGGCGTGACACGACAAACCGCATGGCCAGCGAGCTGACCAGCACCACCGCGGCGATGAAGAAAATCAGCGGACGGAGCGTTGGCCGGTGCGCGGCCTGCCAGCGGGGCATCTCGGCATCGGCCGTTGGCTCGGCGCGGGCGGCGCGCTGGGCAATGTTTTGAGCCGCTTTTGCCCGTGATTCTGACATCCGCTCCAGCCGCTGCTGCCGCTGGGCGAACTTGGGCTCGATCAAGGCCAACATGATCAGGGCCGTGCTGCCAAACAGCATTAGCCAGAACATGGGCGAGTCGGTGGTGGCCGGCGGAGGTGAAGCAGGCTCGGGCATGCCTTTATCTTGCGCCGGCGGCGGCGATCAGGTCAATCGCCCGAGCGTCATGTAAGCCCTGGACTACCCTCGTTTCGCCATTCAAGGCCGGTTCAGGCGATCAGCGGCTGGACAACCTCGCCATGCACATCGGTGAGCCGGAAATCGCGGCCGGCATAGCGGTAGGTCAGCCGTTTGTGGTCGAAGCCCAGCAGGTGCAACAGGGTGGCGTGCAGGTCGTGAATGTGGACGCGGTTTTCGACCGCCTGAAAACCAAATTCATCGGTGGCGCCGTACACCTGGCCGCCTTTCACGCCGCCGCCGGCCAGCCACATGCTGAAGCCATAGTGGTTGTGATCGCGGCCGTTGATCTTGCCGGCGTTGGCGCCTTTTTGCGGCAGCTCGACCGTGGGCGTGCGGCCAAACTCGCCGCCCCAAATCACCAGCGTCTCGTCGAGCAACCCACGCTGCTTCAGGTCTTTCAGCAAGGCGGCAATCGCCCGGTCACACTCGCCGGCCAGCCGCCGATGGTTGACTTCGATATCGTCGTGATTGTCCCAAGGCTGGCCGGCGCCGTGCCAAAGCTGCACATAACGCACGCCTCGCTCGATGAGCCGCCGGGCAATGAGAATCTGCCTGGCTTGCACGCCGGGTCCATACTCATCGAGCACATACTGCGGCTCGCGGCTGACGTCGAACGCCTCGGCCGCTTCGGTCTGCATGCGATAGGCCAGCTCGAAGCTATGGATGCGCGATTCCAGGGCCGGGTCGCCCTGCCGCGCCTGTTGGTGGCGGCGATTCAACTCGGCCAACAGATCGAGCTGCCGCCGCTGGTCAGCCGGGGCAATCTGCCCGTTGCGCACGTTCTCGATCAGCTTCTCGATCTCGGTGTGTTGCGTGTTGATGTAGGTGCCTTGATAGACGCCCGGCAGAAAGGCGCTTTGCCAGTTTTCGGCGTCTTTGATGGGGTAACCGCCGGGGCACATGGCAATGAAGCCGGGCAAGTTCTGGTTCTCGGTGCCCAGCCCATAAGTGACCCACGAACCCATGCTGGGCCGCACCAGCCGCGATTCGCCGCAGTTCATCAACATCAGCGACGGCTCGTGGTTGGGCACGTCGGCGTGCATCGAGCGGACGACGGCGATGTCGTCGATGTGTCGCGCGACGTTGGCGAACAACTCGCTCACCTCGATGCCGCTTTGGCCATATTTCTGAAACTTGAATGGCGAGGGAAACGCGGCGCCCGTCTTGCGTTCGGTGCGCAGGTTTTCCGTCGGCAAGTTCTGGCCGGCGTATTTGGCCAATGCCGGCTTGGGATCGAACGTATCGACATGGCTCGGCCCGCCGTTCATGAACAAGTGAATGACGTGTTTTGCCCGAGCCGCAAAGTGCGGCGGCTTGGGATTCATGGGGTTGCCGTAGCCGGCGGAGGCATTGGCCGAGGCCAGCAGCCCGTCGGCGCCCAGCACTCCGGCCAGTCCAAGCAAGCCAAGCCCCATGCCCGAGCGGGCGAGAAGCTCACGGCGGGTGAGCGAGCAATTGAGATGATTGTTGCTGGTCATGTTTTGTTCACGGTTCGCGTAGGTTTGAAGCAAGTCGTCAGACTTGTCCCCTCTCCCTCCGGGAGAGGGTTAGGGTGAGGGGAAGGTGGCGCCACGTTTGGATGCGAATCCAAGCTTCCGCCCGCTTCGCGTGCGATATAACGTGCTACAGCCTCGATGTCTGACATAACATTATCGTTCAAAATTCGAATCACTTTCATACCCGCCCGTTGTAGAAACTCCGTCCGTCGTTCATCTTTCTGTGCTCGATCGTCGTGACTCATCCCATCCAACTCGACGACGAGCGACGCACTGTGACAATAAAAGTCGGCAAAGAACGGTCCTACCGGATGCTGTCGCCTGAATTTTAAACCGCCTAGTCGACCGCCTCGAAGTACATTCCATAAAACTGCTTCCGGCTTCGTATTGTCGCGCCGCAGTTGGCGGGCGCGTGCGGTTGTTTCAGCGGGTCTGGGAGTTTTCTTCATGAGGGCACCTGACGGTTGGCAACGTTTCTCGCAATCGACCACCCTCACCCCAGCCCTCTCCCGGAGGGAGAGGGAGCACGCGCGGCTGCGCCGCCTTTCCCTTTGCACGTAAACCCGTCTAATCCACAAACACAAACTCGTTGGCACTCAGCAGCACCTGGGCATATAACTGCCAAGCATTCATTTTGGTCTCGTTTGGCATCGGCGGCGAAGTGACAAACCGCAGGCCTAACTCAATCTCGTCGGGTTGGGCCGGGCGAGCCAAGATCGCCCGATACAGCGCCTGCACGCGCCGCGCGGGGTCGGCTTCGCCGGAAATCTCGGGGCGGGCCGCGATGTGCCGCGCCTGCTCGATGACAAACGGCGAGTTCATCGCAAACAGCGCTTGCTGCGGCACCGTGGTCCGCGGCCGCTGGTCGTTCGAGACATCGGGGTTGGCCATATCGAAGATGCGAAACACCCCGGGCAGATCTTGTCGGTCGAGATAGGCATACACACTGCGGCGCGCGGTAAAGGGCTGCGCCCAAAGGTCGATGGGCCGCCCGCCGAGTTTGCGGTCGAGCCGGCCCGCCGCCGCCAGATAGCTATCGCGCAGCGCTTCGAATTCCAATCGGCGCCGGTTCATGCGCCAAATCAGTCGATTCTCGGGGTCGATGGCGGCGCACTCGGGACGCTCGACACTGGCCTGCTGATAGACGTTGGAGAGCATGATCCATCGGTGCAGCGTCTTGATCGACCAGCCTTGGTCGATAAACGCGCTGGCCAGCCAGTCGAGCAACGCCGGATGCGAGGGCGGTTCGCTACGGGCGCCAAAATCGCTGGGCGTGCGCACCAGCGCCTGCCCGAAGTGGTGCAGCCAAACGCGGTTGACCAGCACTCGGGCGGTCAGCGGATTTTCCGGATTGGCGATGGCTTGGGCCAGTTCCAGCCGGCCGCTGCCCTGCTGAAAAGGCTTGCGCTCGCCGCGTGCCAAAACCTCTAAAAAGCGCCGCGGCACTGCCTCGCCCGCCCGCGCGGGATTTCCGCGAATGAAGATGTGCGGCTCGGTAGGCTTGGGTGCATCGACCAGCGCCATCGCCCGCGGCGGCGCGGCAGGAGAGTTGACTTCCAGCTCGTCGATTTTCTTTTTCAGCTCCGTCAGATGGGCTTTCACATCGCGGTCGAGCATTCGAGAGCCCTGCTCGTCCGAAATCGCCGCCGGCGAATCGCCGCCGTACAGCACCTGCCGCAGCTCCTCGGCCGCTGGGTCGGGCAGCTTTTC
Organism: Pirellulales bacterium; assembly: GCA_025927475.1. GTDB lineage: Bacteria > Planctomycetota > Planctomycetia > Pirellulales > JAICIG01 > JAICLL01. Next base: position 11,924 of record JAICLL010000013.1, read on the forward strand.
CAGCGCCGCATTCGCCGCCCGTGCGTCGGTCCACTGCTTATCAACCGCCGCGAGCAACTCGCCATACAGCGCTGCCACATCGATCATCGTGGCCGGCCGACGCTGGGCCAGTGCCGCGGCCACAGTGGCGTTAATCGGCTTGGCGGCGTCAGAGGCGCCAGCTAAGCGAGTATAGATTTCGCCGGATTTGTTCGAGAACTCGGCGGTCGGGATCGCGACCAATTCGTGCCATGGAGCAAACACCGGATGATGCGCCGCCGCCGTCCGCATCAGATAGTCGCGCCAGCGCTGCAACAGCCGTGGACGCAGTTCGCCCTTGCCCAGCGAAAGCATCGCCTCGTCGCCCGCCGACTCGCCCGATCGTTGGCCAACCAGCCCGGCCAGATAATCGCCTGCCCGCGAGCGGAGATTCACCGCCAACTCGTTCAGCTTCTGCGCGCGGTAATCGTCGAACGCCTTTTGCCGAGCGGCCAACTCGGTCTTGAACTGCTCGTAGGCCGCCGATTCTTCGGGCATGCCCAGCAGCGGTTCTTCATCCGGCTCGACCGAGCTGGCGAAAACGCCGTACAGCGAGTAATAGTCGGCCGTGGGAATGGGGTCGAACTTATGATCGTGGCAGCGGGCGCAGGTGACGGTCAGCCCCAGCAGGCCGCGCGAAACCACGTCGATGCGGTCGTCGATGATATCGTGCGTATTGAGCATAAAGCGGCGGCCGAGCGTCAGAAAACCCAAGGCCGCCAGCGCTCTTCGGTCGTCGCCCAACGGCAAGCGATCGGCCGCAAGTTGCTCGACGACGAACCGGTCGTAAGGCAGGTCTTCATTGAACGCCCGAATGACATAATCGCGATAGGTGTACGAGAACGGATACCGCCGCTCCTGGGTGAAGACATAGCCCTTGGTGTCGGCATAGCGGGCGACATCGAGCCAGTGCCGCGCCCAGCGTTCGCCATAGTGAGGCGAGTCGAGCAGTCGGTCGATGGCGCGGGGCCAGGCGCCGGGCGATTTGTCGCGCTCGAAGGCATCAGCCTCTTCAGCCGTCGGCGGAAGGCCGATCAGGTCGTAGCTTGCCCGGCGCAGGAGCGTCCGCCGATCGGCGCGAGCGGCGGGCGTCAGGTTTTGCTTTTCCAACTCGTGCAGAACGAAAGCGTCGATGGGCGTGGCACACCAATCTTGCTGCTTGACTGCCGGCGGCGCGGGGCGAGTCAGGGGTTGAAAGGCCCAGTGTTCGGCGGCGTGTTCAGGGTTTGCCGGCGCCGCGGCCGGCGCGGCGAACGCCTGTTCGGCGGGCCAAGCCGCGCCTTGCTTGACCCAGGCGACGAGCGCGGCCAACTCACTTTCGGGCAGCTTGCCCGAGGGCGGCATCTGCGTATCGCCGTCGTAGCGGACGACGGCGATCAGGCGGCTTTTCTCCGGCTCGCCCGGCACAATCACCGGGCCACTGTCGCCGCCCTGGAAGGCTGGCTCACGGCGGTCGAGCCGCAGTCCCGCCTCTTGCTTCTCGGCCCCATGGCACTTCTGACAGCGCTCGACCAAGAGCGGACGGATCGTTTTCTCGAAAAACTCGACCTGCGTGGCGTCCGGCGCCTGCCCCGCTTTCGTCTCGGTAGCCCCGGCCCTTGTGGCCGGCTGAACGGTAGCAACGACAAACACCGCGGCGATGGCCGGCAAGCGGGTGCAACGGGCGAGTCGAATCATCGTGCGTCGACGGTCAATGGTTGTCGGGCGGGCGGCACGCCGGCATTTTGCATCTCGCGTGCCTCGAATCGGGGCGGGGCGATGGCCAGGCCATTCGCTACTCTCCATCATATCGCGGAGGCCCCCTCGAAGTCAAAACCACAGCAGCGCGGCAATGCTCGCGGCGGCAAAGCCCAGGCCGACCTGCGGCGCCAAACGCCTGCGCGAATGATTCAGCCTCAGTCCGAGCCACGAACGCGGCAACCGTTCGATCGGGCGACATCACTGTCGAAGCCTCATGGAGTGCCGAGAATCTGTTGCCAGGTTGCGGCGTCGAGGGCGCGGCGATGCATCCGCTTCAAACGCTTGGATTCTCGCGTGCCATGTCTTTGAGAGTCGCGTCGAACGTCATTGCCATAAAGATATGCTCCTCATTCGTCAGCGATCGACGAACTCGTCACCACCGCCCACTAAAACAGCGTTCGATCCACCGTCTTCGAGACGTCATCATCCGCCAGCGGCTCAATGCATCGAGGACTGTCGTTTGCCGGACTGTTCACCAGCGCATCGACCGGATGACTCACCAAGCCATCGCCGGCGCAGCGGATGAGCAGTTCCTGTAACGCGGCGGGGTCATCCAACCCAGGATCGAGCCAGGCCGGCCAGGCCTCGCGCGGCAAGATGACCGGCATCCGGTCGTGCAGCGGGCGCATGCAGTCGCTGGCCGACGTGGTGACGATCGTGCACGAATCGACGGCGCTCGGCGTTCCGCGGGGCGGGCCATCGGGCGGTGTCCAACGTTCCCACAGTCCGGCAAAGCCCAAGGGCGCGCCATCCGCCGCGGTGATGTAAAACGGCTGCTTGCGTTTGCCTTGCCGCCGCCATTCATAAAAGCCGTCGGCCACCACCAGACACCGCCGCTGGCGAAAGGCGTGGCGAAACGCCGGCTTGCTGGCCAATGTTTCGCTACGGGCGTTGATCAATTGGTTGCCGATGGCCAGATCTTTGGCCCACGCGGGCACCAAGCCCCAGCGCAGCCAGTCGAGCACCCGCCGCCCGGTGGCCGTGTCGGCCCGCACGACCGGCGCGGGCTGCGTGGGCGCGATGTTGTACCGCGGCTCAAACAGCGGCATCTCCGCCAGCTCAAAATGCTTGGCCAGCGCCTGTCCAGAACTGCGCAGAGTGAACCGTCCGCACATGGCAGATCCTCGTAATGCTTGCGAACCGGGCGTGACAACCCATTTTCTTCTCCAACCCGAAAAGTTACCATCGGTGAATGGATCAGGCGATGGATCAACCGAAATGGTCAGACGCTCCTGCCTCAGAGAGACCCGCCAGGGTTTCGGTCGCGCTGGTGCAGATGAGCTGCGGGCCGCAAAAAGAGGCCAATGTGGCCAAGGCCCTGGCCCGCATCGGCGAAGCGGCGGCCGCGGGGGCGCAGGTGGTTTGCCTGCCAGAATTGTTTGCGGGCGAATATTTTTGCCAGAGCGAAGACCACGCCCGCTTTGCCGAGGCCGAGCCCATTCCCGGTCCCACGAGCCAAGCCTTGGCCGAGGCTGCCCGGTGGCACGGCGTGGTGGTCATCGGCTCGCTTTTCGAGCGTCGGGCCGCCGGCCTCTATCACAACACCGCCGTGGTCTTCGACGCCGATGGCAAGCAGGCGGGACTGTATCGCAAGATGCACATCCCCGACGACCCGCTCTACTATGAAAAATTCTATTTCACGCCGGGCGACCTGGGGTTTTCGAGCTGCCCGACTCATTTTGGCCGGGTGGGCGTGTGCGTCTGTTGGGATCAATGGTATCCCGAGGCCGCCCGGCTTACAGCGCTCTCCGGCGCAGAGATGATCTTCTATCCCACCGCGATCGGTTGGCACCCTGCGGAGAAAGAAGAGTTTGGCGCCAGCCAGCACTCGGCCTGGGAGACGATGATGCGCAGCCATGCCATCGCCAACGGCATTTTCGTGGCGGCGCCCAACCGCATCGGCCGCGAGGGAAACCTGGAATTCTGGGGCGCGTCATTCGTTGCCGACCCCAATGGAAACGTGTTGGCCCGCGCCGAGCACGATGTCGAAGCGACGCTGGTCGTCGAGTGCAATCTCGACCAGATTGACGTGGTGCGCACGCACTGGCCGTTCCTGCGCGACCGAAGGATCGACGCGTATGGCGGATTGATCAAGCGATACTTGGATTGAATCAACATGCACGACACACGCGGTGCGATATGTCAGTTGAGCCCTGGTACGGTGTCCGATTGGTTTACAAGCTTATGGGGTTCGAAAAGCAAGCCTATGAGGAGCGCGTGCTGATCGTGCGCGCGGCGTCGTTTACCGAAGCGGTGCATCGAGCAGAGCAACGCTCGAAAGCCTACGAATCTTCAACGACGGAATATATCGGATACGCGATGGCCTTCCACATCTTCGATCAGGACGGCCCATGCTTGGGGTCTGGCGTAGAGGTGTTCTCGCTGATACGCGAGTCCGATTTGGGCGTGGACGAATACCTTAACCGTTTCCACGACACCGGCAACGAACGTGCGGCGATTGGTCGGTAAAACGCAATGGTGGGACTCGCTGCGCTCGGCCCACCCTACGGCCCCTGAACCCTGAACCCTGAACCCTGAACCCTGAACCCTGAACCCGGTGTCTGGTCAAATCGCACCCTCCGACGTTCCCCCCGCCGCCCTCGGCTATCGTATGCCCGCCGAATGGGAGCCGCACGCGGCCACCTGGCTTTCGTGGCCGCACAATCGCGAGAGCTGGCCGGGGCAATTCGAGCCGGTGCCCGGCGTGTGGGCAGAGCTGGTGCGGACGCTCTGCGCGGTTGAACCGGTGCATATTCTCGCCGGTGGCGAGACGGTGATGGCCGAGGCGCTGCACTTGGTCGGACATCTGCCTCGCGTCACGCTGTACGACATCCCGACCAACGACGCCTGGATTCGCGATCATGGTCCGACGTTTCTGGTCGGTCCTGCTGGTAAACCGCCGGCTCTGGTCGATTGGCATTACAACGCCTGGGGCGGCAAGTATCCGCCGTTCGATCAAGATCAGCAGGCGGCCCGGCGGATCGCTGAAAAGCTCGGATATCGCCGGTTCGAGCCGCAGATCGTGCTCGAAGGCGGTGCGATTGATGTCAACGGCACCGGCTCGCTGCTCACCACCGAACAATGTCTGCTCAATCCCAACCGCAACCCGCACCTGGGCCGCGCGGAACTAGAACAATACCTGGCCGATTACTGCGGCGCCCGACATGTGATTTGGCTGGGCGGCGGGATCGTGGGCGACGACACCGACGGGCATATCGACGAGCTGGCCCGCTTTGTCTCGCCGCGCACCGTCGTCGCGGCACTGGAAGAAGATCCGGCAGATGCCAATCATGATCCGCTGCGCGACAACCTGCAGCGGCTGCGTGCCGCCGGCGATGAGCAGGGCCGCCCTTTGGAAATTGTCACCTTGCCAATGCCGCGCCCGCTCTATCACGGCGAGCATCGGCTGCCCGCCAGCTATCTCAATTTTTACGTTGCCAATGCGTTGGTGGTGGTGCCGCAATTTGGCGACCGAGCTGACGCTGTGGCCATCGAGACGCTAGCCGAGTTATTTCCGGGCCGGCGGATTCGTGGCATCCGCGCTGTGGAACTGGCCTGGGGCTTGGGGGCGTTTCATTGCGTTACCCAGCAGCAACCGTTGTGAGGGTCGGTGTCCGGTTAGTGTGATCCAGGAGGTGTTTGCGTTTCGCGTAACCGCGCCAACTCGGCTTCCAGCTCCGCCACACGTTTCCGCTGAGCTTCGACCTCCCGCTGTTCGTCCGCGGTTGCTTCCTCGGCCCGCCGCCTTGCTTCCTCGGCCCGCCGCGTTGCTTTTTCCACACGGTCCTTGGCATTTTCGGCCTTGCTCGCCTTCTCGGCCAATTCTTGCAGCGTGGGCAGGCGGTTCCCCGTTCGCAGGTCGGTCAGTCTCAGCAACGGTCCATCAATCGCCAACTGCAAGCCGAGCTCGTCGCTGACCATCCTCTCTGCGTTGTCGAGCTTCAGCGGCACGTACGTTCCATGCTCCAGGCGAAAACCCTTCAGCCGAGGGCGCAGGAACACGCCCTCCGCATCGAATAGAAAATATTCGCGCACCCCAAGTTTTGCATAGAGTGAGGGTTTTTCGACTTGATCTTCGTACTGCGTCTTGGCCGAGGTTACCTCGAAAATTACCGCGGGCGGCACTCCCTCTTCCCAAAGTCGAAACGAGCGCCGAAGATGTTTGCCCACGACGCCCTTAGTCACCATGACATCGGGGGCGCGGCAAGCTGCCGGATTGCCTTGCTCGTAGTAGAAAAACATGTCGGAGGCCACGTGCACGTCATCGCGGCCCGCGAAAAAAAGCTTCAGCGCCTCATAGAGGTGGACCATGGCCACCAATTGGAACTCGGTTTCCGCCATGGGCTCCCCGTCCGAGTCGGGATAAAGCGGGTCGATCGAAGTGCCTGGCAATGGTCCCGTCGAGATCGACATGTTCGAACTCCTTCGTTTCAAGCCTCCATGCCAGTATACGCCGGCCGTCAGGCTCAGGCACGGGGCATCGGCCGCACTCCGCAGGGCGGAATGATCGACTTCCTAATTAGAGCTTCGGCATCACGTGGGCGCCGGGCGTCACTTTGTCGATGTTCGCCGGCACGTCGGCCTGGACATTGCCGAAGGCCCAGGCCAGGCCGCCCAGGAAAACCTTTTGGAAGTTGGCGTTTTCCCAGACGTCTTCGCGGTGACCCATCGATGTGTAGAACACACGGCCCTGGCCGTGCTTGCGGGCCCAGGTACACGGATATGGCGGGCGCTCGTAATCGGCGTCGTGCATGCCCTGTGTGTCTTGAATCAAGATCACGTGCAAATCGTCGGCGAAGTTTTTGAGCGAATACCATTCTTCCTGCGGAATTTCCAACGTTTTGCCGAGATCGGAGCAGCCGGGGAATTGGTCGTCGGCCACGGCCAGCCGGCCTTTTTGCTGGCCGCCGTGACGGATGAACTCGCCGCCCAGCATGGCGATATAGGGGTCGCGTTCGGCGGGCTTTTGCTCTTGGCTGCGTTCGCCGTGCGAGTGGAACGTGTCGGCGCCGCAGTGCGAGGCCAAAAAGCCTTTGCCCGAATGCACGGCTTCGATCAGCCGCTTTTTGCCCGCCGCCGACATGGGCGGTTGATGGTCGCCGCCGGGCTGCGTCAGGTCGCCGGTGGTGTAGAACAGGAAGGCGTCGTAGCCGGCCAGGTCGCTGTCGAAAACGCCGCCGTCCTTAGTGGCCGTGACTTCAAAGTTGTGCTGCTTGCCTAGTTCCGTCACCACGCGCTCGTTGAACGCCAGTTGATCGCCCTGGCGCTTGCAGGCCGAGTGTTCAAACCCCTGACTGCGGGTGAACATCAGCAATTTGCGCCGTTTATCGTCGGCCGCCCGGACCCAACTCAGCGGAAATTGCGTGAGACTCAACGCGGCTGCTCCCGAGGCAATCAACAGATCGCGGCGCTTCATCGACGGATTCTCCTAAACAACGGAATGCGGGGAAATGGTTTGCCAAAAATGATTCCCTAGAATAATCTGCGGGCAATGCCGCCTGCAATCCTCGAAACCGCCCGCCTGATACTGCGCCCCTTTGTGCTGGACGACGCGGCGAATCTCTATCTGCTCAACAGCGACCCAGAAGTGCTGCGGTACACCGGCGACCAGCCGCCCGCCAGCATCGAGGCCGCGCGTCGGGGGCTGTTGGAGCGGCCGTTGGCCGATTACCGCCTCCACGGGTTCGGCCGCTCGGCGTGCGTGCTGAAAGCGACCGGCCAATTCATCGGCTTCGCGGGTCTGAAATACGTACCCGAGTTGTGCGAAGTCGATCTCGGCTATCGGCTGAGCCGCGAGTTTTGGGGGCAGGGGCTGGCCACTGAGGCGGCTCGGGCCAGCGTGGCGCACGGCTTTAACGAGCTTGGTTTGCAACGAATCATCGGGCTGGTCGAGCCGCTGCACGTCGCGAGCGTGCGCATTCTGCAAAAATGCGGGATGGAGTATGAACGCACGGTCGATTACCGCGGCGAGCCGGTGGCGCAATATGTTGTATCCAGGGGCACGAGCCGATTTGCAACGATGCCTGCGGCGAAGTAGGCTAGGGTCCGGCAACGGTTATCGCACTTACCACTTGGGGAGAACATTGAAAATGCCCGCTCGGATCGTTTGCAGTTTCTTACTAGGCTTATCGCTGCTTTTCCTCCGGCAGGCGGCGGCCGATGACGTCATCGCACGCATCAACGAACTGGGCGGCAAGGTGACATTCGACGACCAGCAGCAAGTGATCGAGGTGAACCTGGCCGAGCGACAAACCAACAACGACGACCTGAAGCTGATTGCGACGCTGGCCCATTTGCGCAAGCTGTATGTTTACGGGGCGAACATCAGCGACGCCGGGATCGCTCATCTCGCCGCGCTACCCGCGCTGGAAACGCTCACGGTCGAGAATACCGAAATCACCGACGAAGGCGCCAAGCACCTGGCGCGCATTCGCAGCCTGAAATCGCTGAATCTACGCCGCTCGACCTATCTCTCCGACCTGGCGCTGGCCCCTCTGACCGAACTGCCCGACTTGGAACGGTTGTATCTGCTCTATAACAATTTCAGCGACGCGGGACTGGAATCGATCAGCAAACTTTCCAAGCTGCGGGCTCTTGATTTGCGCGGCTGCGTACTCGTCACCGACGCGGGGCTGGAAAAACTTCGGCCGCTGGCCGGACTTGAGCAACTCATGCTTCGCAATCCGGCGGTCACCAACCTTGGCCTGCAGCACGTGGCCGCGCATCCCAAGCTCAAGGCCCTGAATCTGGAAGATCTGGCCATCGACAACAGCGGTCTCGAGCAGCTCAAGGGACTGACCAACCTGGTCGAACTGCACATCATGCGGTGCTACGGGGTGGGCGATGCGGGGCTTTCGGTGCTGTCGGGCTTCAAAAAGCTCAAAAAGCTTTCGCTTCGCGACATTGCCATCAAGGGCAGCAGCCTGGCCGGTTTGAAAGACGCCCGTGGGCTTACCACGCTCAACCTCAGCGAGACGCAGGTCGATGATGCCGGGCTGGCGCACCTCAAGGGTCTGACCGCTCTGGAGCGGCTCGATTTCTGGCACACCAAGATTTCCGACCAGGGACTAAGCAATCTGGAGCATCTGACGAATCTCACGGACCTCAGTCTCGAAGATACGGCGATCACCGATGCGGGCTTAAAGCATCTTTATGGTCTTGCCAAGCTGAAATCGCTTTCGTTGAAGCTCACCAAAGCCACGCCCGAGGGCATGAAGTCCCTGCGTGAGCATCTGCCGAACGTCGAGATCGAGCTCTAGCGCTTTTTGCAGAGCGAAGACTTGGATCCTCGGCCGTATGCCCTACGGTGGGCTGCCCACCATGAACACCGTCATCCGCCTTGCTTCAGCTTTTCCAGCTCAGACGAAACATTCTCGATCTCGCGCTCCAGGCGAGTGACGTCGGCGGGGTCGTCCATTTGCTTGCGCGCGCCGGCAAGCTGCTGCCGCAGTTTTTGCAGCCGCTGGTTCAAGAGGTCGATGCGTTTCTTGGCCTTCTTATCCATTGGTCGGCAGTTGGACCGGAATAAACCGCAACACGCCCGAAATACAGACGACGATGATCGCCAGCGCCATGTTTACCGAGAGCCACAGCTTCGCGTTTTGCCGGATCTTGGCAAACGCCGGGCTGCGCCCGGTCAGCGCGCTGGCCAAAAAGAAGATGATCAACGCCAAGATGAACTTCACGCCGAACAGCATCTGGTAAAGCCAGTTGTAGTCCGGCACGATGGTATGCGACTTCACTTTGGTAATAAAGTTGTACAAGCCGCTGACAATCAGAAACGCAATGGCGGCCATCACGAATTTCACCCACCGCGAGCGCACCTGTTCGTGCAACGCCTGGTGCTGCTCTTGGCTGAGCACGGCCACCGACGGAACCAGCGCCATCCGCAGGAAAATCGTCCCGCCCACCGCCGTGATGGCCGAGAGCAGGTGCAGCCAGCGAAAGACAATGCCCAGCCAATCAAGTTGCATATTCGTGAGTTCCTTTGCGAATGCCGTGCATGGTAAGTGGCGTGCAGCGGGCTGTCTAGGGCTCCGTCGAGCGAAGGAGGCGGCTACGGCACGCTTGCAGGCATTGTAAGTTTTGATGAAAATATCTGGAGCCAGTCGTCACATGAGCCTCAGCCCCCATGAGCCTATTGGAAGATCCCAGTTGCCCCACCTCCGCGATGGATGCCGACGAAGCGCGGCTGCGCGCTCGCGCCCGGCGGCGAGCATGGTTTTGTCCGGGCGCGGGGTGGGCATTGTTGGGGCGCGGTCGCTGGGCCAATGCCACCTTTTTCTTGTACTTAGTGCTGCTGGCCTCGCTGGCCTGGTTCATCGTCTCGATGGCTCGTTTCGCCTGGTGGCTGTCGCTCGCCGCACTCGTCCTCTTGGTGGTGGCCTGGAGCAGCGAGATCGCGGCGACCCGGCGGGCGGCGATCGAGCCGGCTCCGCCCGGCTGGCTTGCTCGGCGGTTTTGGACGGCCACGGCGCTGGTGTGGGTGACCTCGCTGGCCATTCCGGCGCTGTTGGCGCGTGAGTTTGGCTGGACCGTCGTCGGCGAAGGCATGTCGCCGGCCATCGACATCGGCGAGAGCGTCTTGTTTCGGCGGCGGATCGAACAAGGCCAGTTGCATCAAGGGACGGTGGTGCTGTTTCGGCTTTCCCCACAAACGCGCGTCGGCGAGCCGGGCATGTTGCTGGCCGGGCGGCTGCTGGCCGTGCCCGACGACACCATCTCCATCCGCAAAGACAAATATGTGGTCAATGGCGAGACCACCAATTACCCGGCCGAAAAGAATCTTACCGGGGCCGCGGTCGACGTGCCCAAATGGCCGCAGACCTTGAAAGTGCGCGAGGGCCGCTACTTTGTCGTGCAAGACACGCCGCGGCCGGGCCTCGACAGCCGCAGCACTTCGTGGATTCACGACCGCGATTTGGTGAGCGCCCGGCTCATTCACGTCGGCCGCGGGCAGCTCTTGCAGCCGGTCGAGTGAACGGCGATTGCGGCAATTACACCTACACCGCGGCCGGCTGACGCTCGACCACAAGCTTGACCGAGGCGTGAGCGCGTTGAGCTTTCAAACACGTCTGCCGAAAGGTCTCGGGCCGCGGCACGCCTGAGATGCGAAAGGTTTCCACCGTGCCTTTGCGAAAGATGAGCTCGCCGGCGGGATACCATTCTTGTCCCGCCAGAATCTGCACGTCGATCGCATCGAACGCGTCGAGCGAGACGGCGGCGACTTCCTCGCCCGAGGCCCGCTCGACAATCACCCTGCGGTTGGTCAAACGATAGCGCCGCGCCCAGGGATTGGAAACGTAAATCCGCGGAATCGGGCCGAGCTTTGGCACAAAGATAAAGCACGGCAATATCATCAGGAAGTAAAGCGGCAAAATCAGCGGAATCGAGATCAGCGCGAGGATCTTGCCCAGGGTGAGATCGATGCCTGCCAGGCGGATGCCCGAGCGGTTGCCATACAACCGGCCGAAAAACCGCCCCTCGGCCCTGGCGGCCAGCGAGGGCCAGACGGTCATGATGGTCACTTCGCCCAAGTCCGGCGGGGCGACGCCTGCGATCGCTTGTTTCATGGAAAGGAAGTTGGTCGCCTGATTTTCAGTAGGGAACGTGCTCGGTGGCGTTCCGCAAACACTATCAAACTGTGCGGCGAAATGCCAGGGGGCGCGGTTGATGCCGGGGCGCCTTGCGGATTACGATGGATGGTATGGAAGAACATGAGACGGAACAGGCGCCCGCCGCCGCGACGCAGGACGCTCCGACCCGATCGTCGCCAGCCAACCGTTTTACGGCGGCGGTCGGCCCTTGGCTCGATCGGGCATTGTTGAACGTGCGGGTGTGGCTGCCCGCCCTGCGCACGCCCGATCTGAAATCCCGGCAAGTCAAATATCGTGCCCGCGAGAGCCGCACCGCGATGACCTGGAAGATCGGCCTGCCGCGGCAATGCTGGCAGTGTGCGGCCACCGAGGGCTTGGTCAGCCGCAAATTTTCGCAAGAGATCCGCAGCTTTGAAGCGCCCACCAACATTCTGGGCGGTACGTGGGGTGCGGCGGCGCTGTTGCTGCTGATCTGGATCTTCTTCGGCATCGCGTGGAGTCTGCGGCTGGCGCTGTTGATCGCCGCGGGCGGACTGGTGGCCCTTTGGATCAAAAGCTGGCAAGAGCGCGTCCGCGTGACGGTGTGGAGCTGCGCGGAGCATCTCGACGAGATGCCGTGCCCCGAAGCCGTGAGCTACGACGAAGATCTTTATCTCTATGTGCCCAGCGAGCAGTTGGCCGAAGTAGCGCGCGCCGAGCTGATTGCCTCGCGCAAAAAAGAGGGCAAACACCTGCCGGAGCCAAGGGCCGAAAAAGCGGCTGCCACGCGCGATCGCGAGCGGGCCGAGGATCGGGCCCCGCCGCCGCCTTCGCCGATCATCACACGGGATGAATTGCCGCCCTTGAAGCTCGCCGGCGATGAAGAGGAAACGCCGTAGGGTGGGCCGAGCGCAGGGAGTCCCACCCTACGACCAACGGTTCATGAGATCTCTACGCGGCACGCAGTTGCAGCAGCGTATCGAGCAACGATTGGGCCGTGCTGATCACCTGCGCGTTGCCGCGATATTGCGTCGACGCCAGAATCAGGTTGATCAGGTTGTTGCCGACGTCGGTGTTCGACTGCTCGAGCGCGCCGGAGACGATCGACCCAATGCCGTCCTGGTTTGGATTGCCGGTGATCGGTAGGCCCGAGTTGACGCCCGGGGCGTACATATTTTGTCCCATTTGCTCCAAACCCGCGGGGTTGGCAAAGCGTGCGAGCACAATCTGGCCCAAATCGCGCTGGGTGCCGTTGTTGAACACGCCCTTGATCACGCCGTCGCCGCCGATGATGTAGCTGGTGAGCTTGCCTGGCGGAAAGCCGTCTTGGCTGGTGGCCTGCAGCGAGGCCGTGCTGGCCGCCAGGCCGGAGACCTGCGAGAAATCGAGCTGGAACTGCATGGGCTTGGCCGAGGGCACGTGCGTGCGGTCGACGGAGACCGTCGAGTTGCTGGCCGAGAGGAATTTGCCGTCACCGTCGAATGTCACCAGGCCGGTGCCGACGGAAATGGACGAGCCGGTGAGCGGATCGTTCTGGGGAGAATCGGCGAACCAGCGATAAGTGGTCGCGGTGCTGGTGCGATTCTGCAAAACCGCCGTGATGCGAACGTTGATGGGAATGCCTAGCGAGTCGTAAGCGATGACGTCGGCGACGGCGCTTTGTCCGACGGCCGCTTGCGTCTGATTGAAGTTCAGCGGCACGGCCTGCGTGCCGCTGGCAGTTTTCAATTGCAACGCCGACAGTCCGATGGAGACCGCGTTATCGGTTCCGGCGTCGCTGACGAACTCGATTTCGCCCTGTGAGTTGATCAGCGATCCGGGCGACAAGCCCGACGAATCGTTGGGAATCGGGTTGGTGCTGTCCGGGCCGGGCGCCTGCTGGACGCCCATCGACTGCTGCATGAACGTAGCCAGATCGAGCACGGTGCTGGTGGGCGTGATGGTGAACGTGGTGGGGTTGAGCTGCCGGCCGCCTTTGGTGCCGGTAAACGTCAGTGTGCCCTGCTGGAAAAGCTGCTGATAAGTGCCGTTGCTGTATTGCAAGACATTGGTCAACAAGGTATTGCTGCTGACGGGAGGGCCATTCAGATTCACCTGGGCGTTGCTGGCGATCGTGGCGTCGGGCACGTCGTCGGTAAAGCTTTCGTTCGCGGTGTTGTTGGGGATTTCGGCGACAAAGTTGAACTGGCTGGGGTTGCTCGCCGAGTTGCGATAAATGCGCCGCACCGTCCACTGGCCGCTGGCATCGACCGGCAGATTCTGCAACTGGATACGGCCATTGACCACGTTGATCGGTCCCAACAGTGGCGTGGGCCGGCTCTCGACGCCATTGCCCGGCCCGCCGATGGCGTTGGCGAACGTCACGTAATAACTGTAGTTGCCGCTCAGAGCCGTCGTGTTGAGCGACGCGCCCAAGGCGCCATCGGCGGTAGTGTCGGTATAGGTGGTCGTCGTGTTGTTCGGGATTTCGGCCACCAATTGATAGTTGCTGCCGCCCGCGGTGGTGCGATAAATCCGGCGTGTTTTGTAGGCATTCGTCGAATCGACCGGAATGTTGTTGAGCGTAATCGACTGGTTGGCGCCGGCCAGCGTGACGGGGCCGATCGTTTGCGAGGGCAGGCTTTCGGTGTCGGGGATCGTGCCCAGCGGCCCATCGGCGAACACAACCTTATACGAATAGGTTCCGCCCGCGGTCAATCCGCCGCCGGCTGCCTGCGCCAGAGTGGTTCCCGCGCTGAGCGTGTCGGGCGTCACGGCCTGCTGCGGCGGCGGGCCACCGGCGGGCGCCGTCTTCGAGGCATCGCCCAAGGGGCCGGTTTGAATGATCGCGCCCGTGGTGGCCACGTCACCGGTGGGCGTCAACGTGCCCGACAGGTTGACATTCTTCGTGGCCTCGGCCACGGCGGTCGATCCCAGCGGAATCGTGATCGGCGTCAGTCCCGTCGTCTGAATGTTGAAATTGCTATCGACGCCGTAGCCCATCAGCCGCTGGCCAGTGCTGGTGGTGAGATTGTTCTCCGAGTTGGTCTTGAAGCTGCCATTGCGCGTGTAGAGCTGCTCGCCGCCGGTCGACTGCACGATGAACAGGCCATCGCCCTGAATCGCCATGTCTGACGGGCTGGAACTGATCTGCAACGTGCCTTGCTTGAAGTCGGGCGTGATGCCGGATACTTGGACGCCCAAGCCGATCTGATTGGGGTCGGTGCCGCCGTTGTCCGAGGTGGGCGCGGCCCCCAATGATAGGGTCTGCAAAAACTGCGTCGAGAACTCGGCTTGCGATTGCTTGAAGCCAATTGTGTTAGCGTTCGCCACGTTGTTGCCGGTGACGTCGATGGTGGTTTCGGCGGCCGTAAGGCCGGTGATCGCGGTGCTGAATACCGAGGAAAGTCCCATGATTATGCCTCCTGCCTGTTGGGTCTTATCAACCGTCTACGGACGTAACATTTGCCAATGTCAAGGTTTGGTCTCCGATATTCAATTCGGGGCTGCCGTTCTTGATGCTGACGCTGCTCACCGCGCCCGACACCTGGCTGCCGTCGGCCGCCAGCCCTTCGACCTGTCGGCCGATCAGGTTGCTGGCGGTGGCGAGGCTCTGGCCCAAAGCCACCGAGCTGAGCGTGCTGGTGAGATCGGATGTTGCCTGAATATTTCGGATTTCGCTGATCTGCTGCATGATCTGATCGCTATCGGTCGGATTCATCGGATCTTGGTTTTGCAGCTCGGTAATCAGCATTTGCAAAAAGTCGTCGGGCGTGATGCCCGCCAGCCCGCTGTCTGTCGAAGTCGATGAGTCGGTGCTCGAGCTGCCACTGGCGCCATCCGTTGTGGGGTCGGTGCTCGGATCGGTGCTCGGGTCGGAGCCGTCGGTCATGCCGGCCAGTGCTGCGGCGCTGGGCATATTCGTATTGCCGGGCAGGCTGGAGAAGGCGCTGGAAAAAGGATCAGACGAACCGATAGCTGAAGTGGACATGGGAGTGGCTGGTGGTTGGTGGTTGGTGGCTGGTGACTAAATCCTGACCCCTGAACCCTGAACCCTCAAATCAAGACGTTTAGCGCCCCAGTTCCCAGGCTCACGGGCGCCCGCGTTCGATCGACCGCGTCGACCGAGCCGACCGGCGCGATGGTGTTGCGTGCGGCGGCCGACCGTCGTGAGAAGTTTTCGTTGTCGCTGTTGCCTTGCGGTGTCTGTGGCATGTTGCCGGAACGTTGGTCCATCAATTCCACATCGAACCGCTCGATGCGAATGTCTTGCTGCGCCAGTCGATCTCGCAAATCGGGCAGGTTGTCGAGCAAAAGCTGCTGGGCCGTGCTTGTCTCGGCCTGAATATGCGCGGTGAGCGCGCCTTGCTTGACGCTGATTTGCACTTGCAGCGAGCCGAGATCCGGCGGACTGAGCCTCAATCGCACCACCCCGCCCTGATCGCCGGCGGCCTGAAACGCGCGAGCCACGCGCTGCACGAACCGCACGCGATCGACGGCGCCCACGCCACCCGCCGAGTTGTCGCCGGCAGTTTGACTGAACTGCGCGGCAAAAGGCGAAGTCATGCCCGCGGCCTGGTTCGTGGGCGGCATCGGTGGGGCTGTGTTTTCTGGCGCGGGCGGCGGCGTGTCGTTTGGCGAAATGCTGGTGGTGGCGGCGGGCAAAGCAGCCGTCTTCGGATCGGCAACGGGCGCAGGCGACACCGGGGCCGCCGCCGCATTCACGACCTGCTGCACGGCATTGGCGCTGCTGGACGCCGCCGCGGCGGTTGCCAGCGAATCGGTTGAGTCGGCGGGCTTGCTGTCCGACGATGGTTTGGTTGATGTTTTCGGCGCGGGCGTAGCTGGCACGGTCGTCGCCGAGGCTGCCTGCGCTTGAGCAGCCAGCGCGGCGGCCGAGGGCGACGCGCCCTGCGGGGCCGCCGTTTGCGGTGCTTTGGCCTGCGCAGGCTTCGCGTCGAGCACTTGTGCCGCGGCCTTTACGGCCGCCGCGGTTTGGTCTGCTTTCTCGGCATTGGCCGGCGCCTTTTTGTTCCCCACAGGTGTGGCGGCTGGGGCTGCCGTGCTGGTGGCCTTGGCGATTTCTTTCGATGCCTCCGCCGACGCGGTCGAGGCAATTTGCGCAGCCGAGTCGGTTTTTGCAGCGGTCAACGTGCCGTCGGACGGGCTGCTTTTCGCCGGCGGCTCGGGCTTCTTTACCGAGCCAACCGCCTTTGCCTCATTCGCTTTGGCGCTCGCCTTGTCGGCGGCGGCTGTTTTTTCGGGATTGGTCTTGGCATTCGCAGAAGTTGCGGCAGTATCTTTCTTCTTGGGCGAATCATCGACGGCCGGTTTCGCCGCCTGTACGGTGGCTGCGGCCACCGCGGCCGCCGCCGCTGCTCCGTCGGTGGCTTGCGCAGCGTCGGCGTCATCGTCTTTCTTCGAGGTTTTAAGGTCGCCCTTGTCTTTACCGCGAGTTTTGCTTCCCGCCGAGGTTTTATCGACCTTTTTGTCTCCGTGGGAAGTCGTCTTCGCAGGCGATGATGATGTGCTGTCCGACGCGGCATCATCATCCGACGATCGAGCTTTTTGGGAAGCCGCATCCGCCTGGGTTGAATCGCCGCTGTGCGACGGGTGAGTGGTGGAGGCGTTGGCCGCGGTCGGCTGCGAGTGATCTTGCTGGTCCGAGGAGCTATCGCCGCCCGAGCCTTGCCGCTGGTGGTGGACCGGCGGCGGAGGGGGATCGGCGTCTGCCGCGGGCGCCGGCGGCGCGGCGGGCGACTGAGCCTGCATCAACAAGTCGCTGAACGACTGGACCACTTGCCGTGCGCCGCTGATCGGCGGCGCCGAGGTGTCAAACAGCCCTCGACCGCTGGAGCTATCGAAAGGAATCGCGAACATCGGCTGGTTTCCTAAGTCCCGTTCGGCGCCACAGGCGCGGCTGCCTGATCCGGTTGGTTGATCGCTTTCTTGGTCTCGTCGATGAGCTTGGTTTCAGGCACCCCCTCGCGGATCAGTTTCAAAACCTCCGCCAGCGTTTGTGCCTCTTCATCCGTCTTGAATTCGCCGATAATCTTAGCCCGCTTGGCGGTGGGCATGAGCGACAGCAGCATCACCACGTCGTTGACTTCGCCCTCTTTCACCATCCGCAGAATCTGGTCTTTGGCCTGTTTGGGCTTCATGTTTTCGAGAATCAGGCGGGCCGTCTCGCGGTTGTTGGCGAGCACCCCGTCGCGCAATTCATCAAGTTGGGCGCGGAAGGCGGTCTTGATACGTTCGTATCGGTCTTTTTCTTCAATAAGTTTATTATATTCCGCTTTCACCACGGCAATGTTCTCGCCCAACGATTGCTCGCGCAGCTCAATGTCGCGGCTCTTCAGCGCGCGGGCACGCGCCATCGCTTCCAGCGAGACCTCTTCCGCGTTGCCCGGAGTCTCGCTCTCGGTTGCCGCCGCGGGCAACATCTCGATGCCGTTGGCGGCCGCCACCACGCGCAGCACCGCCGGCTCGTCGAGCTTGCCGCGCGAGTAGAGAAAGCCCAGCAGCAGCGCTTCGGCGGCCACGGTGGCTACGCACAAAGCGGCGATCAGGGCGGCGACGATGCCCATCATGCGACCGATCATTCAAGCATCTCCGCGGCGTAACGGCGGCTGGCGATTTCGTCGAGTTCTTTGCGGGCCTTGGTTTCTTCTTCGGCGTTGTGTCGCTCGCGTTGGGTCTCGCGCAGCAACTCCAACGAGCGCACCTCGCGGTCGGCCGTCACGAGGGCCTCCCGCCGTTTTTCGATTTCGGCGGCCACCGACGCTTGTTGCCCTTCGAGCCGCGCCTTTTCGACGCGCAGCACCACGTCGTAACGGGTGGCATCGAGCAGGCGGTCAACGTTGAAGGCGCCGGGCGAGACCGCCTGCGATTGCTGCGCTTCGCGCAACAGTTCCTCAATTTCGTCGCGGCGAAGCTGCAGTTCGTCGCCCAGCCGCAGCGCTTCGGCAAGCTGCGCGCGGCGCTCGTCGCGAAATGCCTCGCGGAGTTTTAAAAGCGTCGCCAGGCGAAATTGAAATCGAGCCATGTCAGGTCGTTGTGGCGCCAGGTTTGGACGTTGCGCGTTCCACCGCACGGCGCCGCAATTGCAAAAGCGCTTCGTGGGTTTGCTCAAGTGTCGAGCGTTCGTCAACCGCCTGCCGCAAAAATTGCTGCATCGGTTCCCAAGTTTCCAGGGCTAAATCGACGGCCCGGTTGCTGCCGCGACGATAAGCGCCGATCGAAATCAGGTCTTCATGGTCGCGGTGCGCACCGAGCAACTCGCGCACCAGCGTGGCTGCCTCGCGCTGCTCCGCCGGCGCAATGTCGTACATCAAGCGGCTGAGGCTGCCCAAGATGTCGATCGCCGGGTAATGGCCGCGGCTGGCCAACTTGCGCGACAGCCAGGTGTGGCCGTCGAGCAAGCCGCGCACGGCGTCGCCGATCGGCTCTTGCGGGTCGTCCGCTTCGACCAATACGGAGTAAAACGCTGTAATACTGCCGGTTGGTCCGCGGCCTGCCCGTTCGACCAGCCGCGGCAACATGGCGAACACCGACGGAGGAAAGCCGCGCGTGGTGGGCGGTTCTCCGGCGGCCAGGCCAATCTCGCGTTGGGCCAAGGCGAAGCGCGTGAGCGAATCCATGACCAGCAGCACGTCGAGGCCCCGATCGCGGAAAAACTCGGCCACCGCCGTGGCGACAAACGCCGCGCGCACCCGCAATAGCGCCGGTTCGTCGCTGGTGGCGACCACCACCACGCTCTTGGCCAGGCCTTCCGGCCCAAGATCGCGCTCGATGAAGTCATTCACTTCGCGTCCGCGTTCGCCAATCAGTGCGATCACATTGACATCGGCCGATGTATAGCGCGACATCATGCCCAGTGTGACGCTTTTTCCCACGCCCGACCCGGCAAAGATGCCCATCCGTTGCCCCTTGCCGCAGGTGAGCAGTCCGTCGATGGCCCGGATGCCGGTGGCCAGCGGCGTGTCGATTCGCGGCCGCTCGACCGGGGATGGCGGGCGGCGGTCCAGCGCGGTGCGCTCGGCGAGCACCGGTTCGGGCTGGCCATCGATGGTGCGGCCACGGGCGTCGATGACCCGCCCTAGCAATTCCGGCCCGACGCGCAGCCAGCCTTTGGTGCGCATCAACCGCGCTCGGTTGCCGCGGCGAACCCCTTGTAACTCGCCAAAGGGATACGCCAGCGTCAAGTCGTCGCGGAAGCCAATCACCTCGGCGTCCAGCGGCTCGCCTTGTTGCCGATCGATCTCGATCAGCGCACCGACTGGCGCGGGAAAGCCCGCCACGGCTACCGTCAGGCCGGTGATGCGCGCCACGCTGCCTTCGATGGCCGAGGGGACGAGCGTGGCGAGTTGCTCGGTATACATCGTTTCTGGTGTTAGGCGAGTTCTTGTTCGATTCGGGCGAGTTGAGCTTCAAACTGCTGGTCGATCGCCCCAAACTCGGTCTCCGCACGGCAGCCGCCGCGCGTGATCCGCGGGTTAGCCACGATCTCCGTTGGCGAAAGCCGCGTGGCCTCGTTGACGACGCGCTCAAGTTGCCGGCCCAGGGCGGCATGATCGTCGGGGTTGATCAGCAGCCGCACGCGCCCGCCGCCGCCGGCCAACTCCAGCGCCTCGCGAACGAGCTGCACGGTGATTTCCGGTTGTCGCTCGAGCTCTCGTCGGCAGATGCGACTGGCAATCGCGGCGGCCAGATGCACCGCCTGACGTTCCCAGTGAGCCAACCAGCCCTGTTTCGAGATTTGAATCTCCGAGACGGCGGCGCGCAAGGCGGGCAGCACCGTCTCAAGCTGGGCGGCCAATTTGCGGTCGAGCATCTCGTCGATGGCCTTTTGGGCAAGTTGGCGTCCCTCGGCCTCGGCGGCCTGACGGACGGCAACCGCGTCGCGGGCCGCCTGCGCCACAATCTGGTTCGCCTTGCCCCGAACCTTTTCGAGGTACGCATCCGCCTCGACCGACAGATCGTCGAAGTTGAACGCGACGCCGCGTGCGCCCTGCTGCGATGCTTTGATGACGGTCGACATTAGCGGTTCGCGCCGACCAGCGCCGGCGATTGCGTGGGTAAATCAATGCGTCCCTCGAGCACCATCGAGTGCGCGATCCGGGCCAACTCTGCCTGGGCCTCTTCGACATCGCTCAAGCGGGTTGGTCCCAAGCGCTCGATCAATCGCCGCACCTTGCGAGCTTCGGCAGGTTGCAATTGCGCGAGCACACGATCGACCAACGCCGGGCTGGCCCCGGCCAAAGCCAGCCGGGCCACTTCGGGTTCGGCGGCGGCGAGCACAGCGGCCAACGCCTCGTCGTCAAGCTCTTGCAAATCTTCGAAACGCACCGAGGGCGAACGAAGCCGTCCGGCCAAATGCCGATCGTGCGTGGCCAAGTTCGCCAAAATCGCCCGGCGGACGTTCGGAGCGGCAGATTCCAGCATGCGAGCGATGCTCGCCAGGCCCGCATCGCGGCGGCGCTCGACCTGCGATTGCTCGCGCAGACGAGATTCCAGCCCTCGCTCGACCTCAAGCAGGATCTCGGGGTCGGCCTGGTCGAGGCTCATCAAGCGGCGAAGGACGTCGGCTTGCAACGGCCCGTCGAGCGTCGCCAGCAGCGAGGCCGCACGCTCGTCGGGCAAGTGCGACACCACCAACGCGATCGTCTGTGGATGCTCGCCCGAGAGCACCGGCGAGATCGTGTCGCTCTGGGCATGGTGTAAGAAGCGAAATGGCTGCGGCGAGCTGTTGGGCGGCTTGGCGGCATACGCATCTAACGACAACCGCCGGGCCAAGCCGGCTTCGAGTTCAACACCATGGGCAGCCGCGGGCGAGTATCGCGGAGTCGCCGGCACATTCGGCCGCGAACGGACGAATTCGCCAATCACCTGCTGCTGCTCGTGGTGGTCAATCTCGTCGAGCTCGACCATCATGCGGCGCACGCGCGCGGCGTCTTCTTCGGGAAGTTGCTCGAGCACGCGGTCGGCCGCGGGGCCATCGAGGCTGGCCATCAGGATGGCCGCCCGCCGCAGGTTGGCGTCAGAGGTTTTCATGGATATTTAGCTCGCGTTGCCAATCCAGGTCCGCAAGATGTTGGCTGCCATGTCGGGATCTTCGCGCACCAAGTCAGCCAATTCGTCGCGCAACGACTGCCCTTGACCGCTTCGCCGTTTCAGGCGGCTGGGCGCCTTCTCCTCGGTTTCTTCGGTAGTCGCCAGGGCGGGCTGCTCCGGTTCGGGCGGGGGCAAGGGCAGCTCCGGCAACGAGGCCGGGCCGGGACCCGAACGGACCATCGATCGCAGCATCATCAGGCTGAGCAGTCCCAAGCCGATCATGCCCGCCGTACTCCAGTTTTCCACCAGCCAACCAGCGGCCAATTGGCTCACCGCCGGCTCGGAAATTTCGCCCATCGGCACCTGCTGAAAGGTCTTTACGGTGATCAGCGGCCGCGTGTCGCTGGTTAAATCGAATTGCGGGATCACCGCGGAAACGATGTCTTTGATTTTGGTCGTCTCGGCGTCTTCGATCTTGGCCAGGTCTTTCTTATCGATCGGCGGAGGGGGCGAACCGGGGGGCGCGGGGTTCTGCTCGCGCCAGACCTGTTCCAGATAGCTGCTGGGAATGGCGATGGCCACGGTCACCTGCGTGGGAATCAGCCCCGCGCGTTCGGTGGTCGTCAAATCGGTCGAAACATCGCTCTGCTCGGTGTGCGAAGTGCGCTCTTTATCGGTATGCGAGCTTTTGTTGGCGCCGGCCAATTGCGCGGGCGAATTGGCGCGAGGCTGCTGTGCTTGCAAGCCGGGCTGCCCCGCGGGACCGCCACTATCGCTGGCGTTGGTCTCGTTTTCATCGCTGATCGTGATGGGCACCGGCTTGGGATCGACCTTGCGTTTCTGCTCGCTATGCCGCAGCTCGGGATCGATTTCGACGTTCGCCGTCACGATCACGCCCGGCACAAACGACAGCGCCTGGCGGACCTTCGATTCAAATTCTTCCTGATAGTGCTTGCGATGACTGACGTAGGGGTCGTCGAGCACATCGGGCGCGCTGTCGCTGCCGCTGGCGTTGTAGGCCCGCCCCAAATTGGTATCGATGATGGTCACGCGCTCGGGCGTCAGACCGGGAATGGCGCGGGCCACCAGGTAACGAATGGCCGGAACCTGACCTGGCGCCAGCGGCGCCGAACCCAGCGGTTTCACACTCACCGAGGCGGTGGTGTTCAATTCGGGTCGCAGGCCGCCTTTCTTGTCGATCGCATAGATCACCGCCGCCTTCTCGATGCCCTTCATCTCTTTGATAATCTTCGAGAGCTGCTGCTCCAGCGCAACCTTCATCATCATCTCTTGCTGTTGCCGGCTGGTGAACGGGCCGGGCTTGTTGACTGCATTCGCCAGATACGAGCCAAACTCGGCTGGCATGGCCTCGGCGTCGGCCAGGGCGCCAAGATATTTCGCTTTTTGGCCGCGCGGCACGCGAATGCGATTCCCGTCGACGTCGAAATTGCTCAGACCAGCCTTGCCAAAGGCGGCCTGCATGGCTGTCAATTCTTCGGACGAAAAACTCTGCCCGTCGAGCAGATAAGCGCTGCCGCCCGAAACCTCATGCGTAAACAGATAGCCCGCGCTGACCAGAATCAACACCAACAACAGCCCGGTGGTGATCCGCGCCGCCGGCGTCATCGAGCCAAACAGCTCGGCGATTTGCCCGTAAGCTTTGTTCAAAAAGTCCATGGACTACACCCGGATGTTCTGCACTTCTTGATAGGCCGAGACGAGTTTGTTGCGAACTTGCATCATCATGCGAAACGCCAGGTCGGCCTTTTGCACCGCGGTGAAGACTTCTGCCGGGCTGACATCGCCGCCGGTGGCCAGGTGTTCGACGGCCCGATTCGCGTCTTGCTGCATCGAGTTGACCTGGTCGATTGAGTTGAGCAAAAAGTTCTTGAACGAGCCGCTGTCGGCCTGCGCGCCCGCCGTGAAGGCGGTCCCGGCGCTGTGCGCTTGCGCGGTGGACGGCTGCGCGGCCGGCGGCAGATGGATGCTATTGATTGCGGACACGGGTCACTCCTGGGGGCAGGCTTACGCCAAGATGCGAAGGGTCTGTTGCACCATTTCCTTGGTGGCGTCGATCACGCCCAGGTTGGCTTCGTAGGCCCGGGTGGTTTCGAGCGCGTCGGTGAATTCGCTCATCAGGTCGATGTTCGGATAGGCCACATAGCCGGCGTGCGGTCCCTCTTTCATGGCGTCGGGATGTCCGGGCTGATATTTCCAGCGCGGTTCGACATCGGCGACTTGCACCGAGCCGATCTTGACGCCCGCCGCGCCGTAGGGGCCGCGCACGGCTTCGTCGGTTTCAAAAATCGTGTAGCGCGGCTGGTACGGTTGAGGCTCGCCCGACTCGTTGTGCGTCGTCGAGAGGTTGGCAATGTTGTTGGCGATGCCAGTCAGGCGCACCCGCTGGGCCATCAACGCGCTGGTGCTGATATCGAGAGCTGAAAGCATGAGGCTATGCGCGTTCGCTGATCGCGGCTCCGAGGAGTTGCAGTTGGTTGTTCATCATGGTCATGGCCAGATCGTGCTGCATTTGGTTCTTGGCAATTTCCATGATCTGTTGTTCGAGGCCCACGTTGGCGTCGTCGTGGCGGACGATGCTTTCCAGGTTATTGCGGACGGAGGTAAACGGATTGAGCTGGGCAGCGGGCGATCCGAGCGACCGCACCTTGCCCTGATCGCGGGCCTGAATCGCCTGGCGCAGGCTGGCCTCGAATTTCTCTGTCGAGAGATCGCGCGTGCGGTAGCCCGGCGTGTCGAGATTCGCCAGATTGCCCGCCAGGATCTGGTGCCGCGTCTGCGCGAAGTTGACCACCTGCTCGAGGACAGGAATGGCGGTCGAATTGAACAGATCGGCGATCATGGGCGGAGCTTCCGTGCTCGTTTGCCGCGGTAGAATTTTGGTGAGGCTTTTGGTAAAGCAACGGCGATGCCAAGTCCGATAATCATGCGACCGCCGGCGTCGGTTTAGCGGGCGCTTCGGGACACAAGCCGTTGGCGCGAAATATCTTTCGCGCCCGTAGCACTCAGTCGGTCATGGCCGGCCCGCCTGGCCGGCTCGGCGCTCCGCCACCGGCAAACTGGCAATTCTTGCCGGTCGTGCCGCGCAGTTTTTGCCGAATCAGCCGAGATGGTTGCCGCGCGCACGACGGCGCGTTAGGCTTGACCCATGCCGGTTGGGCATCGCATTTGCTCACCGACCGTCTCGCCTTTCCGGGCGCGACGTCGCCCGGGAGAAGGGGCTAAACGACCGTTCGAAAAGGAGATCGCTACGATGCAGAAGTCGGCGTTGAACAAGTACAAAACAATGTTGATTGAGATTCGCAACCGCATGTCGGGCGAGGTGTCGCGGCTGATCGAGGCCGTGCCCGAAAAGGCCGGGGCCGCCGGCGACCTGTCGCACGTGCCGACTCACAACGCCGACCGCGAAAGCGAGGACATCGACAACGAGATGTCGCTGATTCACAACGAAGAGGCCATTCTGGCCGACGTACAGGAGGCGCTGGAGAGGATTGAGGACGGGGTGTACGGCGCCTGCACCGAGTGTGGCGGCAAGATTGCGGAAGCCCGGCTGGAAGCACTGCCGTATACCCCCTACTGCATCGACTGCGCCGCCAAGGCGGCCCCCGCGTGGTAACTGCCGCGCGGTAAGACGGTGTGCTAACTTCGCTGGCACTCCGGGCGGCGGCGCGTTACCATAATGTCCGCAAAACGGGCATGGACGCATACCGCAAACAAGGAGTGCTGCGATGTGGGAAAAACTGACCAGTCGCCGGGCCGCATGGTTGTTGGCCGGATTGTGCCTGGGCATGTTGGTGAGGGGCGCGTGGCCCGAGACGCCCGCGCTGGCCGTGGCCACCGATAGCGACGAGTACGGCGCGATTGCCACCGGGCCGCTCGACGATTCGCTGGAAGGTTTTTTCTACCTTGATTTTACGACCGGCGAACTGAGAGGCACCGCACTGAGCCCGATCACCCGCAAGTTCTTTGCCAACTTTCGGGCCAATGTGGCGCGTGACTTGGGCGTTGACCTGCGACGCAACCCGAGGTTTTTGCTGACCACCGGCTCTGCCCTGTTTCGGCCTGGCGCCGGTCCGGTGCAGCCGGCCAACGCCATTGTGTATGTTTATGAGTTGACCAGTGGAAAGGTGGCGGCTTACGCGGTGCCTTGGTCGCAGGCCCAGGCCACCACCGGCGCGCCCATTCGCAACGCCGCCTTGAAGCTGCTCGACGTCAAGCAACTGCGTGTGCCCGAACCGCCCGAAGAATAAACGCGCCGATGCAAATCATCGTCAATGGCTCTCCTCGCGAGGCGCCGACCGCAATCACCGTAGCGGCGCTGTTGGCCGAATTGGCGGTCGAGCCGCGGTATGTGGCGGTCGAGGTCAACCAAGAGTTGGTGCCTCGCGCTCGGCACCGCGATTGGCCTCTGGCCGAAGGAGACCATTTGGAAGTCGTCACGCTGGTTGGCGGAGGATAGGGTGGCCCTCGAACGAGAGGAACGCGGGCGGTAGCCCGCTGAACCCTGAACCCTGAACCCTGAACCCTGAACCCCTCTTATGAGCATCGAGCCTGCCACTTTATTACCGGCCGCCGAGCCCTTCCGATTAGGCAACCACACGTTTACCAGTCGCCTGATCGTGGGCACCGGCAAATACGCCGACTATGCGGTGATGGCCGAGTCGCTCGAAGCGTCGAGCACCGAGTGCATCACCGTGGCCGTGCGCCGCGAGCGGTTGATTGACGCGCAGGGTCGCAACTTGCTCGACTTCATCGACACCAGCCGCTATGTGCTGCTGCCCAACACTGCCGGCTGCTTCACGGCCGACGATGCGGTGCGCGTGGCCCGGCTGGGCCGCGACCTGTTGCAGGGTTTGGAAAACCCCGGCGCCGATTGGGTGAAGCTGGAAGTGCTGGGCGACAAAAAGACGCTGCTGCCCGACCCTGTGGCCACCCTCGAAGCTACGGAAAAACTGGTGGCCGATGGTTTTCAGGTGCTTTGCTACACCACCGACGATCCCATCACGGCCCGGCGTTTGAAAGAAGCCGGCGCCACCAGTGTGATGCCCGCCGGCAGCCCCATCGGCTCGGGCCAGGGCATTCTCAATCCCAACAACATCCGCATCTGCCTGGAGTATCTGAAGGACGGCGATCCCGATTATCCGGTGATCGTGGACGCCGGGGTAGGCACGGCCAGCGACGTGGCGATCGCCATGGAACTGGGCGTCGATGGTGTGCTCTTAAACACCGGCATTGCCCACGCGGCCGATCCTGTGCGGATGGCGCGGGCCATGAAGTTGGCGACGGAAGCCGGCCGGCTGGCCTATCTTTCCGGCCGCATTCCCAAGCGACTCTACGCCACCGCCAGCAGCCCCGAGGAAGGCAGCATTGCCCCTGTTCGCCCTCGGTGAGGCGCGGATCAAGCAGTGTTGACTGGTGGATTCACAGTGTCGCCTGCTGATTCACTGCGCCTGCTGTTCACTGCGCCGATGCAGATCGGGTGTGCGCTA
The DNA here is from genome assembly GCA_025927475.1 of Pirellulales bacterium. Classification (GTDB taxonomy): domain Bacteria; phylum Planctomycetota; class Planctomycetia; order Pirellulales; family JAICIG01; genus JAICLL01. The sequence continues at coordinate 38,796 of JAICLL010000013.1, forward strand.
CCGCCGGACTGGCCCGATCGCGCGGCCCGGACGAATGCATAACCCGATGATCGTCAGCACTACGCCCACCGCGGCGATGACGCCCACGATCGTCAACGAGTGATAGTAGTTTCTTTCAAAGGAAAGATAGAAATCCATTCCGCCGGCCCATTCAGGCTCGACAATCCCCTTGCGGTATCGGTCCCATTCGGCAAGCAGCGTCTCGGGCGTCAAGTGGCCGATGAACTCGCGGTTCAGCTCGCGGTAGTTGTCCGCGAGCCCGGGAGGGGGGGGCATGCCGGACCAAAGAAAAAGCCAAAACAACAGCGACCCGGCGACCAACACCAGCCCCAAAAAAACCAGCCCCTGACGTAATCCCCAGCCCGACCCGCTGCTGACGCGGCTAGCCGGGCCGGTTATGGCTGACGGCTCGGCACGCTCGAGTGACGCCAAGCCGCGCAGCGTGGGCACCGTCTGTTCGGTCCCGCACGCACAACGCACCGCGAGGCCCGATTGGTTGGCGCCGACTTCAATCTTTTTGCCACACTGGCACGGCAATAAATAGCTGGTTTTCATATTCCGTGTTGGCCGAAACGTTCAATCAGGCACGGCGGAACCGCGGTTGGCCCACCAGGGCAGCGTGATGCCGCCATCGATGGCCAATGACGAACCGGTGATGTAGTCGCTGGCCGGATCGCACAAAAACACCACGCCGCGGGCGATTTCTTCAGGCCGGCCCATGCGCTTCCAGGGCAGTTTCGCGCCGCCCCGCTGGATGGCGTCTTCACTGGCGAATTTCCGCTCGCCGGGCGTGTCGATCCAGCCCGGATGCACCATGTTCACACGAATGCGATGATCGACCAGCTCAATGGCGGCGGTGCGGGCCATTTGGTCAATGGCTGCTTTCGACATGTTGTAGGCCATGGCCCGCGGCACCGCCACATAGGCGTGGGGCGAGCTAATGACGACGATCGAGCCGCCCTCACCGCGTTCGATCATCGCCCGCGTGGCCGCGCGCAAGGCATAAAACGCTCCCCACATCGTCACGTCGACGGTGCGGCGAAAGCCGTCGAGGTTTGCCTCGTGGAACAACTCGCGATCGCTGTAGCAGGCGTTCGTCACCGCGATGTCGAGCCGGCCAAACTGCCTGACGGCGTCGTCCACCATCTGATCGACCGCGGCCTGATCGGAGACATCGCAGGCTTTGAGCAACGCGCGGCGGCCGTGCCGGGCAATTTCGCGCGAGACCTCTTCGGCCTCGGCGGCGCCCGAGCGATAATTGACAACGACATCGCAGCCCGCCTCGGCCAGGCCCACGGCCACGGCCCGACCGATGCCGCGGCTGGCGCCGGTAACCAGGGCGATTTTACCCGTGAGTTTTGACAAGAGGTGGTCCGTCCGGGTTGAGTGTCCACGAGGTGCGGAATCAGTCAGCAATCGCGACTGTCCGTCATGAGAATGTTCATGCTAACCTCCAAGTTGCTACGCAACAAGCGATGGCCGTAGTGGCGCTTGGAATGAATGCCGCGGCGTCTATCAATCGACTACGTCTGCCGGCCCAAAAAGTTCGCCTTCACGTATCGGGTAGCCGCGTAGAAATTCCGCCGTCGAGAGCGTTCGCTTGCCGGCGGGTTGCAATTCATGGATCGCCAGATGCCCTTCGCCGGTGGCAATGATCAGTTCATCAGCACCGGCGTGCGCCACGGCGCCAGGCGCGACTGACGCATCGCCGGGCCGCACCGAGGCGCGGCCCAAGATCAGCCGCAGCGGCTGGCTGCCACTGCGATGCCAAAAGGTAAACGTCTTGGGCCAGGGTTCCAACGCGCGAATCTGGTTCTTGATGGCCAGCGCGGAGCGTCTCCAGTCAATCGCGCCATCGGTCTTGCGCAGCCGCCGGGCGGGAGTGGCCAGCGCGGCATCTTGCACGACCGGCTTGACGCGGTCCGCCGCCAGATCGTCAATGGCCTGGCAGACCAGCGGCGCGCCAAGCTCGGCCAGCCGCAGTTCTAACTCGACGGCGTTTTCCTCGGGCCCAATCGACGTGCGGCATTGGGCCAACGTCGGGCCGGCGTCGACCCGCGGCGTCATGTGAATCACCGTCACGCCGGTTTCGGCCTCGCCGTGATACAAGGCCCAATTGATCGGCGCCGCGCCGCGATATTTGGGCAGCAGCGAGCCGTGCAAATTGACGCCGCCCAGCCGCGCCACCGCGAGCGTTTCCGCCGAGAGGATTTGCCCATAGTCGGCCACAACCAACAAATCGGGCAGCAGGCGAGCGAGTTCCGCCCGGACTTCGTCGGCATTCACACTCTCAGGGTCGAGAACGGGCGTGCCATGCTCGAGGGCAACCTGCCGCAGGGGACCGATAGGAACCGAGCCGCCGCGCGACGATCGAATCGGTTGCGTCACCAGTGCGATAACCGTATGCCGCGTGCCGAACAGCGCGCGAAACATCGGCGCGGCGAACGGACCGGTGCCCATCATGATCAGGCGTAAGTTGGACATCACGTTCTCAGCCGCTCCAGCTCCGCCAGCCGCCGTTCGATCTCTTCATCGCTGGGAATTTCACCAAGCTGGCGGCGGCTGGCGAACTCGCGCCGGAACTCATCGAGCGCCTCGCGGGCCGACAACAGCGCCGTGGGCGCTAGCCGGTCGATGAATAAGATGCCGTCGAGATGATCGGTCTCGTGCTGCACCACCCGCGAGAACAGCCCCTCCAGGTCGTACACCACTTCCTCGCCCGACAAGTTATAGGCATTCACCCGAATCTTTTCCGGGCGGCGCACCGGGGCGAACAATCCCGGCAGGCTCAGGCACCCCTCCTCTTCCTCGCCGGAGCCTTTGGGCAAACTGATTACCGGATTAATAAACACAAACTCTTGATCGCGGTCTGCCGGATCGCTGGTCAAATTGACCACAAACAGGCGATAAGGCAGATCGACCTGGTTGGCGGCCAGTCCGACGCCTCGATGTTCTTTGGAGTACATCAGCTCAAACATCTCTCGCACGAACTGGTGCAATTCGGCATCAACCCGCTTAAGCGGTTTCGACCGGCGGACGAGCGTGGGATGGGGGTAGTTAACGATTTGCAGCAACGGCAAAGCTCCCGTGACGGAAATTGGCTATTATACCGCACTTGGCACTCGCGTTGACCGGCCCGCCGGCACGGCCTAAAATTGCAAGTCATGTCCGCAACGCAATCCATTGCCGCGGTTGGCCTTAAGAACACGTTGCCAGTCGCCAAGCCGCGTGTCAAGCCGGCTGAAATACGACCTGCCTGGCGTTGGCAATTGTCGGCGCCAGCCTGGCTGGTCTCGCTGGTCTTCCACGCGCTGCTGGTGGTGCTGCTCGGCTATGTGGCCCAACGCGAGTTGCACGGCACCGGGGCTTCGCCCGGAGCGCAACTGGTCGCCAGCTACAGCATCCTTCCCAGCCAAAGCGATCTGTTCGACGACGAAGCGGCGGCCATTGAGGTCGGCGCCGCGCCCACGTCTGACGATGAGGCGCCCGACGCCGCCCAGCCCAGCGACGATGCCGCCGGCGGCGTGCGCAGCGTGTTTGATGGGCCGCCGCCCGTCGATGTTCGGGGCGAGCTGCCTTCGACCGCGGCTGCCAGCGCCGGCCAAGAAGGACTGAACTCGGGCCTGGCCACCGGCGCCGGGGCATTTCATCGCGGCGGGCCGAAAGGCCCGGCCAAAATCGGGCAGGGCATGGCCCGCACCGGAGTCTATGGCATTGAGGCCGAAGGCCACTCGTTCGTTTATATCTTCGATCGTTCGGACAGCATGGGCGTAGGCGGCGGCAGTCCGCTGGCTTCGGCCAAGGCGCAGCTCATCGCCAGCCTTGATGATCTGACCGATCAGAACCAGTTTCACGTTATCTTCTACAACACCGCCCCGCAGGTCATGGACCTGGGCCGCAAATACGGCGGGCTGGTGTTCGCCGACGACTGGGCCAAGAACCAGGCGAAGAAGCACGTGCAGGGCATCACCGCCAGCGGCGGCACCGATCACTTCCTGGCGCTGCAGGCCGGGCTGAAGCTGCATCCCGACGTCATCTTTTTTCTCACCGACGCCGATCAGCCAGGATTGAGTCGTCCGCAGTTGGAACGACTCAACCGGCTCAACTCGGGCCGCACCTCGATCTATACCATCGAGTTCGGCGACCACCCGCACAGCAGCCGCGAGAATTTTTTGGGACGCATCGCCCGCGAGAATGGCGGAAAGTACGTGTACATCGACATCACTAAGCGTGGGGCGTTAGAGTAGGGACTGGGGACTGGGGACTGAAACGCTATCGCCCGAACGTAGGCGGAACCGCTGTTGGCAAGGTAGCTCCGGCCTTGTGCCGGGCGGTTGCGGTGTCCCGGAAGATAGCTCCCGGTTTTGTCTCGCGCGGTTGCGAGCTGAACAAAACCCTAGCCCGCCGAAAATTGCAAATCGCCGTCAAGCCGGCCACAAAGGCCGGGACTACCGAACCGAAAACCCGTCAAGCCGGCGACAAGGGCCGGGACTACTTGAACTAATGCCTGTGGATGCGCGTGCGATCGCTCTGTTGCTTTTCCTGGCCGCTTCCCAGGCGCTTGGCGCAGAGATCGTTTCGTTCTCCTCGCCGACCAACCGGCAGGCCCGGACGCGCGTGACAGGCGAAGTGCTCGAGTACACCGGCGAACAGATCGTCATCAAGCTGCCCGATGGACGCGAGATCAAGCGACCGGGCAAGCTGGTGGCAGCCATCGAGAGCGACTGGCCGCCCGGCAAACTCGAAGCCGACCGCCTGTTTGCCGAGCACCAATTTCAAGCGGCCCGCGAACGATACACGGGGGCCATTCGCCAGGAAAACCGCCGCTGGGTCCGGCGCGAGATGTTCGCACGCCTGATTGCCTGTCACCGCGAATTGGGCCAATTCGACGCGGCGGGCAAACTCTTTCTGGCCATTGCGCACGACGACCCGCAAACTCCGCACTTCGATCAGATTCCGCTGCGCTGGCTGCCTGGGGAAACGCCACCCGCGCTGGAGCAAGCGGCTTCGACATGGCTGACCGATGAGAATCCGCTGGCCGCGTTGATCGGCGCCAGCCACCTCTTGAACACATCGCGGCGCACCGCGGCCCTGGAACAGCTCGAGCGGCTGGCCGGTGAAAAAGACCGCCGGATTTCGTGCCTGGCTGAGGCGCAAACCTGGCGAACCAAAATCGCCACCGCCGACGATCACCAACTAGAACGTTGGCGGCGCCGCGTGGAAGAGTTTCCCGAGCGTTTGCGGGCCGGTCCCGATTGGGTCATTGGCCGCTCCCTGGCTCAACATGGCCAGCACAATGACGCCGCGTTGATGTTCTTGCGCGTGCCGATTCTTTATTCGGAGAATCGATCGCTGGCGGCCGATGCTCTGGCAACTGCGGCCGAGTTGCTCGGCAAACAAGGCGACGCGGCGACTGCTGATCGGCTGCGGCGTGAACTGCTTGCCGCCTATCCGGACAGCCGTCAGGCAAGGCAGTTCCACGCTCACATCGCCGACAGCGAACCCGTGAACGAGATGTTTCCGAAGCCCGTCGGCGATTCGCTGGAAGAGGCGTTTCTGGCCGGCCTGCGTCTGCGGCGGCTGTTCGCCTTGGCGGCCAGCGAATGCCGCACGCGACTGGCCGACACCGCGCTTGAAGAGCCGCAGCGCATCGCCCTGGCCGTCGAACTGTCGCGGACTTTTGTCGAACAGGCCCTGGAGCAACTTCCCGACCAGCGACAGCCACTCTGGCAACAGGCGTTCGACGCGGTCTCCCAGAACAAGCTGGCCGTCAAGCCGAAAGGATCGCGCCGGCTGCTGTTCGATGTGCAGGTTGGTCTGGTGCATCTGGCTCGAGGCGAATTAGCCCGGCAAGAGGCTGAGATTGCCGGCTCGCCGGACGACAAGATCGAAGCGGCCCGAAAGGATCTGCGAGCGGCGATAACGGCCTTGGAACAGGTGGTTGAGCAGGCCGCCCACGCACTGCGCCGCGCGAACCAATCGAAGCGGACCGAGCCTGGCGAATTGGATTCATCGGAGCTGTTGGCCCTGCAGCGCAATGGCGGCTTTCAATTGGCCCGGGCATTGCGCAATCAGGGCCAATCGTATCCGCCTCAAAGCCCCGACCGCACGAACTCGCTGCGGCAAGCGGCCGAAAAATTTGCGGCGATTGGGGGCGGTGACAGCCCCGATGAGACCAGTTGGCGCTCGCGGCTCGACGAAATCAATTGCTTGCGGCTGTTGGAAGACTTTCCGAGCGCGGCGGCGCGATTGACTGAGCTGGCATCGCTCGATCCGCCGCCGACCATTGCGGCAGGCGCTCGGGCGGAGCAAATACGCCTGGCGTTGTCAATGCGGCGGCTGCCCGACGCCCTGCGGGCCGCCGACGCGGCGCTGGCCAGCGCCGAGCAAACGCCCGATCTGGCGTATGCATGCCTGGAAGCGTATGCGTCTGCCTGGAGCGCGGCGGCCGACTCGCGCGATGAACAGAAGTCGTCGCTGTGGCAAGATCGCGCGGCCGCCCTGGTTCGGCAGATCGACCAGCGCTTCGGACCCTATTGGAGCCGCCGGGCCGACATGCTCTTAGCCGGTGGCATTGCCAACGGCGGCGGCAGCGGAAACCTGACGGTGCTCGTGCGCGCGGCGGAAAGCTTTTATCGCAACGGTCAGCTCGATCAGTCGCTGGCCGCCTACGATCGAGCCGCGGAATTGGCGGCCCAGGCCAAGCAGCCCGACGTTGCGTTTGAGCAAGCGTATACCGCCGCGGCCATCGAACAGCAGCGCGGAAATCGGCGACAGGCCGCCGAGCGCTTTCGCCGGCTCGCGCTCGCGCTGCCCAGCCATCCCAAGGCGAGCGAGGCTCACCTGCTGGCCATTTACAACACCGCTCACAACAGCGCACCCGCACGCACTCCAGCTCTCAAGGCGACCGATTATCTGACCTTATTACAAGAGCACTTGCAGCATTGGCCGGCCGCCGCCACCGCCAATCAAGCCCGCATGTGGTTAGGCAAAATCGAAGAGCATGCCAAGCGATGGGCCGAGGCCATTGAGGCCTATGGTGGCGTTACGCCCGATAACCAGCACGCTTCCGCGGCAATTGAAGCGGCGGCCCACTGCTACCATCAATGGTTGGCCGAGCTAGGCCGGGCGGGAAAACCAACCTTGGGCGTCGCCACCGAGGCCGGACGATACTTTGCAGACCAGGTGATGTCTTCGCGTGGCGATCTGCCCGAGCGATGGAGTCAGACGCAGCGGGCGGCCGCCACGAGTGCGGCGGCACTGTGGCTGCAATACACTGACGATTTTGAACAGGCCGAGCGGTTGCTCGCGGCGGCGTTAAGCGACGCCGACGAGGCTCCCGCCGAGTGGCGAACCGCCGCCCAGTCATTGCTGGTTTTTGCCGTGGCGGCGCAAGGTCGTCGCGACGAGGCCGCTCGGCAACTCGGCGAATTGGCCGACGGCGCGCCGGAGCAACTGTTGCTGGTCATCGAAGGGCTGGGGCGCATCGCCGGCAAGGCCGCTCCCGCCGTGCGCCGCGAGTTGGCCGAATTGCAACTGCAGGCCGCCGCGCTCGTCCGATCAAAACGCGATGCGCTGTCGGACAAGCAACGCCGGGCGCTCGATCTGGCGGTCATCCGTGGACTGGCGGCGGCGGGACAGATGGACGAGGCCGTTGCATCCGCCAGGCAGTTCGCAGCCGCTTCCCCTCGCGACGGCGAGGCCCAAGAGGAATACGCTCGCCTGCTGGTCGAGGCGGGCGACTGGTCAGCGGCCCTTTCGGCATGGCGAGCCATCCAGCAGAAATGCCGTGAAGGGAGCGACCGTTGGCTGCGGTCGGTCTACCATCAGTCGTTGGCGTTGGAGCATCTCGGCAAACCCGCCGATGCCGCCCGCCTCATCAAACTGACCGAGGCTCTGCACCCCCAGCTCGGCGGCCCGGACCTGAAGGCTCGATTTCACGAATTGCGGGAGCGCTGCCTGCGATCGGCGGGCGGCTCGCCGTGAGTCCGACCGCGGCGCCATCCTGCAAGTAGCTCTCGCGCAGCACTCAACACTGGCGGATTGATGCTCGGGGCGTTACGCTAAAGCGGTTGGCGATCTTCGGTCGCCCACGGAGCGCGGTTGATTCGTCTGCGCCGTCAGGCGCACAGGCGTGTGCATGGAAGCCCGACGCGTTAGCGAGGGTCTTAGACCGGCTTTTCCCTCGCTTACACGTCGGGTTCCACGGCAGATGAGCGATCCGCTAGAGCCACAATTTTTTTTCAGAGAGCTTGCCATGCGATTGCCTGCCGTCCGCGTGTTTTTTGGTCTAGCCCTGAGCGTCTCCCCCGTCTGGTCGGCCGAAGCGCAGACAGCCCAAGCAGAGCGGAAAGAAGCCGGCTCAGCACCGGCCGGGCATTCCTCGCATGGCGAAGTGTTTAACGAAGGCCCGCGGCAAAAGGCCTATTTGATGGGCGCCACGGGCAATGTGTCGCTCAAAATCACCACCCGCGCGCCCGAGGCCCAAAAATTCTTCGATCAGGGGCTGGGGCAGCTTCATGGCTTTTGGTATTTCGAGGCCGAGCGATCGTTCCGCCAAGCCGCGGCTCTCGATCCCGATTGCGCAATGGCCTATTGGGGCATGGCCATGGCCAACCGTGAAAACGATAAACGCGGCAGGGCCTTCAGCGACGAGGCGGTCAAGCGCAAAGCGCAAGCCAGCCCGCGCGAGGCAGCTTGGATTCAGGCCTTAGCCGACTTTTTCGCGCCCGGCGCCGACGCCAAGCCACGTAAGGGCCCAGACCGCTATCGTCAATATGTGAAAGCTCTCGAACGCATCGTTCACGAATATCCTGACGAGATCGAGGCCAAGGCGTTTCTGGCCCTGCAAATCTGGCAAAACAGCAGCCACGGAATTGCCATCAGCAGCCACGAGGCCGTGGCCGCGCTGCTGCGCGAGGTACACGCCGCCAACCCGATGCACCCCGCTCACCAGTATGTCATTCACCTCTGGGACAGCGAGAAACCCGAATGGGCGCTGAAATCAGCGGCCTTGTGCGGGCAGTCGGCGCCGGGCATCGCACACATGTGGCACATGCCGGGACACACCTTCTCGCGGCTGAATCGCTATGCCGATGCCGCCTGGCAGCAGGAGGCCTCGGCCCGCGTCGATCATGCCCACATGATGCGCGACCGCGTGCTGCCCGACCAAATTCACAACTATGCTCACAACAACGACTGGCTCGTCGAGAATCTGGCGTTTGCCGGGCGGGTGCGCGAAGCCATCGACCTGGCCAAAAACCTGGTCGAGTTGCCGCGCCACCCGCGCTACAACTCGCTGGGCGGATCGGGCAGCAGCCGGTTGGGCCGGCATCGGCTGTTTCAGTTTCTCGCCCAGTACGAATTGTGGGACGAATTGATCGCCCTCAGCCAAACGCCCTACCTGGAACGCACCGATATCGAAAATGAGCAAATCCGTCACCATCGCGCGGTGGGATCTGCCTGGCTGGCCAAGGGAGATCTTGCGCAAGCCAAAACGCAGATCGCCGCTTTGCAAGAAACATTGGCAAAGCTCAAAGACGAGCAAACGAAGGCGGCCAGCGAGGCCGAAGCCAAAGCCCGAGCCGAAAAGAAGCCCGACGATCAGGTGGCCAAGGCCAAAACCGACGCGGGTGGACGCTTCAACGGGCGCATCGAAAACATCGAGTCGGCCTTGCACGATCTGCACGGACGCTGGGCGCTGGCGGGCGGCGACATCGCCGGGGCCAACGACCATTTCGCCAAAGCCAAGGGCCTCGATAAGGAGTTTCTCTCGCGCGTCGCCTTGCAATCGCACGACAACGCCAAGGCCGAGCAGCTCGCTCGCGAAGCGGTCGAGTCGGGCAAAGGCCGCGTCTACCCGCTAGCCAATTTGATTGAAGTGCTCGACCGATGCGGCAAGTCAGCGGAAGCCACCGAGGCGTTTCGCAAACTGCAAGCGCTGTCCGGCGCCATCGACATGCAGGCGCCAATCTTCGAGCGGCTGACAGCCCTGGCGCCCAAGCTGGGCCTGCCCGCTGATTGGCGCGCCGGCTACAAGCTCGCGGGCGACGTAGGCGAGCGTCCCGAGCTGGACACGCTGGGGCCGTTTCGGTGGCGGCCCTCGCCAGCCCCCGATTGGACCTTGGCCGACGAGCAGGGCCGATCGGTCTCACTGTCGCAGTTCCAGGGCCAGCCGGTGGTGGTCATTTTTTATCTAGGTTTCGGCTGCCTGCACTGCGTCGAGCAGTTGAAGGCGTTTGAGCCGATGGCCAAAGAGTTCGCCGCCTCGGGCATCCGCCTGGTGGCGATCAGCAGCGACGACTCGGTGGCCTTGGCGAAGGCACTTGAAACTCGCCGGCAATCGGGCGCGGCGGAGCTGCCGATACCGCTGGCCGCGAACCCCGATTTGTCGGTCTTTAAGGCATATCGCTCGTTCGATGACTTCGAAAAGATGCCGCTGCACAGCACCTTTTTGATTGATGCCCAGGGGCTGATTCGCTGGCAAGACATCAGTTACGAGCCGTTTACCGACGCCAAGTTTTTGCTTGGCGAGTCGAAGCGGCTGTTGGCGCTGGAAGGCGCCGCCCCTGCGCAGCAGCAAGCCGCCGCCCAATGAGAAGAATACGCCGCCGGCGACATTGGGCGACTACCGGCCTCGCTGAGGCTGCACGTTCGTGCGATCTTCACCCGCCCACGAGAGCTAAACGTGTAGCTCGACCACATCCTTGTCTTGCAGCACATAATCACCCTTGGCGACCGTGGCATCGTGCGTACCATCGGTCCAAACCTTGGCGAATTTGAACTGCTCAACAAAATCGCGATGGACCAGTTCCGCCAGCTCCAACAGCGTGCCACCTCGGCGCAGCGTAAACGGCCGCTCAAAGTCGGCCGTCTTGGCCGCCGGTAGCTTGGTGTAGACGCGCACCACGTCGAGCGCGCGATAGATCGCCCCGCGAAGTTCTTCTAATCCCGTGCCCGACAACGCCGAAATCGGGTACTCTTCAAAATCGAGCGAGCAAAGCTCGTGCAGCAGCACCAGCCGGTCGGCCGCATCGGGCAAGTCGAGCTTGTGGGGCGCCAGCAGCGTGTGTGTATAGGAGATACCGACGTCATCGTCATCCAGCGATGAGGTTTTGGCTAATCGCGTTTTGGTCGCGGCCAGCCGGTCGAGCAGCTCCTGCAGTTGTTCGATGCCGTCGTCGTTGCCGAGATCGACGAGCAGCACCGCCACGTCGGCCGACCGGATGAGGCCCAGCATATACGGCTCGATGAAATCCTTAGTAATGGGTGGCAGATCGACGATCTGCACCATCAGGTCTTCCCAAGGCATCATGCCCGGCTGCGGAGCGCGGGTGGTGAAGGGATAGTCGGCAATCTCGGGCGTGGCGCGGGTGAGCGAGGCCAGCAGTTGGCTTTTTCCGGCGTTGGGGCCGCCCAGCAGCACGGCGGTGCCCGCCCCTTGCCGCGGAATGCGGACGCTGTGTCCTTTTTTGCCCGCCTTGCGTTCAGCCTCGGCATCTTTTCTGGCCCGGCTGATTTTCTGCTTAAGATCGGCCTGCAGCTTTTCCGAAGCCTTGTGCTTCGGCATCTCGCGCAGCATGATTTCGAGCCACTTCAGCTCTTCTTCCGCAGTGGCGGCACGGCGATAGGCTTCTTCGGCCTTGAGATATTGCGGCGTGAGGTTCGCGGCCACTAGTGCGAAATGACTTGCAAGTGCGGCAGCTTACCGCGCAGTTGTCCGACGCCGGCATCGGTGACGCGCGTATTCGCCACGCTGAGCGAACGCAACTCCGTCAGGCCGGCCAGGCTCTTTAGCCCCGCGTCGGTGATCTGTGTGCCTTGCAGCGAGAGGGCGTCGAGCTTCTTTAACTCCTGCAAGTGAGTCAGGCCCCGGTCGGTGATCTTGGTGCCCTGTAACGAGAGAGCACGCAGGTTGGTCAACTTGCCGACGGATGCCAGACCTTCGTCTCCGATGCGGGCGTCGGCCAGCATCAGCAATTCCAAGTGCTTTAGGCCCACCAGGCGCTTCAGCCCGTTGTCGGTAACTCGGCTATTAAACAGGTCCAACTCAACCAGGCTTTTCAGCGGTTCGAGATGAGCCAGCGCCTGGTCACCCACGTGGGTGTCGCCCAGATCGAGCACTTCCAAATGCGTCAGGTCCTTGAGGTGCTCCAAGCCGTCGCCTCGGACGCGCGTGTGCCGCAAATCAAGGTGTTGCAGCCGAGTGAGTCCGGCCAAATGGGCCAGCCCATCGTCGGTGATTTCGTCGCCGGCCAGGACGAGCGTGTTCAGATACTTCAACTCTTCCAGGTTTTTCAGTCCTTCGTCGGTGATTTGCGTACCGACGAGCATCAGCTCTTCCAGGCCCTTCATCTCGCGGAGATGCGTCAAGGCTTCATCGCCGATGGTGGTCAATCCCAGATCGAGCAGCCGCAGGTTTTCGAGCTTGGCGAGGGGCGCCAGGCTGTCGTCGCTGATTTGCGTGTCGCTCAGATAAAGCTGTGTGAGCGAGGCGAGCGATTCAATGCCCGCCAGTCCGTTGCCGGTCAAGGGCGTGAACGCCAGATCGAGCGTTTTGAGCTTGTGCAGATCGGCGAGCGCTTTCAGTCCAGGGCCGGTGACACCCGTGTGCTTGAGCGAAATGGTTTCGAGGTTTTCCAGGCTGGCCAGGCTCGCCAGGCCCTCGTCGGTGATGTGCGTGGCGCCGAGATCGAGCATCTCCAGCGACGTCAGCCCCTTCAAATGCGCCAGCGAGCCATCGCCGAGCCGCGTGCGAAACAGGTGCAACGTCTTCAAGCTTTTCAGGCCCGATAGATTGTCGAGGCCTTCGCCGGTGATCGCCGCGTCGGAAAGGTGCAGGTCTTCCAGATTGACCAGCGACTTTAAATGCACCAGGCCCGCGTCGGTGATGCGTGTCTTGAATAGCGTCAGTGTTTTCAGCCCGGTCAGGCCGCTTAGGTTTTCCAGCCCCTCATCGCCGACGTTGGTGTGGCCCAGGTCAAGCCGTTCCAACGCCGACAAACCGCGCAGGTTTTTCAGACCGGCATCGGTGATCTGCGTGCTCCACAGGCCGAGCGAGCGAAGCGTGGCGATGCCTTTGATTGCTTGCAAGTCGGCATCGGTCGCCGCGGTGTTGCCAAGCTCGATTTTGACGATCTTGTCTGCTTGCTTTGCGTCGAATTCGACGGAGCCGCCGAGCTTGTGGATGTGGGCGACCACCGCGTCTTGTCCAGACGCCGGTGGCTTCTTGGCGGCCGGCGTTGCTTTTTTAGCGGCGGTCTGGGCAGCCGCGATCGGCAATGCGGCCAACAAAAATAAACCGGCAAGAACCAAGGGCGAATTTTTCATGATTTCCCCACTGTGGACAATACCGATGCGCGGACAATACCGAATCCGGGCCGTTCTTCGGCGCAGCTAGGATAGCTTGCGCCAACGCGCGCCGCAAGCTTTGGCCCGCCTGATGGAGATTCGCGGTCACTAAATGGGACAATCTCCGTTCCTTACTGTAAATCGGTTTTGACGACAAAATGGGGCGATCGCCGTCATTTCCGGCGCCGGCCGCAAACTCGGCACGGCCGTTGCGCTCTGCCGGCGCCCCGCCGCACAATTGACTTGCGGCGGCGTCAACGTACTTACACGTAGAGGAATTCAAGCATTTTCGCGGGAATCTTTCGTGGACCACTCCCATTGGCTGCTCTTGATCAGCGTGATCGTCCTGCTGGTCGATCTGGCGGCCGGCATTGCGCTGGGCTGGTGGATCCACGAGGTCAACAATGTGCGGGCGAATGTCTTTAACGCCCGGCACGCCATCGACGCGCTGCGGGATTTGCACGATCTGACCTGCGACGTGGCCGGCCGCGTCGGCCAGCACTTGACGCGCGTCGACGCCATCAGCCACGAGTTGGCCACGCTTCGGGCAGGCTGCTCGGGACCGAAAGACCGGGCCGTGGTTGACGCCGTCTCGCGGATCGTCGAGTTTAACGAAGAGCTTACCCAGGAGCTGGCCGACGCCAAAATCAAGTTGGGCGATCAGGCCGATCTGATCGCCGCTCAGACCAAGGCGGCCATGGCCGATCTGCTGACCGGGCTGCCCAACCAACGCGGGTTTGACGACGAGCTGCGGCGCCGCGTGGCTCAGTGGCAGCAGCACGAGACGCCCATCTCGGTGCTGATGGTCGACATCGATAATCTGCAAAAACTACAAGAAGCCCACGGCATCGAGGCGGCCAACGACGTGCTGCGCGGCGTGGCCGGCGTGCTCAACGAAACCATGCGCGCCATGGACCTGATTGCCCGGTATGGCGACAACCAGTTTGCCATTGGCCTGCCCGGCACGCACCTGACCGACGCCAAAAAGACCGCCGAGCGTTTGCGTTCGGCGCTGGCCGATCGTGAGTTTCACATCGGCGAAACTCCCGTCAAAATCACCGTCAGCGAGGGAGTGGCCGAAGCGCAGCCGGGCGACGACATGGGTACGCTGCTGGAGCGCACGGCCTTGGCCCTGGCGGCCTCGCACGAGGCGGGCGGAAACTGTGGCTACGCCCACGACGGCGACAAGTGCGAAGCAATTCCCATCGAACACGTCTCCAACGGGCTGCTGTTCACCCAGCAAGACCTGATGGCGCTGGCCAAACAACTGCAAGGCATGCCGGCCGATCCGCACACCGACCCGCTGACTGGCCTGCTCAATCGCCGCAGTTTCTTCGAGGGGCTGCGGCACCGCATCGCCGAGCACAACCTGGCCAATATGCCGCTGACGCTGGCGGTGATCGACATCGACAACATGAAAAACCTGAACCGCACGCACGGCAACCTGGTGGGCGATGTCGTGCTGCGAACCGTGACCCAGATCATTCGCAGCGCCACGCGGGCGCATCTGGACATTGCCGCTCGCTACCACGAAGACAAGCTGGCGGTGGTGCTGGTGCATACCGAGGTGACGGATGCCCTGCCCGTGGCCGAGCGCATTCGCAAAGCGATTGCCTCGTGCAAGCTCAAGGCCGAGGGAAATGAAATCCACGTCACCGTGAGCATCGGCGTAGCCGAGTTGCCGCGCGGAGCCGACGCCGTGGCCTTGCTAAAATCTGCCGAGGACGCCGTGCGCGTAGCCAAAGCGGCCGGCCGCAACCGCACGTATCTGCACGATGGCAAGCGTGCCGTGCCCGCCATTCCGAAGTCGGCGCCCCGCGAACCGGCGGGGGTTTGAGCGGCACGCGCCGCTCCAGGCCGCTTACTTCTTCAACTCCGTGGCGACCCACGCCGCACCGGCCGCCACCGCGCCGATCAGCAACGATACGGCGACTGGCATTAAGTAGCTTTTCACGGTGTAACCCATCACCGCCGCCACAATCATGCTGGCCACGAAGCCAAAGTTAAATGCCACCAGCAGCGCCATCCGCTGCTGCTTCTTGCCGAGCTGCTTTTCTTCGTACGTCTGGCTTGGAAGGGCCGATGGCGCCGCGGCAGCCGGCGCCGCTTTTTCGTCGGCTTTCGGCCTGGCCGCCGCGCGCTTGGCCGGTCCCGCCGCCATTTGCGCCGCTGCCGCTTCCTTGGGAAAATGCCTGGCAATTGCCTGGTTCACGTCGGCCGGCGTGCACAGCACCAGCCGCACCGGCACGCCAAACTGCAACCGCAGCAAGTCTTCGATCTCTGGCGGCAACAGGTGCGGCGCCATCACCAGCACTCGACCATCGACCGCCATCAGCGGCACGCACGATTGCTGCCGCGCCGTGACGGCGGGCATCTTGGGCGTCAGGCTCTCGTCAATCTCCACGTCGTCCAGGTTGATAAATGGCAGGCCGATCGAATCGGCGTAGACCTGCATCACCTGGTCGGCCGGCGCCAGCCGCTGCTGGAAGATCGCGTCGCGCACCTCAACGCCGATGGTTCGCGAAAAGCGGCGGGCCTTATCGAGCTGCTCGGACGTAAGTACTTTGCGGGCGACCAGCAGCTCTTCGAACGAGGTGGCCTTGCCGGTTGCCGGAGCAGCGGCGCGACCTAGCGAGGCGTCGTACTCGGTCTTGCGCACCGAGTCGGTCAGGCAGAGCATGGCCTGGCACAGCTCGTTCAACAGCGCCTGCGACTGCGGCCCGTATTCGCCGGCGGCGTACTTGCGCACGTGCGCGTTCAGCTTGCGATAGCTGCCGCGGACGGCGTTGGCGTCGTCCTCGAACAGCTTGAGTTTCAAGAGCTGGTAATGGTTCAGCGGACGGGCGGTCTCGCTGATCTCCAGCCAATCGCGGTAGACGTCGAGTTGCGTGCTCACTGCACCACGTATTGCTGGGCCAGGTTGGAATAGGCGTCGATCTGCTGCTCGTCAAGCCCGCCCCGGCGTTCAATCTCGATGGCGGCTTCGCCGCCGCCGATCTTGTCTCGGGCACGCACCCGCACACGGCCGTCGGTGCCATAAGAATACGTCACCTCGACCGGCGATCCCTTCGGCAGATTGGCGGGCAATTTGGTGATGCTGCAATTGCCGATCAGCGAGCAGGCTTGCGGGTCGGGCGCGTCGCCTTCGATCACTTTGACGGTGGCCCGCACCTGGTTGGCCTCGATCGTGTTAAACACCTGCTGCTTTTCAATCGGCAGCCGCGTGTTGCGCGGAATCATGACATGGTTGAGCGGTTTTTTGGTTTTCGGATCTTTGATGACCACGCCCAAGCTATGCGAGTTCACGTCGTCTTGCTTGACGTTTTTCAAATAGCGCCGCACGGTGTCGGCCAACTCGCTGCCCTCGCCACGATATTTGGCCTCCAAAATGGCCGCGTGAATGGCGGCGCCTTGGGCCACCGCCGTATGCGGCGAAAGCTCTTGAAATGGCTTTTTGCCGGTCACCTGTTCCAGCAGCAAGGGCACGCGAGGCATCAGCGTCGAACCGCCCACCAGCACAATCGCATCCAAATCTTGCGGCTGAACCTTGGCTTGCTCGATGACCAACTCGGTGGTGTCGATCGTGCGTTGCAACAGATCGGCGGTCATCTGCTCAAACTGATCGCGCGTAACCGTCACCGAATTGCTTTTGCCCTCGTGCCGGCAGACAATCGAGATCTGGGCCTGTTGCGACAGAGCGACCTTGGCCTGGTCGCAGTCGTTGCGCAGCACCTGCGTGGTAGCCGCCGAGTCGCGCGGGTCGGCGCCATGCCGCTTTTTGAATTCATCGGCGACGTAGTTCAGCAGCCGATCGTTCCAATCGATGCCGCCCAGGTAAACGTCGCCGTCGGTGGCCAGCACCTGGAAATGCGTGGGCGTATATTTCACCACCGTGACGTCGAAGGTGCCGCCGCCCAGGTCGTAGACCAGCGCCATGCGCGGCTTCTCGAATTTGCCGCCCCCCAGCTCACCGCGATGCCAGGCGTAGGTGAGCGTGGCGGCGGTGGGCTCGTTGATGATGTCGATCACGTTCAGGCCCGAGATGCGGCCGGCGTCTTGCGTGGCCTTGCGCCGGGCGTCGTTAAAGTAATACGGCACGGTGATGACCGCGTTGCCGACCGGGCCGATCCGCTTTTCGGCGTCTTGCCGCAGCTTTTTCAGAATCAAGGCCGAGAGGAACTCGGGCGTGATCTCGTGGCCGTCGAACGTGCGCTTATACTCCGCGGTGCCCATGTGTCGCTTGACGCGTTCGACGACATGCTCGGGGTCTTCCATGGCGGCCCGCGTGCGGCTGGGGCCGACAATCACATGCCCGCTCTGGGCGAGCACGATCAAGCTGGGGGTTTCGACTTCTTCTTCTTCGTTGAGCAGGGCGATCGGCGCGCCGGTGTCGTCGAGCTTGGCGATGGCCGAAAACGTGGTGCCCAGATCAATTCCGACGGTGTGGCCTGGCTTGAATTCCATAAGTGCTGTGGTCCCAACGATGCGAGGGTTGATGCTAGCGATTGTCGGTCCCCGCGCGGCGATAGTCAAGCAAGAGGGGATTTGGGATTCAGGATTCAGGGTTCAGGATTCAGGGTTCTGAACCTGAACTGTGGCGTACGCAATCTCGCCTTCAGGCGCCGCAGATTATATCCTCAACGCACATGTGTTCTCGCAGTTGTCTATTCTTGAAGGGATAAGCTTGCGATTAGTTGCCGTATTGAACGCAATGCGAATGAATCGACGACAAACGGCAAAGCAGCCACAGACTCCCAAATCCCGAATCCCGAATCCCGAATCCCGAATCCCGAATCCCGAATCCCGAACCCTGAACCCTCTCCGCATGCCCGACCGCCCCCTCACTTCCGCCGCCGCCCAGCAGCAAAACCGCCGGGCCTGGAACGAGCTGGCTCGCCACAAGCAGCGGTTTACCACGCCCGCCGCTGATGACGATTTGCGCGATCCGCTCACGGCCTCCGATGGCCTGGGCTGGCTGGGCGGCAGTGTATCGGGCAAGCGGCTGCTCTGCCTGGCCAGCGGCGGCGGACGGCAAAGCGCCATGTATGCCGTAGCCGGGGCCCGCGTGACCGTGGTCGATCTCAGCCCCGAAATGTTGTCGCTCGATCGCCAGGTGGCCGCCGAACGAGGTCTCGACATCCGCGTGGTCGAGGCTTCCATGGATGATCTGAGTGCGCTGGCCGATGCCAGCTTCGACGTCGTCGTCCAGCCGGTGAGCACCTGTTATCTGCCCGATGTCTTGGCCGTCTATCGAGAGGTCGCTCGGGTGACCGCGCCGGCCGGGCTCTATATCAGCCAGCACAAGCAGCCGACCAGCCTGCAAACGGGCGTGTCGCCTGGTCCGGCGGGATATGAAATCGGCGAGCCCTATTATCGGCGGGGCCCTCTGCCGGCGGTGTCGGGCAGTCGGCACCGCGAAGAGGGCACGCTGGAGTTTTTGCATCGCTGGGAAGAACTAATCGGCGGCATGTGCCGCTGTGGGTTTGTGATTGAAGACCTGGTCGAGCCGCTCTTAACTCGTCCCGATGCCGAGCCGGGCGCGTTTGCCCATCGCTGCCGCTTTGTGCCACCTTATGTACGCGTCAAAGCGCGGCGCGTGGGGGCGGCGGCTTCCGGCTCTCAGCCGAAACTGTGGACGCCGGAATCATGATGCTGTTTTTTCCCCTTGCAATCCGCTGCGATTCGGGGAAAATGGCGAGATTCGCGCCCCATCGGCTCGAAGCACCAGGAAAGATTGAGATGTCGGAAGTATTGAAGGTAGAAATCCGCGAGAGTCGCGGCAAACGACACGCGCGGCGGCTGCGCGCCATGGGCGCGGTGCCCGCCGTACTGTATGGGCACGGCGAGCAAAACCTCAGCCTGGCCATTCCCGCTGACCAAGTGAAGACCGCCGTGCGGCACGGCGCCCGCGTGGTCGATCTGGACGGAGCGGTCAAGGATAAAGCCTTTATCCGCGACCTGCAGTGGGATACGTATGGGCTGGACGTGCTGCACATGGACCTGACGCGCGTCTCTGCCGACGAGAAGGTGCAGGTCGAAGTACACGTCGAGCTGCGCGGCGAAGCGCCGGGCGTAAAAGACGGAGGCATCGTTTCGCAATTGGTCCACCAGGTTGACGTCGAATGCCTGGTGGTTTCGATCCCCGAAAAACTCACCTTGCGAATCAACGATCTGAAGCTGAATGAATCGTTGACCGCCAACAAGATTGAATTGCCGCCGGGCACCACGCTGCTGGCCGATGCCGACATGGTGATCGTGCAATGCGTCGAGCCGAAGCCCGAAGAAGAAGAGGCCGTGGCGTCCACCGGCGCCGAACCCGAAGTGATTGGCCGCAAAGCCGAGGCCGAGGAGGGGGCGGAAGAAGAATAGGCCATGAAGCTGGTAGTGGGTTTGGGTAATCCCGGACGGAAATACCAGGCGACGAGGCACAATATCGGCTTCGAGGTGCTGTCGAACCTGGCTAGCCGCTATGGCGTCGGCTCGCCCCGCGGCAGCTTTCAGGGCGAGCTAGTCGAGGCCGATTTGCGGGGCAATCGGGCCTGGCTGCTGTGGCCGCATACGTTTATGAACCGCAGCGGAACCAGCGTGGTGCAGGCCCGCGATTTTTATAAACTGGAGAACAAGCAACTGCTGATCGTCTGCGACGACTTTAACCTGCCCTTGGCCAAGCTGCGGTTGCGGGCCAAGGGATCGTCGGGCGGACAAAAAGGACTGCAAGACATCATTCGCGCCCTGGGCACCGATGAGTTCGCCCGGCTGCGGGTGGGCATCGGACAACCGCCCGACGGTTGGGACCCGGTCGATTTTGTTTTGGGCCGCTTCGGCAAAGACGAAAAGGCCGAAGTGGAACAGATGGTGGTTCAGGCGGCCGACGCCGTGGTCGAGTGGGCCGGCGAGGGAATCGAAACCTGCATGAACCGTTACAACGCTTAGAAATATTTGGGCTTAGGAGCATTTGGTGAGCAACGTCTACGAGGGTTTGTTCATTTTCGACTCGAACCGCTACAACCGCGATCCGGCGGGCGTTTCGGGGCAGGTGGCCGAGGTCGTTCAGAAGGCGGGCGGAGAAATGCTGGTCAGCCGGCTGTGGGAAGAGCGCCGCCTGGCCTACCCGATCAATGGGCAACGCAAAGGCACCTATTGGCTGACGTATTTCCGCCTCGACGGCAAGCAGATTACCGGCATCGAGCGAGAGTTTCAGTTGAGCGACAGCGTGCTGCGCTGTCTGATGATCAAGGTCGAGCCGCGGATTATCGATGCCCTGGTCAGCCACGCTTTGTCGAGCGGCGCCGATGCCGGAAAATCGCGGCGAACCGACGACGGACCGGGACCGGCCGATGAAGGCGGCAAGGGGCCGGACGCGGGGCCAGCGGGGCCGGCGCCGGGCGCCCCGGAGGTCGAAGAGGAAATGGTCGAGGAGGTCGCCGAGACGGGCAGTTGAAGCACGGACGCATCGGGGGCAGGCTTGAAAGTACGCAGTCTGTTGCCACGCCGATCTGTTACCACCACGTCTTCTCCTTTCGTGAGGAAATGATCTATGGCCAGCTTCAACCGAGTGATTTTGTTGGGCAATGTGACGCGCGACCCTGAGCTGCGCTATACGCCCAGTGGCACCGCCGTGACCGACATTGGCTTGGCGGTGAACGACTACCGCAAGGGCCCCAATGGTGAATCCATTGAGGAGACAACGTTTGTCGACGTGACGCTTTGGGGCCGCACCGCGGAAGTCGCCAGCGAATACCTGAACAAGGGCGCTCCGTGCCTCATCGAGGGGCGGCTGAAGCTCGATCAATGGCAGGATAAAGAGGGACAAAAGCGATCGCGACTGAAAGTGGTCGGCGACCGGCTTCAGTTGCTCGGCTCCAAAGGCGGCGGCGGTGGTGGTGGCAAAGGCGGCGGCAATCGCCCGCCCGCCGCATATGACGACGCCGAGTATGGCGCCCCGGCCAACCATTACGGCGAGCCGCGTGCCGCGGCTTCGGTCTCGCAGCCGCCGGAGGATGAGATTCCGTTTTAGTGTGTTCTTTTGACATTGGCGCTACATGCCTCTGTAGGGAACGGACTCCGTGCCGTTCCGCGGGGGACGGCGCGGCGACAAGGCTTTTCAAACACTACCGCTATATGAGCTCCAAAGCATCCGCACACCAACCCAAGCTTCCCGGCCGCAGCAAGCGGCTGCCGCGCACCGCGCACGGCGGCATCGAGCTGATGCTGATTCAATCGGTCGATCACCTCGGCAAGCAGGGCGAAGTGGTCTCGGTCAAGCCGGGCTACGCGCGCAATTACTTGCTGCCGCAGGGGCTGGCGGCCATCGCCACCGATCATCACAAGCGGATGATCGAAAAACACAAGGCCCGGCTGCAAGAAATCCAAAACTCGCGCCTGGCGGGCCTCCGCTCACTGGCCGACCAGCTTGCCAAGCTGAGCATCACCATTGAGGCCAACGCCAACGACGAGGGCCATCTCTATGGCTCGGTCGGTGCGACGGAGATCGTCAGCGCCCTGAAACGTAGCGAGATCACCGTGACCAGCGACCAGGTGCGGCTGAAAGGCCCCCTCAAAGAGTTGGGTCTATACACGGTGACCATCCACTTAGGTCACGAAGTCGAGGCCGACTTGAAGGTCTGGGTCGTGCCGACGGTCAGCGAAGAAGCCGTCGAAGCGAAGCCCATCGTCAAGGAAGCCAAGCCGGCGACGAAAGAGGCCAAGCCCGGCTAGCAGGCCTGTCGTTTTGCTTAATCCAACAGGTGGCTGAGGGAGAGCCTGGGCTGCGCAGAATCTCGATTCCGTCGGGACGTCGTTGGTCATGTTTTTGTTCCGCCACGAGGGGGCTTTCCCCGTCGAGCGATGACTGGTGCCCCAGTCAGTCGACGCCGCGGCATCGGCAAGCCTCGGTCCCAGCCACCGGCGCCTGAAGCTTGCCGGACGCACTTCTGCACGGAGGTAATGTCTTCATGGCCAGCTATTCGAGAATCGACGACCGGCCCACGGCGACGCGCGCCTCGGCGGAACTCTTCGATCGGCTGCCGCCGCAAAACATTGAGGCCGAACAAGGCGTCTTGGGCAGCTTGATGCTCGATCCCGAGTTGTGCGATGAAGTGGCCCTGGTGCTCCGTCCGGTGGACTTCTACTCGCCGCATCATCAGACCCTCTTCGCCCATCTGCTGGCGATGCACAATGACGGTCTGAAAATCGACGCCATGTTGCTCGTCGAGCGGCTTAAAAAACACAACGACCTGGAAAGCATTGGCGGGCTGGCGTACCTCACCGAAGTGGCCGATTCGGTGCCGACGGCGGCCAACGCCGTCTACTACGCTCAAATCGTCCGCGACAAGGCGACGCTGCGCTCGCTGATTCACGCCAGCACCGAGATTCTGCGCGACGCCTACGATCAATCGATCGAAAGCCGCGAGATGCTTTCCCGGGCCGAAGAGAAAGTGTTTCGCATTCTCGAGGACCAGGGATCCAGCGACGTCGCGCTGTTTCAGGACGTGCTGTACCAAGCGCTCGATCGCATCGACGACCGGTTGAAAAAGGGGGGCGGCGTGGGCGGCATGCCCACCGGCTTCACCGACCTCGACGGCATGACGGGCGGGCTGCACGAAGGCGAGTTGGTGATTCTGGCCGCCCGGCCCAGCATGGGCAAAACCGCCCTGGCCGCGAACATCGCCGACCAGGTTGCCATCGCCGGCGGGCGGGCCACCTTGTTTGTCAGCCTCGAAATGTCGCGCATGGAACTGGCCGAGCGCATGCTCTGCGCGCATGGCCGCATCAATGGCCATAAGCTGCGCAACGGCTTCATCTCGCCCACCGACCGCGCCAAGCTGGTCGACACCGTGGCCGCCATGAGCAAGGCGCCGCTGTTCATCGACGATACGCCCAGCCGCACGATGACCGAAATCGCCGCCACCGCCCGGCGGCTCAAGCGGCGCGAAAAGCTGGCCCTGGTCGTGATCGACTATTTGCAACTCATCGAGCCCGACAATGCCAAGGATCCGCGGCAAGAGCAGGTGGCCAAGATCGCTCGCCGGCTGAAAGGGCTTGCCCGAGAGCTGAAAGTGCCGGTGCTCTGCCTGGCCCAGCTCAATCGCCAGGCGGAAGTCAGCAAAGACAATCGTCCGCGGCTCAGCCATTTGCGCGAGAGCGGCGCCATCGAGCAGGATGCCGACGTGGTGATGTTTGTCCACCGCGACGAATACTACATGACCAACGACGAAGACCGGCAGCGCGTGGCCGGTCAGGCCGACATCATTCTGGCCAAGCAGCGCAACGGCCCCACCGGCGACGTCAAGCTCGCCTGGCTGCAAGACTACACGCGGTTTGAGAACCTCGCGCGCGAAGAATACAACTTTACGGAGCGCTTCTAATTCGACGATCGCGTCTCGTTCGTAAGCGGCGAGATCCGAGCCCCGCGCCTCTCCCAGTTTTGTCATCAATTGTTTTCCGTCATTCCATCAGCAGCGCGCTGCCGATCATCCCCCAGGTGGCGAAACGCCGTCTACGCGTTCAACACCTGCCTGGATCTTCTTCCGACGATAATCGGTTCTACGGGGCAAAGGATGACTGTCTTGGGTCTTTTGGGTCTTTTCTGCGCGGCGGCACGGGACCGTTCGCCTTGCAAGCGGCGATCGCCGCGCTGCACTGCCAGGCAGCCCGGGCCGAAGACACCGATTGGCCGCAAATCGTCGAGCTTTACAGCTTGCTCGCGCGCGTGCAGCCGTCGCCGATTGTGGCGCTCAACCGCGCGGTGGCCGTGGCAATGGCCAAGGGGCCGCGGGCAGGCTTGGCGATCATCGACCGTCTTGCCGCGGACGGCCAGCTCGACGATTACCACTTGCTGCACGCCGCCCGGGCCGACCTGCTCAGGCGGCTGGGCTTGTTTGCCGACGCGGCGACGAGCTACCGGCGGGCGCTCGGGCTGGTCACCAACGACAGCGAGCGA
>JAICLL010000238.1 GCA_025927475.1 Pirellulales bacterium
AGGAGCGGCCCGAGGCCTTGGCCCTGGAGTCGCCGGCTGCGTTTCCGTTGCCCCCCGCGCACCCCAACCCGGGGTCACTGGAGGCCACCACGGCCGGGGCACAGCCGGCCACAAGGGCCGGGGCTACCTTTGGTAAAAATGCTCGATTAGGCTGGAAGAAGCGGTTCGCCACCTCGGCCTTTCGATTGCCTGTCAGAGTCCATGCCGGTTCAGTTTCACTGTTGTCAATGCCGGCGCACGCTGAGCGTCGGACAACGCAAGGCCGGCGCCACGGTGGCCTGCCCGAAATGCGGCGCGCCGAACGTCGTTCCACGGCTCGAACCGGCCTCGGCCACGCCCGAGGCCACTTCTCCGCCGCCTTCCGACCTGGCGGCCGGGCCGCCGAAAACGCCAGCCAGCGGTTCCTCGGCATTGCCCGAAGCGGTCGCCTTCGATGAGATTCCAGGACTGATCGCGATGATCGACTCGATGCCGGTGGCTGCGCGTGGGCCACGTGGCGGCGGATTTGCGGAAAACACAGCGCAGGCAGCCTCCGCACAAGCGCCGGCGGCGCCGCTGATGGCCGAGCCCTCCGCCGCGGCCACGCCGACGCCCGCGTCTTTGCCCGCGGTTTCACCCGCGCCGCCGCCCGTGGCGCCGCCGCCGATCGTCGGTTTGCCCTCCGCGTCCGATGCGCGGTTGCCGGCAGATGTTCAAGCCGGATTTGCCGCCCCGACAGCGAAGTCGTCGGCCCTGGCTCAACGCGGCCGGCGCGGCCGCCGCGACGAAACCCTGTTGGTGGTTAGCCGCAAAGCGGTTTATGCCCAGGCGGCGCTGATGGCGGTGATCGCGCTGGCGGCCCTGGCGGCAGGCTATGTGATGGGCCGCGGCGGACGCCCCACGCAGAACAGCTCGCCGCCGGCCGCGGTCAGCGAGCCGGCGGACCTCGAGCCAACCGATTGAAACGGTGTTCGCCGTCGCTTATCCCGCCAGCAGGCTGTGCGTGATGGCCCGAAAGACGCCCTCGACCTGGTCGAATTCCCGGTCGTCGGCCTGGCACAAGATCAAATACGCTCCCCCAGGGGCGTGGCAGGCGCGCACCTGCGCCGTGTTGGTCAGGTCGAGGCAATAAAAGTTGATGTCGTAGCCCAGAAGCCGCACGTCGGAGACGGTTTCGTCAACCGCTTCGGCGTCCAGCTCGTCATACACCTGTTTCATCGTGTCCAGCGCCGCATCGGCCAAGGTCTGCAAATCTTGCGATGGCGCATGAATCATGACCGACCAAAAGGCCCCCTCGGGACTATACACCGCCACCGACTGCTCGCCGGCCAGCGCCTCGGCCTCGTCGAGCCGCCAGCTATCGGGATACTGAAAGCGAATGCCGAGTTTTTCGTAGAGGCTGGGCATGGGCGGTTCTCCGCGGGCAATTCACGAATCATACCACTCCCCCCACGGCTGCACAGGGCGGCGATCGCAGCGGGATGTGGGAAAATCGCCTTCACCCGCCGTGCGCGTTTTGCTATCGTTTCGCGGCTGTTTTGCGCCCACTCCGCGCGCGTTGTGCCTGGTACACCGATGGCGCCGTCCATGAAAAAAGCCTGCCGATGGGTGCATTGGGGCCGGCTTGTTGTCATGGCCGCGGCAATCCAGGGATGCCGTTTTCGCGGCTGGGAGGGCCCCGTGCCGCGCTCGTTGGTGCTGTCGCGGCAATTGTCGCAACAAGGGCAGGCGGCGCTGGAGCGGCGCAATTGGGAAGCCGCCGAGCAATTGCTGGCTCAGGCCGTCAAAACCTTCCCGCAAGACGCCGAAGCGCGGCGGCACTATGCCGAGGCTCTCTGGCAGCGCCGCAAGCAGAGCGAAGCGATCAATCAAATGCGCCAGGCCATGCGGCTGGCGCCCGACGATCCGCAGTTGTTGGTCCGCGCCGCCGAAATGGGCATGATCCATGGCGACAACGCCGAGGCCGCTCGCCGGGTGGAACATGCGCTGGACGTCGATCCGAAAAACCCGCGGGTCTGGGCGTTGCGAGGCAAGCTGCGTGAGCAGACGGGCGATCTGCGGGCAGCTTTGGCCGATTATCAGCGGGCGCTCAGCTATCGTCCCGACGACCGCGAGGTGCTGCTCAGCGTCGCCGAAGCCTATCGCCGCCTGAATCAACCGCAGCGAGCGCTCGCCGGTTTACAAAACCTGGCCGAGACGTATCCGCCCGGCGAAGAACCGCCACGGGTTCTGTATTTGATCGGCCTGGCGTATTCGGCAGAGGGGCGATTTGCCGACGCGGCCGAGAGCCTGTTGGCGGCGCGCGACCGCGGCCCGGTTTCACCCGAACTGCTGTTTCGCCTGGCCGATGCGCAATGGCGCGCCGGGCGTCCGACGGAGGCCCAGCAAACCGCCGCCCGGTCATTGGCCCTCGACCCGCGGCACGCCGGCAGCCAGCAATTGCTGAGACGCATTGCGCAGGGACCTGGTGGCGTGCCCGCTTTGCGATAATCGTCCTACAATCGCTACAGGCTGTACCGTGATCTTCGAATGACCCTGGCGGCCCCCGCTGGTGACGGCCTCATCAGCGCCTGGCGGACTTTTTGACCGCCGCCCTTTCGTAACGTAACTTTGCCAGGGTAATTCTCGAGGCGCGTCGACTGATCCGACGCAAACGCCCAACCTGGGAGCAGGCCATGCCGTTGATGCTGGAAATTCCGCCAGAAACGTTTGTCGATCGACGAAATTCAGAACTGCCGCTTGGCTCGCCGGGCCGCGAGCGACGGCAATTCGCCGACAGCTATGAAGGTCTCTCGGCTGACGCCAAAGAGTTGGGCACCGCCATCGACTCGTACAAGCTGGCCCATCGGCGGCGGTTTATCACGTACGAAGAAATGCTGAGCGTGGTCAAGTCGCTCGGCTACCAGCGCTAGGTTTGACGTCTGTAGGGAACGGAGTCCGGGCCCTACAGAGGTCCAGGCTAAGCCGCCTGTCGCCGCGGAGCCTCACCGCGCCGAGCATTCGCGACATCGGTCTCGATGGGCACGACTGCTTGCAACCTTTCATCGAGCGCCTCAACGTGCGATTGCAACCTCGCCAACTCGCGAATGATGGCATCGCCCAGCAATTCCACGTCGCGCGCCAAAAGCTGGTTCTGAGCGTGGGCCCGGTCAACCCGTGCCAGCCAGGGTTCGAATTGCGCGATCAAATGCCGATCGATCCGCTCGACCAATCGGCGCCGCACGCCCGCACTCAGCCTCCAAACCGCCCGCAAAGCATTTTTCAGCAGCTTCCTCATGATCCTTAGCTTCGAGCAAAAACGGCTGGGGCGTTGAGCAATCAGCGATCGCTCGTCACAACCCTCATGCGCGACAAGTCTTCGAACCGAATTTGCGGGCTGGGTCGGCGGTTTTGCTTACGTAAACGCCACCTGTTTTGCCGGCCGGGGCGGCAGCCGGGCCGCCCACCGCAAACCACAGCTCCGCATGAATTTGCGGCGACGGCCTCGGGCCCGGCAGGCGTTGTGAATCGGCGGCAAAATCGCTACAATGCAACTCTGCGCCGGCCCTTGGCCGGCAGCCCAGTTTTCGCCTCGGCCGAGCGGCTTGGACCAGGCAGTTTTGGCACTACTCTCGCGAGCTAAAGGAAGCGGCATTGTCAACGGATTCCGACGATCCTGAAAATTCCGAAAACATTCCCACGGAACCCATCGCCGACGGAAACGGTCACGGAAGGCTGGTCGATCTCTCGATCGAAGACGAGCTGAAAGACAGCTATCTGACCTACGCCATGAGCGTGATCGTCAGCCGCGCGCTGCCCGACGTGCGCGACGGGCTCAAGCCTTCGCAGCGGCGCATTTTGGTCGCCATGAACGACCTGAACCTGACGCCGGGGGCGGGCCGCGTCAAATGCGCCAAGATTTCCGGCGACACCAGCGGCAACTACCACCCGCACGGCGAAAGCGTCATCTATCCCACGCTGGTGCGCATGGCCCAAGAGTGGAACATGCGCTACACGCTGGTCGACAAACAGGGCAACTTCGGCTCGATTGCCGGTCTGCCGCCCGCCGCCATGCGGTATACCGAAGCGCGGATGTCGGCCTTCGCCGCGTTGATGATGGACGACATCCGGCTCGACACGGTCGACTATGTGCCCACGTACGACGAGCGCCGCACCGAGCCGACGGTGCTGCCCTCGAAGTTCCCGAACCTGATGGTGAACGGCGCCAACGGCATCGCGGTGGGCATGGCCACTTCGATTCCGCCGCACAACCTGGGCGAAGTCTGCGACGCCCTGGTCCGCGTGATCGATCAGCCCGATGTGTCGATCGACGAACTGATGGAGATCATCCCCGGTCCCGATTTTCCGACCGGCGGCATCATCTGCGGGCGAAGCGGCATCCGCAAAAGCTATTTCACCGGTCGCGGCAACATCGTGCTGCGTGCGCGGGCCCGCATCGAAGAGATGGCCAAGGGCCGCCAGCGGATTGTGATCAGCGAAATCCCCTACCAGCAGGCGCGCGACCGCATCGAGGAGCGCATCGCCGAACTGGTGAACGAAGACAAGATCAAAGGCATTTCGGGCAGCCGCAACGAGAGCGATCTGAAAGAGCCGGTGCGGCTGGTGCTGGAAATCAAGCGCGACGCCGACGCCGAGATCGTGCTCAACCAGCTCTATCAATTCTCGCCGCTGCAAGACACGTTTTCGATCATCCTGCTGGGGCTGGTCGATGGCAAACCGCGCACGCTGTCGCTCAAGCAGTTGCTCGAAGAATTCATTCGGCACCGGCTGGCGGTCATCCGCCGCCGCACGCAGTTTTTGCTCAATCGTGCCCGCGAGCGCAAGCACACCGTCGAGGGCCTGCTGCTGGCCCACGCCAACATCGACGAGGTGATTCGCGTCATCCGCACCTCCGCCACCCAGCCCGAGGCCAAAACGCGGTTGATGGCCATCGACTGCCCAGCGGCCTTGATGCGTCGGGCGTTGGGCGAGCGGGGTTTTGCCGATTTCGAGCAAGAGCGCGGCGCGAAGGAGAACTATCAACTTACCGGCGTGCAGGCCGACGCCATCCTGCGCATGACGCTCGGCCAGTTGGTCAACCTGGAGCAGGAAAAGCTCGGCAAGGAATACGAGCAGCTTCTGGACGAAATCACCGAGTATCAGCGCATTCTGTCCGACGACGCCAATATTCTGGCGATCATCCGCGAAGACCTGGTCGAGCTGCGCCGCAAGCACGCCGACCCGCGCCGCACCGAAATCAGCGGCGAAGAGCTGGGTTCGATCGACCTGGGCGACCTGATCACCGAAGAAAACATGGTGGTCACCATCAGCCATCAGGGCTACATCAAGCGCACGGCGGCCAGCATCTACCGCTCGCAGCGCCGTGGGGGCAAAGGTCTGAAGGGGGCGAAAACCGAAGAAGAAGACCCCATTCGCCACCTGTTCGCCGCCAGCACGCACGACTACCTGCTGTTCTTCACCAACCGCGGCAAGGTGTATTGGCAAAAGGTCTACGATCTGCCGCAGCTTGGCCGCGAGAGCCGGGGCCGGGCGATTGTGAACCTGCTCAATCTGGCCGAAGGCGAGGCGATTGCCGACTGCCGGGCGGTGCGCGACTTCTCGCTGCCCGACCATTATCTGATGATGGCCACGCGTCGCGGGCTGGTGAAGAAGACCGCCTTGACCCAATATAGCCGTCCGCAGCGCAACGGCATCATCGCCATCAAGCTCAAGGACAACGACGAACTGGTCGACGTGGCCATCACTAAGCCCGGCGACGAAGTAGTGCTTTCGACCGCCCGCGGCATGGCGATTCGTTTCCGCCAGACCGACGCGCGCCCGATGGGCCGCAACACCAGCGGCGTGAAAGGCATCACACTCACCGCCGGCGACGAGCTGGTGGGCATGGTGGTGGCCGAACCGGAGGCGACGCTCTTGACCGTCTGCGCCAACGGCTACGGCAAGCGCACCACGTTTGGCCCCAACAGCCCCGCCGAGGCGGCCGAAGAAGCCGAGCAAACCGACGACACGACTGATGAGATCGAAATCGCGGCCGCCGACGAGGCGGTCGAGGAACCCGAAGAAGAGGGCGACGACGGCGGTTCGGGCCGGCGCTATCGCACGCAGCGCCGGGGCGGCAAGGGCCTGCGCGACATCAAAACGACCGATCGCAATGGCCCGGTGGTGAGCGTGGTGAGCGTGAGCGACGACGACGAGCTGTTGATGATCACCGCCCGTGGCAAGCTTCAGCGGACGGCGGTGAACGAAATCAGCGTGATCGGCCGCAACACGCAGGGCGTGCGCATCATGTCGCTCGATGAGGGCGACACGTTGGCCGCCGCCGTCCGCGTGCCCCGCGAAGAGCGCGGCGCGGAAGAGCCGGAGGCGGCCGAGGAACCGACGCCGTCGTAGAACGGAGTGTGTGGCCGAGCTGTGATTGACTCCACGGCGATTGTGGTCAAGAATTGCCATATGAGCACCGAAACCGCGCCGGCCGAGGCGATCGCGGTCTTTCCGACGGAAACCGTCACATTGGTTCGTTGCCGTAGTGCCCACATTCGGTTTCGCCGAGCACGTAAGGGTCTGCGTCGTAGCCTTGCCAGATTGCGGCTGCAAATTTGGCGTCCCGAATGATCGCAGGATGGCAGCCAGACTAAGCTGGCGTTAGACTTAACAGCATGAGCGAAGCCATACTGACGATTGAGGATGCGGCCCGGCGTCTCGCGGACGTCGTCGAAAAGGTCCACTCAAAAGGTGAAGCCGCGGTTCTTCTGAAAGCGGGCCGGCCCGTCGCGCGGAT
The DNA here is from genome assembly GCA_025927475.1 of Pirellulales bacterium. Lineage (GTDB taxonomy): Bacteria > Planctomycetota > Planctomycetia > Pirellulales > JAICIG01 > JAICLL01. The sequence goes on from JAICLL010000238.1 coordinate 6,758, forward strand.
TGTGCCAGTCGCTTCCGCGAGTTGCGCTTCAGATGAGCTGACCGAATTCCTGGCGCGCTGGCGCCTGGAATACCCGGAGCCCGATGAGCAGTTTTCCGATGCGATTCAAGCGAGTCGACAATGGCAGCGCCCACCGCGAGATCCTTGGGAATCATCCTAGATTCATCGATTCTGGTCGCCTTCGAGCGGCGGAAATTCAACTTGGAGCGCCTGCTCGCGGAGCAAGCGCCGCCGGCAATCGCGGCCATAACCGCGGCGGAGCTTCTCATTGGCGTCGAGCGGGCCGATACACCGCAGCGCCGCAGCCGCCGGGAGTCGTTCGTTCAGAATATTTTCGACCGCTTGCCCGTTATTCCGTTCGATATGACCCAAGCGCGGCTCTTCGCCGTTCATTTCGCCGATCTTGCCGCGCGCGGCGAAATGATTGGCGATCGCGATCTGCAGATTGCAGTTACGGCGTTGAGCCTCGACTTCGATCTTGCGACACTGAATCGAGGCGAGTTCGCTCGCGTAACTGGCTTGAAGATCGTCGATGTTTCTACTTACACTGAGCCTGACCTGGACTAGCCCTTAAATAAGCGTCCCCCGACGGGCAATGTGGCCGTCGCGCGGCGCCGCGTCGCGGCGCGCGGAGCGATGGGCCACAGCCCGTCGCAGGGCTGAGTCGTACGCTTCGCTTTGTCGTGGCTCCATGATGTGTTGTCCTTTC
>JAICLL010000272.1 GCA_025927475.1 Pirellulales bacterium
CCCCTCGCGGAACGCCACAGAGGGCGTTCCTTACAGAGTATCACGAGGTTCGCGGCGCAGACGCGTTCCTGGCGTGTTATCCAGGTTGCATTTGAGAAATACGGCCCAACGCAAATGTAGGATGGCCTTCCAGGCCGTCTCGCTAAGGGTAGACGGCCTGGAAGGCCTCCTACAAACACCGGGCCAGCGACCAGTGCATATTTGACGTGGCATTCGCTCCTAAATTTAGAAACGGGCCAGGCATTCCCGACATCGCGGCTGGGCAAGCGAGCACGCTCCTCATGCCGTCCCTGAATGCCGACTGCCGAACCCCGAATCCCGCCCACTACGACATGCTCTGCGGGCCGGGAAAGACGAACCGGCGCGGGCGATCTTCGATCGGCTTGGGCGGAATCAGATCGCGCTCGATCGACTCGCGCTGCACGAAGATCAGCGAATCGTCCAAGGCGGCCTGCAAGCGATGCTTGCGCAGCACTGCCGCCACATAGGGATCGGCCCAAGGAAGCAAGTCTTTGGGCTCGACCGCCAGGTCGGGCGTGCCCTCCGCACCCTCGGCAATTTCTACCACGTCGCAACGCGAAATCCTGCTACGCATCCTTCCCCCTTTCCGTCCGATGAAGTCCCGGCCGCATGGCCGGGAAGGCCCACACCCCAAGTGCAATCGTCAGCAGTTAAATGACAAACTATCTGTGTTGAGGCAGAAGTGCAACGGGCTGGTGGCCAGAGCAACTTTGGGGCCAAACGATTGTTGCGAACGACGCCGCCACGTGCATCGTCGCGCCAAGACCCCTTGAAGTGAAAGACTTACCGCGATCGCGCCGCGAAAAAAGATGCGCGCCGCTGCGAAATTCAACAGACGCCGAGCCGCCAAACTTTGCAAACGCTTGCACACACCGGTCGCTGCGCCCAACGGCAACAGCGGCGCCCTCTAGATGCTGGCAGATTCGACCCTTCAAGTTGCCGGCGTCGATACCAACTTCGCAACCTGTCCGGTCAGATATTCCACCGCCTTCGCGAGGCACGGATCGAACAACGATGAACTCGACGTATCAGCTTGTCCAGCCGCACCGGGCGGCGCTCGATCTCCCTGACCCCCGACCCCCGGCCCCTGAATCCTTCCGTCCCGCTGCCGCCGCGATTCCACAAACCGGCGGACCTCGTCCTCCGACAGCTTCACCGCCAGCCCGGCGTCGGGCAACACTCCCCACGTGTCACCTTCCTTGGCGTCGCGGGTGCGGTGGATGTTCTTTTCGCTGGGACGCCAATACGTCGCCACGGTCAGCTTCAGCGCGCTGTTGCCTCGTTCCAAGGGAATCACGTTCTGCACGGTTCCCTTGCCCCAGGTTCGCTCGCCGACGACCACCGCCCGGCCGCGGTCTTGCAGGCAGGCGGCTACGATTTCAGCGGCGCTGGCCGTCATGTGGTCGACCAACACGGCGACGGGCCACCGGGTGTAGGGGGCCTTGCCTGTGGCGTGAAACACGTCGAGGTTGCGCTGTTTATCGCGTCCGCGGGTGCTGACGATCACACCCTCTTTGACAAACAGATCGCAGGTGGCGACGGCCGCCCGCAACATGCCTCCAAAATTGTGCCGCAGGTCGATCACCAGCGCCTCGATGGGCTGCTGAGCGAGCGATTGAAGGGCCGTTTGCAGTTCGCCGATGGTTTGCTCGCCGAACGACGTCACGCGCAAGTAGCCGATCGTGGGATGATCTTCGAGCGTAAACTGCCATTTGCCCAGTGCGTCGCGGCGGTCGCCGAGCACGCTGGGCAGATTGATGACCGCCCGCACCATGGTCAGCTCCACCGGCGTCTCTTGGCCGACGTGCAACACGGTCAGCCTCAGCGGCTTGCCCGCTTCGCCGCGCATGCGGTCTTTGGCGGCGGCAAAATCCATGTTCTCGGTGCTTTCGCCATCGATGGCCAGGATGCGGTCGCCGGGCAAAATGCCGGCCTCATACGCCGGCGTGCCGATCATCGGGATGGCCACCGTGAGCGGCTTGGCCCGCGTGTCGACTTCGATGCCGATGCCGCCGAACTGCTGATCGAGCTGCTGGCGAAACTCCAGGGCCTCGCGGGGGGGTTCGTAGGCCGAATAAGGATCGCCCAACTGCGCGATCATGCCTTGCAAGCCGGCCTCGAACAACTGCCGTTCGTCGACCGGCTCGACGTAATGCCGATCGATCTGTTTCATCACTTCGATAAACGTTTCCGACATTTGGCCGTAGCGGCTGCGGTAAGCGCTGTCGGCCTTGGCATAGCAGGCCAGCGAAATGGCGGTGATGCCAAACAGCAGGTAAAGATTGCGATACGGCATGGACGAATCCGCAGGACAGGATGCAGGAAAACGAACACCCGTCATTCTATCAGTCCGATGCTCGTCCACACAAACGCGAAGCGTCAGCGAGGAAATGGCCGGATGCTGCCTCGCTTACGCTTCGGGTTTGTGCCCCTCTGTCCGCCGCCAAGTCACGGTTAGGGAAACCCTGTAACGAAATCCCCCGCTTCCGCGTCATACTATTGGAATCCAAACGGGAGCGGCGGATGGACGACACGGTCAGCCGGCAAGAATCGGTGCTCGCGGCCCTCGAGCAATTCGAGGGATGCTTGCTCGTCTATGCGCGGCGACTGACCGGCGACGAAAACCTGGCCCGCGACGTGGTGCAGCATGCCTTTTTGCAGCTTTGCCGGCAGCCGCCGGGCGAGCTGAACGGGCGGCTCGGGTCTTGGCTGTACACCGTCTGCCGGCATCGGGCGATCGACCTGAAGCGTAGCTCATGCCGGTTGGCGCCGCTCGATGGCGCGTGCGGCCACGAAGCGCCGGGCCGCGAGGCCGATCCCGCCGATTCTTCCGAAACGCGTGATGCAGCCGATCAGGTCCGCCGGGCAATCGCCACCTTGCCCGAAAAGCAGCAGGAGGCGGTCAACCTGTGGGCCGAAGGTTTTGCCTACCGCGAGATCAGCGAGATCACCGGCGCCAGCGAGAACTATGTACGCGTGCTGGTACACCGGGCCATGCAGGCGTTGCGCGAGCATCCGCTGGTTCGAGGCCTGATGGACGACGAGCGGATGGTGAGGTAGTCGACGGCCCTGGTGGCCGGCGGCAGAGCGCGGGATTGCAGAATCTTCCTTGAACGACGCCGACGGCTGGGGCAGAGCCTTGGCGATGCAAGACCTTGGAGCTACGTGGAGAATATTCGTCGTATCTTTGTTCCGCCACGACGGAGCTTGCCTCCGTCGAGCGATGATTGGAAGCTAGACGCCTTGCCTCAATAATGTCCCTCCCATATCCGCGTGGCGTCCGCCGCCTTCGGCGGCGGACGCTACGCGGATATGGGTCAAACAAGGGATGTGTTGTTTGCGTTTCTAGCGGTCAATCAGCGCTCCACCGGGGCAAGCCCGGGTGGTGGCGGAACGAAACAAACTCTGGCGCGAAACGGTCAGCCTGTTAGCGCGCCAAACACACAGTTCGCACAGTGGAGGCAGAGCCTTGGCAATGCCCCGGCCGGCGGCGATTTGCAGAAAACGTTGAACCATCAACTACATGAATCAACTATGTCAAACAATGACCTCGATCACGATAGCGATCCTCGGCTGACGGCTTTCGCTTTGGGCGAACTTGGCGAGGCCGAACGTGCGGAGATTTCCACCCGGCTGGCGAACTCGCCCGAGGAGCGGCGACAGGTCGACGATCTTCAGCGGCTGGGCCGCCTGCTGCGTCAGACGATGGCCGCGTCGCCGTGCTCCGCCAATTCGCCAGATCTGCGGGCTGCTCTGTTGCAACGATTGGCCGAGCCAGCCCCCGCCGATCTGCCGCGACCGCGCCTTCCGCGACGGCGCTATTGGCTGCCGCTCAGCCTGGCCGCTTCGCTCATCGCCGTCAGCGGCACGCTCTACGCACTCTTGCGGACGAAGCATCACGAACAAGTTGTCGCGCAGGGGAATTCTCTTGCGGCGGGGCCCAGCGACTCAGCCGACGATGTCATAATGTTGGAATCAATTGGCCCATCCACCGAGCCAAGCACGCAGGCCGAGCCGAATGTAATCGTTGCCGATGTAGAGCCGGATGCCCTTGAGGAGCAGGAAAAGGTCCGCGAAGTGTCTCCGCGGAGCTGGTTTGGGTTTGAGTTGAGCGGCGGCAAGCGGCATGATCGGCCCGCGGTGAAACGACGGGGTGGCCCGTCCCCAGAAACCGACGGCGATGAGTTATCGGCGTACAGCGGCCAATTGTTGACCGGTGGTAAAGGACTGCCTGACGAAGATGAGGCTGTCGGCCGCCAAGAGAGAGAACCCGCTCCGGCTGGTCGTCCAGCGAATAGGCCTTTTGGCACGGACGGCCGCCGCGGCGGGCTGGGCGGAAGCGATTCGAGCGGTTCTCTGGCGTCGCGGCAAGAAAGCGCGAAACTCGCGGCACAGCAAAGGATGGCTGAGGGCGAAGCACGCACGCGGCTGTTACGAGAGCTGTACTTGCAGAACCAAAAAGCCGCACAAATCGACGAAGCCAAGAAAGAGCCTGCCGAGCCGGCGCACGCCGGCGGAGCACGGCAAGTTATGCAGGGCGTGACGAGCCCAGGCGGCATGGGCGGCGGCGCGAGCCCGGTGGCCAGCCGCCGAGAAATGATGGGTGGGATGACGACAGGAGCAGGCTGGGAGGTCGCGCCCTTTGGTGCATCGGGCAGCAACGGCGCGCATCGGTTCGGGGCGGCGGGTGAAGACTATGCGCCGATCGTCGAAAACTCCTTCCTCAAAGTCACCGAGCATCCGCTCTCGACGTTTTCGATCGACGTCGACACCGCCTCGTATGCCAACGTGCGGCGGTTTTTGAGCTCGCACGCCTTGCCGCCGCCCGCCGCGGTGCGGATCGAGGAATTGGTCAACTATTTTCATTACGATTATCCGCAGCCCGAAGGCCCCGAGCCGTTTTCCGTGACGACCGAAGTGGGCCGCTGCCCGTGGAATGCCGAACACCGCTTGCTGCGCGTCGGGCTGAAAGGACGCGACGTGGCCGCCGAGGACCGCCCGGCGAGCAACCTGGTGTTTCTGCTCGATGTCTCCGGCTCGATGGAGGCGCCCAACAAGCTGCCGCTGGTCAAAGAAGCCATGCAGTTGCTCACCGATAAGCTGACGGAGAACGACCGCGTGGCGATTGTGGTTTATGCCGGCAACTCGGGGCTGGTGCTGCCTTCGACCAACGGCGACAACAAGCAAGCGATTCACGCGGCCATCGCCGGGCTGATTGCCGGCGGCTCGACCAACGGCGGCCAAGGTCTGCAAATGGCCTACGATGTGGCCCAAAGCCGTTTCATCAAGGGCGGCACCAACCGCGTGATCTTGGCCACCGACGGCGATTTTAACGTCGGCCTGACCAGCCACGACGAACTCGTGCGGCTGATCGAAGAGAAAGCCAAGAGCGGCGTCTTTCTGAGCGCGCTGGGCTTTGGCGTCGGCAATCTCAAAGATGCAACGCTCGAAAG
>JAICLL010000171.1 GCA_025927475.1 Pirellulales bacterium
AGTCGCGTGAGCGCCTCCACCCGTTGCTGGCTACGCTATGAAATTACTTAGTCACATCCGCCAGTTCCGGAATCAGGCGGATCGGCGACCAGGCGTTTTCGGGCCAGTTGGCGTTTCGGGCGTGCGAGTCGGCGGTCAATTCGCGGGCCTCAAACAGCGTTCGCAGATGGTGTTTTTTCAAGGGCGCCGAGTGCATTCCGCGAATGCGCACAAACCATACGTCGCTGATCCAAACGCCCGGCGGCAGTATCGGCGGCGAATCATAGCCGCGGCTGGCGCCCGGCATCACGTGCAATGGCGTCAGTGCGTCGGTCGTGGGCGCCGGTGATTGCGCCGGTGCGCGTATGGGGATGGATTGAAATAGGGGAGCCGCCGGACGCGCGGGCGCGAAGGCCGGCCCGGAAACCACCGGCCCGGAAACCACCAGCCCGGAAACCACCGGCGCGGCATCGGGCGGCGCCTGCGGCGCTGCGCCTGCCGGAACTGGCTGAAACGGCACTGCCGACGGTGCGATGGATGGCGTTCCATCCTGCGGCGCGGTCGCCACGGCGTCTGGCGGCGCGAAAAAATCGCCCAAGCGCATCCAGGGGCCGTTTAGTGCGCAAATCAGATCATCGTCGCCGACGCGGCCTGCGGAGCGAAGCTGCTCGACCGCGCGCCGGCTGAGCGAGCTGAACATGCGCTGCCCGGCCAGTAGACGCAAGATGGCATCTTCGGCAGCAGCATCGGCAGGCGTCAGCAAGAATGCGGCAATCTCAATCCACTCGCCGCCGCGCACGGACACCAGATCCGTGCGCGCGATCTTGCCATCAACTAGCAAACGGTTAAACGCTTCGCGCGTCAGCGGGCCGTAGATGACGCCGGCCCTTTCGAACGCGCAGCTCGCCTTGTTTTGCGGCCATGAAGGTTGGAATGCCACACGAGATTCTGTTGCGACCACGGATTTCACGGATGGGCACGGATAGGAAGAATAAAACATTGTCGTATCCGTGCCCATCCGTGTTATCTGTGGTCCATTCCCGAAACAAATTCCCCAGCGTTCACTAACCGATGGCGAACGCCCCATTACAAACCAAGTGAAGTATCGTCGCCCGAGCCGCCACAAAGGCCGCGGCTACATGGCTCAGCCGGCCACAAGGGCCGGGGCTACCGCGGCTCGGCCGCTGAGTCGGACTTGTCAGGCTGGAAAGCCGGACTACGGTTCCCGTGGGCCCCCGATCTCTGACCCCCGACCCCTACGTCTTGTAGCGTTCCGCGTCGGCCGCCACGCACTGCCCCCACAACATTTGCAGGAGCGAATCGGCGTACAGCGCGGCGCCATGGGCCACCGCTTCGTCGGCCGAGACCGGGCAGCGTAGCGCGGCTTGATTGCGCCGTTCGCCATCGGCTAATCCGGCAATTATCGTCTGCCGCGCGCTGGGCTGCGGCCGGCGGCCCGCTTGCAGCGGGTACGCATGGCGGCGGCAATTTTGCTCGCCAGCGGCGACTTTTCGATCGCCTCGATGCCGCCGGGCAACGCCAGCGACCAGTTGGGCCATTGGTCGATGGTGTTGGGCATGTTGGGCCGTTCGGTCACCGCCAGGGCGTCGTCGAGCGAGGCCGTGGCCAGCATCGAGCGCGAAGTCGACAGCAGCCGATAGCTGGCTTCCACCACCGTGTCCATGCGGGCGGTTTCATCGAGATCGGCCAGGCTGGCCAGCTTGTTGCGCACCTCTTTCAGGGCGGCGTCATTGGGCGACAGACCCAGGCTGTGCTGGGCCGCCAGATCGTGCCCGCTCCAGAGACCGGCCACCGTGGGCAGATCGTGCGTGGTCGCCGCCGCCATCGACAGTTTTGGATAGGTGCTGGGGGGCTCGTCTTCGAACCAAAGCACGCGATAAGAAAGCACCTGGTGCGCGGCGAGCTGCTCACGCGCGCCGTCTTCGACGGTGCCCAGGTCTTCGCCCACGACAAAGGCCCCGGCCCGAACGCTTTCCAGGGCCACAATGGCCAACATTTCGTCGGCTCGGTAGCGCACAAAGGCGCCGCGCGCCGCGCCAAAACCGTTGGGAATCCAGTACAACCGGAACAGCCCCATCACATGATCGATGCGCAGCCCGCCCGCATGCCGCAGCGCGGCACGCAGCGTTTGCACGAACGGTTCATAGCCGGCCTGCCGCAACTTATGGGGAACAAACGGAGGCAAGCCCCAATCTTGGCCCTGTGTGTTGTATAAGTCGGGCGGCGCGCCGACCGAGCAACCCTCGGCCAACAGATCTCGCCACACCCAAGCATCGGCCCCGCCGGGGTCGATGCCAATCGACAAATCTTGCACGAGACCAATCTCTCGCGCGGCCTGCCCGATTTGTTCATCGAGCAGCCATTGCAGCCATTGATGATATCGGACTCGGGCGCGATGCTCCTCGGTGAACTGCGCCACAGCGGGCGCGTCGACCCGTTGGTATTCGGCGGGCCACTGTCGCCAGTTGGGACCGAACAACTCCGACAGCACACAAAAGCTGCCAAACTGCCGCAGCGCATCGCCTTGCTGGGCGCAGAAGTGCTCGAAGGCCGCGTTGGGCGACCAGCGCTCCCAGATGGTCTGCAGCGCCCGTTGCTTGAGCTCGAACACAGCATTGCGGTCAATCAGCCGTTCGGCGTTCAAGCGGTGGCCCGCAGCCGCAAGCTCTTCCAGCTCGCGCGCCGCCAGGCTGGCGCCGGGCACTTCCTCGATTCGCAAGTAAAGCGGGTTCAGAAACCGCCGGCTCGAAGGATAATAAGGGCTGGCCTGTTGGCGGGGGCTGGGCGTGGCCGCGCTAAGCGGATTGAGCAGCAGCAGCTTCGCTTCTTGCCCCGCCGACCACCGAGCCAGCCGCCGCAGGTCTGCCAAATCGCCCATGCCCCAACTCTCGGCAGAGCGGGCCGCATAGAGCTGGGCGGCCCAGCCCCACTCGCCGTCGCCCGGCAAGACGCACCGGCAGGGCGTAACGATCACGCGAATCGGCGCAACGGTTTCGTCGGCGGGCCACAGCGTGTGGTAGCCCATTGGCAGGTCTTTGGGAAACCGCCCCGCCACCTGCACCACGCCCCCGTCTTCGAGCACCAGCTTGCCCGTCTGAAAAGGCCGCGGTGCGCTGCCCTGCCGCACGATTTGCACGGCGTTTTCAAGCGGAGGAGCGGAGTCCTCGCCCACGCCCATCGCCTTCAGAATCGCCGAGCGAGTGGCGGCGTCAGTCTCTCGCCAAACCTGGTGGGCGTCTTCATAGCCCCCGTCAATACCCCATGCATCACTTGCCATCGAACAAACTTCCTTGTTGTGCAGTTCAAGTCGCCACGGATGCCGTAGTCTTAAGGCGTCTATTGTGACACGAATCGAGTAGCTTGCAAACCGTGGCCACCGGCGCATCGCACGCCACCGCTTCTGCAATACGCGCGCCGCGGAAAAGACGCCATGCCGCCCGCGATCATTCGGTCTGTGATCCTTCGGCCCGCGATCCTTCGGTCTGCGATCCTTCGGTCTGCGATCCTTCGGTCTGCGATCCTTCGGCCTGCGATCCTTCGGCCTGTGCCGTGGCCGCGGCCTGGGCTTCGCTCAGGCTGAGAAAACCATCGGCGTCCAGGTCGATCGACCGAAATTTGCCATGCTCGCCCGGGAATTCTTCGGGGCTGATCTCTTGATCGCGATTGCGGTCCATGTGAATAAACCAACTCGGTCCGTCGCGCGGCGCCGGCGCGGCGGCAAGCGGCATGGCATTGGGCATCGAATTGGTTGGCAGGCCGCGGCCCAGCGTGATGGTCATCGTTTCGGGCAACTCTTGCACCGCGATTCGCCCGTCGCCGTCGCGGTCGAGCGAGGCTAACTGCTCGCGGCAGCGCCGCAATTCGCGCGTGGTCAGTCGCCCGTCGTGGTTCAGGTCAAGCTGCGGAAACAGCACGTCCTGGTCGTGGCGCACGACCGCTTGAACGGCGCTAAGCTGCGGCGAGCGCCGCCCTCGCAGCAACGACTCGATTTCATCGAGGTAAACTTTGCCGTCGTCGTTGGCGTCTAAGGTTTCCATGTCGGCAGCCAGCGGCGGCGCCGCGGCTGCTTCGGTTTTGTCGAGGTAGCCGTTCTTGTCGGCGTCGTACATCGTTAACAACATCTCGGCCGATGGCTCATCGGCGGCCTGGGGGGCGCGGTCTTCGCTGGCGATTTGCAGCCGATAGCCGCCCCAATCGAACAGCAGGCCGCTGGCCAGGTGCGAGACGACCCGATCGGCTTCTCCCAACTCGGGCGAAAGGCCGACCAGCGAAACGCCGGCCAGCAGGTCGCCCGTCTTGCCAAAATTCGACGCCAGTACCAGGTGCGGCTCGATGGTTTCCAATCGCTGCACCTCTTCATAGCTGAGCCGGCCGTCTCCATCTTCATCCAGCGTGCCTGGCAACGACGGCGCCAAGGCGAATGCCTCGGCCGCCGGCTCGCCGTCGATCAGATATTGCTCGGCAAACGTGTAGACGATGCCATCCCAGTCGGCCTGCGGACCAAGCGCCGCGGCGGCCGGCGCAGTGAGGTACGACGTGCGCGACATCACTGCCTGGGCGTCGCCCGCCAGGGTGTCGTCCATTTCGCCCCAGGTCACCGTGCCGTCGTCGTTGGCATCTCGGGTGAGCAGCCGCGGCTCGGCCAAAGCCAACTCTTCAGAAGAGAGCTTTCCGTCGCCGTCGGCATCGAGCGTGGCCAGCACGATCGAACTGCGCCGGTTCGAACCGCGGTATTCGCTGGAACCGCTCAGCGCGAACGCCGAGCCGGCGTTTTTCGCCCGGGCCACAAACCGCCGCGCCTCATCGCGGTCGACCGTGCCGTTCTGATTGGTGTCGTGCGTCTTGAAAAACTCCTTGCGATTCTTCCTGTCGATCGGCAGGTCGAGCCGCTTGCTAAACCGCCGCTTCGGATCGGAGAATACTTCGGCCCAGGTGGGGCGGCCGTCGCCATCGCGGTCGGCCAGTTTGAGCGCCTCGTCGATCAGCTCTTCGCGCATCGCGCGAAACGGTTTGCCGTCGATGGTGATCCGCAACTCGATTACCAGCGGCCCGCCGGGCGAGAACAGCACAAATCGCTCGGTCGATTCCTGCACCGCCGACTCATCGGCAGGCTCTTCGCCGCTGGGTGCCTCGCCGCTGGGTGCGGGCGAGCTGCTGGCGTCCGCGGCGGTTGGCTCGATCGAGATGCCGCGGGCATCCGTCGCAGCCGAGTCGCGTGTCGCTGGGAGCTTTTGTGCAACTGTATCGCGTGAATGATCCGGCGTGCTCGGCATCGGCGCAGCCGCTTCTGCGCTCGGCGGGCTGTTGTTTGCCGGCAAAGCGGCTTGCGGCGCACTTCGGCTACAGCCAATCGCGGCGCCGGCCAAAATACAAGCGCATATGAGTCTTCCCATGTCGATTGCGACCTCACTCATCACTCATCACTCACCACTCACCACTCACCACTCACCACTCATCACTCACCACTCATCACTCATCACTCACCACTCATCACTCACCACGTCAGTGATTCAAAATAAACTCAGGACTGTTCAGCATTGCCCACAGCATGTCGCCCAGCGCCTGCCGTCGCTCATCGGCATTGGGCTTGTCTTGCACATAGTGCATAAACTGCTCTCGTTCCGCATCGCTCGGTTCGCGCGACAGCACCGCGAGAAACAGCGCCTCGACCCGCTCGGCGTCGGAAAAGAACGGCGCATCGATCGCCAGCAAGATGCCGCCGCGCAGCGGGTCGGTCGCGGCGTCGGTCAGCGCGCCGTTCATCAACGCCAACACTTGCGGGATGCCGGCGGCAAATTCCGTCGCCTCGTGTGTGCCCATGTTGAAACGGGCCAAAAACTGCTGCCGATCGCCCATCGGCGGCAGGCCGGGCGCGGCCATCGCCGGCGCCGCTTCGTCGCGGCGGGCCGCCCGGAGCAAGCTGTCATAAAGCTGCTCGGGCGATAGCGTCTTGACCAGCATGCGTGCAAACGCCTCGGGCGCGGGCGGCTCTCCCTCGCTGAGCGACGCGCTCGACCGCTGATAAGCCGCCGTATTGGCCAACACGCGAAACAGCTCTTTCAGGTCGTAGCCGATGTCAACAAAATAGCCCGCCAACTCATCGAGCAACTGCGGATGGCTGGGCGGATTCTGTTCGCCAAATTCATCGACCGGGTGCACCAGTCCGCGGCCGAACAGCAACGCCCACACCCGGTTCACTGCCACGCGGGCAAAATAGGGGTTGTCGCGCGACACCAGCCAGATGGCCAACTGCCGCCGCCGGTTCACGTCGGCGTCTTCGCTGGGCGGTTCGGCGCCCAGATATTTCGGAGCAATCACCCGGTCGGTGTCGGGCAGCATCACTTCGCCGGCCGCCGCGTCGACCAATTCAACTTCGGGCGGCTGCACACCGGGCGCTTGCTGCACGCGGGCGAAGAACGCCGCATACGACCAGAAATCTTCTTGCCGCCAATGATCGAACGGATGATTGTGACATTGCGCACAATGAATCTGCACGCCCAGAAAGATGCGCGAGGTGCTGGCGGCCAACTCTTCGGGCTTCAAACCGGAGGCGGTGTAAAACAGCGCCGCACCGCCGCGGTTCGAGCTGCCGGTGGTGGTGAGCAGATCGGCCACCACAATATCGTAACGAATGTTTTCGGCAAACCGCCGTCGCAGCCAAGCCGTAAAACCGGCCACTTCCGCCGCCCGTTCGTTTTGAGCGGCGGCGGGCAAAAGCACTTTGCTCCATACCTGAGCCAGGTGAGTGGCATAGCGGGGACGGGCCAGCAGGCGGTCGATGAGTTTCGCCCGCTTGTCGGCAGAAGAGTCTTCGAGGAAAGCCGACACTTCCGATCCCGCGGGAATGACGCCGTTCAGATCGAGCGACGCACGGCGCAGAAACTGGGCGTCGTCGGCCGGCGCGGCGGGCGAGACGCCGTCTTGCCGCAGCCGCGCCTCGATCAGGTCATCGACGCGGGCCGACATCTCGGCGGTCGTGCGGATTTCGTCGTCAGCATGCGCCGGCGGCGAAGCAACGGTCATCACACACAGCAACACGAGCCCAGACAAGAGGGGACGCAGAAGCGACATGGCGGGGGCTCCTTCGAATTCAGCCCGATTCAGCGATGCTTTGATTGTAGCGGAAACCTTGGCGCGGGGCATCCGGGTTCTTAAAATGTAGCCGGTTCGGCCCCCGCGCACCCGCCCGTGCCGCGTCCGACCGTGATTTTTCGGGGCTGTTTGCTTGGCATTGCCGCAACGGGCTGCCGCCAAGCACCCCGGCAACGCTGCCGATTCCTCAGCCACGCGCGCTGCGATTTGAGCCAATCGCCGATTCTCTTGCTGCCGCGGCCAATCGCCGCCGGCAATCAGGACCTTAGGGAACCGATGACAGAGACACTTACCACGCACACGGCGGTCAACGAATTGGCCGTACCTCTGGAACGCGACGTTTTTCTGCGCACCCTGCTGCGCCACCTGGCCGGCACGCTCGAGCACGTGGTTGGCCTGGAGGAAGCGTCGGGCTTCATCAGCGTGGTCGGCCAGCAGATCGGCGACGAGATCGACCAGACCTATCGAAAGGCCCTGGCGGTCGATCGGCTCAACCGCGAGCAGGTGGCCGAAGTGCTGGTCGATCTGAAGCGGCGGATTCAAGGAGGTTTTTTCATCATCGAGGAAAACGACGACAAAATTGTGCTCGGCAACCGGGCTTGTCCGTTCGCCGAAAAGGTCATCGATCGGCCGGCCCTGTGTATGATGACTTCCAATGTGTTTGGCAGCATCGCGGCCGAAAACCTGGGTTACTCGAAAGTGGCCATCGAACAATCGATTGCGCGGGGCGATGCAGGATGCCGTGTGGTGGTCTATCTGAAGCCGACGCCCGAGGCAGAGGCGGCGCAAGGACGCGAATATTTTCAGGCTTAAGGTATCGTGGTGACTTCGGAGCAATTTCTTTTCATCGCCGATGTTCTGCCCGAGGCGACCTTGCTGGTGTCGGCCGGCGGTCGTGTGCTGGCGGCCAACCGCGCTTGCGGTGAGCGGTTTGGCATGGCGGCGGAGTTGCTCTGTGGCCGGTGGCTGCACGAACTGGTTTGCGACGCCCCCGACGAGATTGCCGGCTATCTGAGGTCTTGCTCGCGCAGCCGCCAGATGGTGGTCGGCGCCATCGAATTGAGCGTCGACGGCAAGACTGAAGCCTGCCGCGCCGAAGGCGGGCTGCTGCGGCCTAAAAGCCAGACCGACGAGGCACTGCTGCTGCTGCGGCTGATTCCCAAAAGCTCTGCGGTCGGAAAGTTTGTGGCGCTCAATCAACGGATCGGCCAGCTTGCCGATGAAGTCCAGCGGCGCAAGCGGTGGCAGACCGCCGCGCAAGCCGTCGACCAGCGGTTTCAGACCTTCATGATCAATAGCCCCACCATGGCGTTTATCAAAGACGCCGAAGGGCGCTATCTGTTCGTCAATCGCCTGCTCGAAGACCGCTATCGCCGCCCGTTCCAAGATTGGATCGGCAAGACCGACCTCGACCTTTACCCGCCACACCATGCCGAGCAGTATCGGCGCAACGACGCCCGCGTCTTGGATTCGGGCATCACCGCCCGCTTTACCGAAACCGGTTTGCTCGCTGACGGGCTGCATCACTTTCTTTCGTTCAAATTTCCGCTGGAAGACATTGCGGGCAATCGCCTGCTCGGCGGCATGTCGCTCGATATCACCGAGCAGCGCCGGGCCGAAGACGCCCTGCGGGCCAGCGAAGATCAGTTCCGGCGGCTGGCAGATGCGCTGCCGCAGATTGTCTGGGCCGCGCGGCCCGACGGCTTTGTCGATTATTTCAACGAGCGGTGGTACGAGTTTACCGGCTTCGCACGCGAGCAATTCGGCCAACAAGGTTGGATCGGCATTTTGCACCCCGACGACGTTCGCCGCACCGTCGACACCTATCAGGTCTGCATCCAGCAAGAGCGGCTCTACCAGATCGAATATCGCTTCAAAGACCGCGCGACCGGCGGCTATCGCTGGTTCCTGGGCAGGGCCGTGCCGATGCGCGACGAACGCGGCAAGGTCGTGCGCTGGTTTGGCACCTGCACGGATATCGACGAGACGAAACGGGCCGAGCAAAAGCTTCGGTTCTTGTCCGACGCCAGCGCGGGACTGGCCGAGTTGCGCGACCCGGCGGGCGACTGGCAGTCGCTGGCCGAAGCGGCGGTGCCGGCCTTCGCCGATTGGTGCAGCATCGATCTGATCGACGGCAACGCCGCCTGGCGCCGGACGGCGGTCGCTCACGTCGATCAAGACAAAATGCCGCTGGTGCGCGATCTTGTGAATCGCCATCCTCCCGGACCCACCGACCCGCGCGGGTTGGGCCGCGTTATTACCGGCAAGCCCGAGCTCATCGAAGACGTCTCCGAGTCGATGCTGTCGGAACTGGCCCCCGACCCGCGCCGCGCCCGGCTCTTGCGCGAGCTGGGTATGAAATCGTATATCGGCGTGCCGATGCTCGTCCGCGGCAGGATGCTCGGGGCGCTGTCATTCGTGATGGCCGACTCCAGCCGCCGCTTTGACGCCAGCGACCTGGAAGTGGCCCAAGAGCTGGCCCACCGCGCGGCCATCGCCATCGACAACGCCCATCTCTACCAGGCGTTGCACGGGTGATCAGGTAGGGTGATCACCGAACCCACCGAAGCATCGTCCAGGCTCTACCTCGGCCACCGTCATTGCGCCTTACTTTCGGCGGACATCGGCCCGTTTTTGGCCGGGCAGAATCGGGTCAGATGGAATCTCGACATCGAGACCGCGCAGGTATTTGTCGAAAAACAGCCCGATCCGCCGGTCGAGTTCCGCGCTGCGGAAGCCGCCGTGCCCGCCGCCCTCGACCGAGATCAGCCGCGCCTCGACGCCCTCTTGCTCCAAGGCGTCGTAAAACCGCTCCGATTGATCGTACGGCACCACCGGGTCTTCCGTGCCGTGAACGATGAGAAACGGCGGATCGTCGGCAGAAACATAGGTCATGGGCGAGGCGCTACGCGCGGCGGTGGCGCGCTGCTGGATCGGGCCGCCGACAAGCTTCGATTCGGGCGAGTCGGGCGCGTCGTGCTCGATGTCGCTGGCCGACTCGCTCATGGCCAAAAGCTCTGCCGGTCCATACTCATCGACCACACACGCCACCCGGCTGCTGACATCGAGATGGTCTCCCAACTTTCCTTCGAGCCGCTCGACGTCGCCCGTCGTCCCCAGCATCGCCGCCAGGTGGCCGCCCGCCGATGGGCCAAGGACGCCAATCCGATCGGGATCGAGTTGGTACTCTTCGGCGTGCGCCCGCAGCCAGCGAATCGCCGCTTTGCAATCGTGAATCTGCGCCGGCCAGATCGCTTCGCCGCTGAGCCGATAGCCGATGGTGGCGCCGGCATAGCGTCCACTGGCCACCACGCGCAGCAGCGTGCCCAGCCCTTCGCGGCGGTCGCCCCCGCGCCACGCGCCGCCGTGAATGAACACAATCACCGGCAGCGGCCCTTCCGAGGTCGGCCTTCGCGGCATCAACAGGTCGAGCCGCTGATGCGGATTGTCGCCGCCGGCATACGGCACATCCAGCTCGCCGCGCACGGTGTCGGGCAGTCTTGGTCCGTCGCCGGTGTGGCGAAATGCGGCGTCTTCCTCGGCCGTGATGGCGCCATTGCCGTCGGCGTCGATTTCGTCGAACAACCGCTCGATCTGCCTGGGAAACTCATCGCGCGTCACTCGCCCGTCGCCGTTGCGGTCAAGACGCTCGAACGCGCTCGGCCCTGGCCGCGCGCCACGTGGCTGGGCAATTGCCCCCGACACCAACGCGCCCCACACGAGCATCATCAGCACCGCGCGCACCGCCCTGATCGAAAACGCTCTCGGCTCTATAGGGAATGGACTCCGTGCCGTTCCGTGAACTGCGAGACGGCGCTCCGCTGCCTCATCGCGATCCTCCGATCGGCCGCAACGATCAATCCTCCGTAAACCGCGATACGACCGGCAGGACTGACAGAAAAACAAAGTGAAAGAAGCGGCAGCGCGCGGCTTGGTCTTCAACGCCCGCCTTTCCGCCTCATCTCTTCTCGTCATTTTTCTGTCTTTCATTTTTCCTTCGCCCCGACCTCCGACTCAGGCCCCCCGACCCCTGACCTCCGGCCTCCGACCCCTTTTCACACCAGGCCCCAGCGTTTCCGCAAAAACCATTCGAGCACCAGCAGCGCCGTGAAGCAGAGAAAAAACGGCCAGGTGTCCCACAGCGTGTCTTTGCTCTGCGTTTCGACCTCCAGCTCTTTGGTGCCCGCCTTCAGCTCGGCGAGCAACGCCGGCAATTGTTCGGGCGCCACCCGCTTGCCGGAAGTCGTCTCAGCCAGGCTCTCCAGCGCGCCGACGTCGGCGGCGGGATTGCTGAGTTCCAGATCTTGTTCGAAGACCAGGAACCGTGCCCGAGCGGCGCCGACGGCCTGGGCCTCGTGCGTGGCCGTGACCACTAAAGTGTAATCGCCCACCGGCTGAGTTTCGAGAAAGGTGCCCGACATTTCGCGCGGCGCCGCCGGATCGCGGCGCATCCGCACCGCCGAGCGTTTGCCGTCGGGCAGCAGCACCTCGGCCTCCAGCCGCGCGTCGGCCAGTGGTTGGCCCTGCGGATCTTGCGCGCCCGCCGTAAACTCGACCCGCGCCCCCGGCCCATACCGCCGCTGTTCGAGCTTGATCCAAACACGCCCCTCGGTGCTTTCGTCTTTGCGGGCCAGCCACAAAATCACTTGCCGCCAAAACCGCCGGTGTTCGGCCTCGTGCCCGTGCATCCACCACCGCCAGGTCGTGTCGCCGGCGAAGGCCAGCACGCGGCCGGCCCCATACTCGCCGGCCACCAGCAGCGGCTGCCTCTGCTGGCTTTCGGCCAGCACCAGGGCGGTCGGCTTCAGCCCGGCGAATTTGTTGGCCCCGGCCAGTGGCGGCAACTGCGCCCAGGCCGCGGCGTTCTGTGCCGGCGGCGCCAGCAGCGTCAGATACTGCCCCGCCGCCTCGGGCGTGGGCCGCATCTGCAACGGACCCGGCAGGTGCAGATCTTCGCGGATCTTTTCGCCCAAATTCTGCCGTTCCAGCCGGTCGAAGCGGATCGGCAGCACATCGGCCAGCGGCGTGTTGCCATATCCACCCGGACCAAAACTCTGCAATCCGCCGAGCATGATCAACCCCGCCCCGCGCTCGACCGTCTCGGCGAGCTGTTTTAGCTCGCTGTCGTGAAACACTACCGAGTCGACATCGCCGATCATGTAGACGTCGTATTTGCCGGGCTGGAACTGCTCGGCCAACTCGGGCGGGCGCGTCTGGTCGGCGCGGTCTGCCCGCATCACGAACGGCGCCAGGTTGATGTCGGGCGATTGAATCGACCTGCGCAAAAACTTCTGTTCGCCGGCGGGGTTGCCCTCCAAATAGAGCACGTTCAGGCCGCCCTTGAGCACGGTGACAAACGTGCTGATTTCGTTATTCGTGGTGATCAGCTCGCCCGGCTGCGGCGGCACCAAGACCGAGATCTTCACTTCGCCGGGCACTTCGGGCGTCCATTCCTGCGTGACCGACACGCGCTCGCCATCCTGCTTGGCGGCAATCTGCTTCACGCCGATCAGTTCCATCTTGCCGGGCGAAGTCTCCGCCAGAAGCTGGTCGGGCACGGTCTGATTCTGCATCCCGTCGAAGCGAGCCACGCTCATCACGGGCAGCACGTTTTTCACAAACACGCTGCTGGGCGCCTGCAGCTCATCGAGCGCGATGTCGCGGGTTTGCCCAGGCCCGCGCCCCTGGCCAAAGGCCACCGTGTATAACCGATAGCCCAGATCGGCCATGCGCCGAGCGGGAAGCTGCGGCGGCAAGTCATGCGGCGCAGAGGCCCGCTGCGCGCCATCGCTGAGCACAATCACGCCGGCCAGCCGCTTGCCCGCCTGCGATTTCAGCACCTGATCGAGCGACGAACCGAGCGCCGTTTGCACGCCGTCGGCCTCGACGGGCAATTCCAGCTTATCGGCGGCGTACTCGACCGCATGGGCCTCGCTGTCGAACGCGAAGATTTTGATCTCGACATCTTCGGCCAGGTCAGCCAGTGCGGGCCGGGCGTCTTCGAGCGCGGCTTTGGCGGCTTCCCAGCGGCTCTTTTTGCCCACCGCGTCGGTCACGCGCATGCTGCGCGACTGATCGACCAGCACCAGCAGCGTGGCGGCCTGCTTGGTGATGTGCGTCCACACCAGCGTCGGCCGCAGCATGGCGAAGATCAGCAGCAGAATCACCAGCAGTCGCAGCCCGGCCAGCACGCCGCGCCGCGTGGGCGAGGTTCGGCTGCGCGCCGGCCCAAAATAGAGCAGTCCCAGCAGCACCACGGCCACCGCCGCCACCAGCCACCAGCTAATGACCGGCGAGATCGAAAGTCGCGTAACACCCGTGGGCATGTCGTGGAACAATTAAGCTCAGTTCGTGGGGAGTGCGGTGTCGTCGCCCTTTCTATCAGATTATGCGATTTGCGCCCGATCGTCTGTAGCCCGCGGGCTTCCTTTTCGACCGGAGGGAGCGCGAGATGACCTAGGAATTCTGTTAAGCCACGGATCGACGTGCCAGTGATCGTGGGGTTGGGGGGGCTGGACGAAGCCGGTGCCTTTCTTGGTGATGGTGGGCGATTGCCCGGCCAGCAGCCCCGCGTTTTTCAGGACGCGATAGACGCTGGCCGGGCTACAAGCGGCTACGTCGGCATCGATCATCATGAAGGTCAGCCGGCGATAGCCTTCCAGCGGATGGGTCCGAGCGAAGGCGCGGATG
>JAICLL010000077.1 GCA_025927475.1 Pirellulales bacterium
CCCCGACGCCCCAAGGCCCTTCCGCGCCCCCTTCGTGCCGCTGGTGCCAATCTTGGGAATCATGTTTTGCCTGGTGCTGATGTTTTCGCTGCCCTGGGAAAACTGGGTGCGGTTGGCCGGTTGGTTGGCAATCGGTCTGGTGATCTACTTTGCCTATGGCCGGCATCACAGCCACCTGGGCCGCGAGCTGCGCCGCGAAATCACCACGCATGGTGTCTCTCCCGCCGGCAGCCCCGCTGATTCGTAGCCCCGGTGGTGGCAAACTTCCGCCGGCTCGGTTTTGGCCGGTGAATCTCACGATCGACGTCTGTAGGGAACGGACTCCGTGCCGGTCCGCGGGTGGCGGCGCAACGTCGCCCCGCCCTTCGGCGGACCGCGACGGAGGGGCGGAATAAGCTGATTGGCAGTTCACGGAACGGCACGGAGTCCGTTTCCTACAGACCCCAGCCACCGCGCAAAGCATCGTGTTTGCCAACGCCGGAACATGATCGCTCTGCCCGATCGATGCCGCGACTCCTTGACTTCCGACGCCCGACGTTGGACGCTGTAGCTATTCACACCCGCCTGTTTCCTACCCCGCCGCCGCCATGAAACTTCCGCGACTGGTCTCTCTGCTCGTGCTTGCCGTGGCCCATTGCACGCCGCTGGCTACCGTGCTTGGCGAAGAACTCTCCTATTTCCGTTACGACGGCGGAGTGGCCGATCAAGACCAACAGCCGCTGCCCGAGAGGCTCGATGACGATTCGCTGCTCTGGCGCATGCCGCTGGCTTCCGGGCATTCGACTCCCTGCGTCTACGGCAACTCGATCTATCTGACGACGTTTGAAAACGACGAGTTGGCCACCGTGGCGCTTGACCGGCGCACCGGCGAGCAGTGCTGGAAGAAGGTCGCCCCAGCCACGCGGCTGGAGCAATACCATTCGACCAGCAGCCCGGCCGCCGCCACGCCCGCCTGCGACGGCCAGCGAGTTTATATCTTCTTCGGCAGCTACGGCCTGCTGTGCTACGACCTCGAGGGCAAGCTGGTTTGGTCGAAAGAGATGGGACCGTTCCAAGACGAGTTCGGCTCGGCCAGCTCGCCGATTCTCGTCGACGACAAGCTGCTGGTGAGCGCCGATCACGACATTCACAGCTTTCTCATGGCGGTCGATTGCCGCACCGGCGAAGAAATCTGGCGAGTCGATCGCGCGGGATTCACCCGCAGTTATGCCACGCCGATCGTGTGGGAGGCCGCTGGCCGCAAGCAGATTGTGGTGGCCGGCGCGTTGCAATTGGTGGCTTACGATCTGGACAACGGCGAAAAGCTCTGGTGGGTCAATGGACTGGCCCGCATCGTCAACACCACGCCCGCCCAGGGGCTGGGCCTCTTGTATGTGGCGACATGGTCGCCGGGCGGCGACACCGACGCACGCATTGCGATGCCCTCTTGGAAGGCCGCGCTGGAAAGCTGGGACGACAACGGCGATGGCTTGTTGTCGCACGAGGAAGCCAAAGACCCCGACGTGCTCGACCGCTTTTACCGGATCGATCTCAACCAGGACGGCGGTCTCGACGAAGCCGAGTGGAACAAATACGCGCGCGTGTTTGAGCTGGCCGAGAACTCGCTGCTGGCGATTCGCCCCGGCGGTATGGGCGATCTCACCGGCAAAGCGGTGGTCTGGCAATATCGCAAGGGGCTGCCTTACGTGCCCAGCCCGTTGCTCTACCACGAGCGGCTCTATCTGGTGAAGAACGGCGGCATTCTCACGTGTCTCGACGCGAAGAGCGGCCGCATGCAAAAGCAGTTGCGTCTGTCGTCGAGCGAGAATTATTACGCCTCGCCGGTGGCGGGCGATGGCAAAGTATACCTGGCCAGCGAGCCCGGGGTGGTGAACGTCCTCGACGCCGCGGCATGCCGCGTGGTATTCAAGCGAGATTTTGGCGAGCGCACGATGGCGACGCCTGTCATTGCCGACGGACGGATTTATCTGCGCACCGAGCAGACGCTGTATTGTTTTGAGCGGCGCTAGCCCGGATGATTCATCAGCCCACACTAACCCGAAGCGCAAGCGAGGCCCGTCAATGAACTTACCTCGCTTGCGCTTCGCGTTAGTGTATCACCGCCGCGGAAGGCATACTACGTGGGCTGGTGAGTAATCCGGGCTAGCCAAACAGCGCGGCGATGGGCGAGCCGGTGGGCAGCAATTGCAACGGACGGCCTTCGCGGTCGATCACTTCGAGGTCGTCGATGCCCATCGCGTGATACACCGTCTTGGCGATGTCGTCGGGCGCCACGGGATGCTCGGCGGGAAACTCTCCGCGGCGGTCGGTGCTGCCGTAAACCTGTCCGCCGCGAATGCCGCCGCCGGCAAACAGCACGCTCATGGCGTGGGTCCAATGGTCGCGGCCCGCGCCGCGCGGCCCGCCCGAACGCGGATCGCCGATCTTGGGCTGCCGCCCCATTTCGCTGGTGACGAACACCAGCGTGCGCTCCAACAAACCGCGCTGGTGCAGATCGTCCAACAGCGCCGAATAACATCGATCGAACTCGGGCAGCAGCCATTCGCGCAGGCAGCCGAAATTGTTGCCGTGCGTGTCCCACCCGCCGCCACTGGCGCAATGCTTGGCGTCGGAGATTTTCGGGTTCCCTTGCCAGAAAACGCTGACGAAGGGCACGCCCGCCTCCACCAGCCGCCGGGCCAGCAACATGCTCATCGCGTTGACGGTGGGGCCGTAACGCTCGCGCAGAGCTGCCGGCTCTTGAGTCAGATCGAACGCATCGCGTGTGGCCCGCGACGCGAGCAGCGTGAACGCCCGCTCTTGCTGCTTCGAGTAGGTGACCAATTGCCCCTCGGCATCTGCCAGGAGTGCCGCGCGGTCGATCGAGCCCAGCAAGCCGCGCCGCGATTGCAGCCGCGCTGGATCGACGCTCCCCTCCAGTCGCAGGGCCGGCACCGTGAATTCCAGCGGCCGCTCCAGACTGCCTTCGACATAAAGCGGGTCGTACTCGACGCCCAACCGCGCGGCGAACTGGCCCGGCCGCGTATACATGGGGGCGCCGGGCTTTTGCGGCAACGAGATCACCGGCGGCAGATAGGGATGCGGCGGCGATTTCAAACCTGCCACCGTGCCGAGAAACGGCCAGTCGTCGGCCCGCGGCGTGCGATTATTGCCCAAGGTGCGAAAGCTCTGGTCGGGCTCATGCCCGGTCAGATT
The DNA here is from genome assembly GCA_025927475.1 of Pirellulales bacterium. Taxonomy (GTDB): domain Bacteria; phylum Planctomycetota; class Planctomycetia; order Pirellulales; family JAICIG01; genus JAICLL01. Next base: position 3,196 of record JAICLL010000077.1, read on the forward strand.
GTAATAATAGCCGGCGTGGTGATCGCCGGTGCCGCGACCGTAGTGCCCCAGCGAATTGACCACCGCCAGATGATGCGCCTGCCGGGCGGTGAGCGGCAGATGCTCGCACAACCGCACGCCGGGGGCCGAGGTCTCGATCGGTTGGAATTCGCCGCGGTACTCGGCGGGAGCCGTTGGCTTGAGGTCCCAGGTGTCGAGGTGCGAGACGCCGCCGCTGAGCCAGATCATAATGGTCGAGGCGGCACGGCGCGGTCGCTGTTCGGCGGCGCCCAGCAGGCCCGGCAGATCCAAGCCGCAGAAAGTCAGCCCGCCAGCCACCAGAAACGTGCGGCGGCGCAGGATGTTCCGCAACCGATAGTGCGAGGGTGGCTGATTCGACATAGGCAAGCGTAATCCGGCGGCCAGGAGGCAATTGTACCGGAGGACGAGGGCCGATCAACGCCCCGAGCAGCGGATCCGCGTCAGTCTGATCTTGCGATGCTACCGGACGGGAATGTCGGTCGAGGAGATCGTTGAGCACTATTCGCACCTGTGACCGTCCGACGTCCACGACGCGCTGGCGTACGCCGACGACCACCCGCTCGAGATGGACGAAGAGATTGCCGCTGACGATGAAGAAGCGGTCAAACGGCGAATTCCTGGCGGTCCCTGGCGTCTATGAAGTTCATCGCGTGCGGCTAAATTCCCCCAGAGGTGAGAGTCGGCGTCAGGCTGGCGGCGGGACATCCAAGTCACGCGCCGGCCGGGACTTACGGGGTCGGGTGAAGGGTGCCGCAGGGTGGCCGGGGCTTGCCATTTTCAAGCGGCGGGCGGTAGGATGATTGGTCTAAACCCGCCCCGCCCCGAAACACTCTTCGCCCGATCGACGTGCGCGCAGGCTTGCCAAAGTATGTTGCCCCACTCGCCCTGGCGCTGTCGTTGGCCGCCGCGGCCGATGTCGCCTGGGCCGGTCCGGCCGAAGATCAATTCGCCGTCGCCGCTGGACATTATAAGGCCAAACGCTGGAAGCTGGCGGCCGAAGAGTTTCAGGCCTTCCTGGCCGAATACGCCGAGCACGCCCACAGCACGCGGGCGCGCTTCTATCTGGCCGAGTCGCTGGTGCAGTTGCGCCGCTTCGATGAAGCCGCCGGGCAGTTCGCTGACTTTCTCAAGCGGGCGCCCGAAGATCGGTTGGCGCGCAAGGCCCTGTTTCGTTGCGGCGAGGCGAACTATCTGGCCGGGCATTTCGACAATGCCCAGGCCGAGCTCGATCGCTTTCTGAAAAAATACCCCGACGATCCGTTGAACGCCTTCACGCTGCCCTATCTGGGCGATCTGGCCGCGCGGCGGCACGATCCGCAAACGGCCCAGGCGCTGTTTGCGCGCGGTTTGAAGCAATTCGCCCACGGGCCAATGCAAGACGATTGCCGCTTTGGGCTGGCCCGCGCCTGGGAAGAGCAAGGCAAAGAAGAGGATGCTCGCCGGCTGTACCTGGCCTTGGCGTCGAAACCCACCAGCAACCGGGCCGACGAAGCGCAATACCGGCTGGCGGTCAGCTTTTATCGCGGCGGCGACTATGAGCAGGCGCTGGAGTGCTTCAGCGAATTTGCCACCACATTTGCCAAAAGTCCGCTGCGCCCGCGGGCAGAGCTGGCCGCCGGACAAACCCTCTATCATGCCGGCGAGATCGAGCAGGCGCGTGCCCGATTCGAGCAGCTTGCCGGTCGCGGCGAGATCGGCCTGGAGTCCCGCTATTGGCTGGGCTTGGCCGAAAAGGCGCAGCACGATTGGCCAGCCGCCGCGGCCACGCTGTTGGCCGTGGCCCAAACCGCCGACGCCGACGAACACCTGGCGCCGGCCGCCCGCTTTCACGCGGGCGAGGCGCTGTTGCACGCGGGAAAGAATGCCGAAGCCGAAGCACAGTTTTCACAAGTGCTCCAGCGCTGGCCGCAAAGCGACTTTGCCGATAAGAGTTTCGCCGGACGCATTCAGGTGGCCCTGGCCGCAGACGATCACGCGGCGGTCGATCGGCTGGCGGGCGAGTTCGACACCCGCTTTGCCCAAAGCGCATTAAAGCCCCGCGTCGACCGGGCCCGCGGCCGCTCGCTGCTCGCCCGCAAAGATTATCCGGCGGCAATCGCCCTGTTCGAGCAGCTTGTCAACACGCCCGCCAGGCCGGCGGGCGACGAGCGCCCCGCGGCCGACGCGCTCGAACGGCAACAGCCGGCCCGCGACCGCTATTTGTTGGCCACCGCCTTGCTGGGCGCCGAGCGCTATCAAGAGACGCTGGCCGCGCTGGCTAAGATCGACACTCGCTCGCTCGACGCCGAAGACGAGCAGGTCGATGCCGGCTTGCGTGAACTGCAGATCGACGTCCTCCGGGCAAGAGCGATGGCGTTGATGGGTCTGGAGCGATTTGCCGACGCCCGGAGCATCATCGAGGCGTTGTTGGCAGCCCAGCCCGACGGCGAAACGGTGGTCTGGGCGAAAGCCGAGCTGGCGGTATGCCTGGCCCGACTCGGGCAACTCGATCACGCCAAAGCGGTCTACGCCGAGCTGTCGGAACAATCGCAAGACGCCGGCATTCTGCCCGCCACGCGGCTTGCCTTGGCCGAAGCGGCCCTGGCAAAGAACGATTTCGCCTGGTCGAGCGAGCTGTTTGCCAAACTGGCGAGCCAGCCTTCGGCCTATTCGGCCCGGGGGTTGTCGGGCCTGGCTTGGAGCCAATACCAACTCAAGCAATTGCCGGCAGCGGCGGCCACGTTCGAGCGGTTGTTGAACGACTACCCGAACGACGCCTTGGCAATCGAGGCCGCGCTGACGCGGGGACAGATTCTGGAGCAACTCGAGCAACCAGAACCGGCGCTGGCGATGTACCAGCGCGTGATCGCGGGCGATTCGAGCAGCGACCAGTTGCCCCAGGCGTTGCTCTTGGCGGCGCGGCTGCAGGAACGATTGGGCCGCCTGCAGGACGCGGCCGAGCTTTACGAGCGGCTGATTCACGAATTCCCCGAGCTGCCGCAGCGCGAGACGGTGCTCTATGAGTCGGCCTGGGTGCTGCGCGGTCTGGGCCGCCACGACGAGGCCGATCAGCGGTTCGAGCAGCTTCGCCAGGCCACCCCCCGCGGCCGGCTGTGGGCCGACGCCGTCTATCGGCTCGCCGAGCGGGCAGCTCAACAGAAAGAATTCGATCGGGCCGACGAACTGTTAAAGGAGTTGTTCGGCGGCCAGCCGGCGCCGCAGATCGTGCCGCACGCTCTGTTCTTACAGGGGCAGATCGCCGTCGGACGCGAAGCCTGGCCGCAGGTGGCCGAGCCGCTGAAACGCCTGATCGCCGAGTTTCCCGACAGCGAGCTGGCGCCGCTGGCCCAGTTCTGGCTGGCCGAAGCGGCCTATCGGCAGGCCAACTTTGAATCGGCGGGCGAGCAGTTGCGGCAATTGGCGGAAGAAATGCGGGGCAAGCAGGCCAAGTGGCTGCCCATGATCGCGCTGCGCCAGGCGCAAATTCTTGCCCAAAAGAAAGAGTGGCACGATGCCTTGGAGATTGCTTCACAAATCGAAACCGATTATCCCGATTTTGATCAACAGTATGAAGTGGATTACCTGATGGGCCGCTGCCAGGCGGCCCAGGGAAACTTTGACGACGCTCGTTCCGACTACCGCCGCGCCACGCGCAGCGAAACCGGCGCGAAGACCGAGACTGCCGCCAAGGCCCAGTGGATGATCGGCGAGACTTATTTTCACCAGGAAGATTACGAGTCGGCGCTGCGCGAATACTTGCGGGTTGAAATTCTGTATGCGTTTCCCACTTGGCAGGCGGCGGCGCTGTTGCAGGCCGGCAAATGCCACGAGCATTTGGGCGAGTGGCAGCCGGCCGTCGAGTTGTACGCGCGACTGCTGAAGCATTTTCCAGAAACCGAGTTTGCCCAGGACGCCTCCGAGCGGCTCAAGACCGCCCAGGCGCGGGCGCAGGCGAAAAAATAGCGGCCTATGAACATTGCATCTTTCTCCCGGCGCCGTCAGGCACTGCTGGTCGCGGCGCTGGCGCTGGCACTGTTTCCCGCGGCGGCCGTGGCCCAGGACGAAGACGCTGGCGCCGATGCCGTGCCAGGCAGCGTCGCGCCCGTCTCCAGCGACGACCTGATTCCGCAACGCAACCTGTTTCAGATCATCCAGGCCGGCGGGATCTTGATGATCCCCATCATTTTTTGCTCGTTCATCACCTTGGTGTTTGTGTTTGAACGGGCGATCGCCTTGCGGCGGGGGCGCGTGATTCCTCGACCCTTCGTCAAGCGGTTTTTGCACCAACTGCACGACGGCCAGTTAGATCGCGAGCAGGCGCTGGCGCTGTGTGAAGAAAACGGCAGCCCGGTGGCTGGCGTGTTCGCCGCGGCGGTCCGCAAATGGGGGCGGCCCGCCGTCGAGGTCGAGCAGGCTGTGCTCGACGCCGGCGAACGCGCCTCCAACGGGCTGCGTAAATACGTGCGGGTGTTCAACGCCGTTTCGACCATCAGCCCGCTCTTAGGATTGCTGGGCACGGTGTTCGGTATGATTGCGGCGTTCAACGCCGCATCGACCGCTGGCGCGATGGGCCGTCCCGAGTTGATGTCGCGCGGGATTAGCGAGGCCCTGATCACCACGGCCGGCGGACTTTCGGTGGCCATTCCGGCCCTGGTGTGCTACCTGTTTTTCCTCAGCCGCGTCGATCAGTTGATTGTCGAGCTCGACGCCCTGGGCCAAGAGGTGGTGGCTGCCATTTCGGCCGAGGCGTTGCAATCTGCCGGGCCCGCCAAAAGCCGCACCAGCCGCAGAGACTCGGCGGCCTAGAGAAACAACGATGGACAACGGATCCCTGATCGATCGTGACGGGCAGGTGCGAGAACTGCCCCAGCCACCAGCGATAAGATGGCGCGGAATAGCACCGGCAACCACCAATCTTGATTGTCAAAACTGATCACGGCGACCTGCCTAGGCCGTCCCGTTAGCGAAACGCATGGGCGACCTAGGAAGGTCGCCCTACGGAAGTCTCTCTCCATGCCGCTCAAAACTTCTCGCGACGAAGCGCCGACTTTGAACCTGACGTCGATGGTCGACGTGTTGTTCTGCCTGATTCTGTTCTTTATGACCGTGAGCAAGTTCACCGAGCTGGAACGCAAAATCGGCTTGCAGGTGCCCGAGGTCAGCGACAAAGGCGCCCTGACCGACGCCCCCGAAAAGAAGACCATCAACATCTATCGCGACGGCGTGATCGAAATGGATCGCCAGGTGATGCGCAACCTGAACGAGTTGACCAGCCGGTTGACCGAGGCCCGGCGCCAATATGCCGGCCTGGGCGTGCTGGTGCGTGGCGACGGCGAAGGCCGCTATCAGCGCGTGGCCGAAGTGCTCAACGCCTGCAAGCAAGCCGGCGTTTCCGAACTGAGCATCTCCGTGAAACTGTTAAACCCGCCGCCGAGGTGATCCGCATGGCCACGACTCGGCTCGATCGCTTGCTCGATTTCCTCACCGGCCCGCAGTTGGTGCTGGGCATCGTGTGGCTGGGGCTGGTGTGCATCACCATTGCCCTGCTGTTGATGATGGTCACCCGCTGGGGCCAGTCGCAGCCGCTTAAGAAGTGCATGGTGCTGTCGCTGGTGACACACCTGCTGTTGGCCACCTACGCGACCACGGTCGAAATCGTGGCGGCCACACCGCACGAAGAGTTGGTGCAAACCACGCTGGTCGACGAACCGCCCGGAGAGCTTGACGCTCAGCCGCAGCACACCCCAGCGCAGGGCGCCGCCCCGGCGAAGCCCTGGGAAGTGTTCTCCAACGACGCGCCGCCCGCCGAGCAGATGGCGCTCGATCGGCCTCCTGCGGCGGACGACGACGATCCGCGGCGGCACGCCGAAAACGTTTCGCCCCTGCTGCCGGCCGATTTGACCATGGAAAAACTGCCCGACAGCGAGCTCGAACAGCCACGGGCGGATGTGGACGTCGAAAGCGCCTCGGTGGCCGATCGGAACGAAGCGGCGGCATCGGAAGAAATCGAAGCGCCCTCGGCCAGTCGGCGCGACGCGGCCGACCTGGTGCTCGACCAGCGCAGCGGGCCGCAACGCGCGCAGGCCATGACGCAACCGGCCAGCCCGCGGCGGCAGGCGTCGTCGCCGGCGTTGCCGGGTGAACTGCGTGACGTGCCCGAGCTGCCGCGGATGACCGATCTGACGACGACGCCCTCGCCGCGGACGGCGGCGCCGAGCGTCGAATCGCGGCCGCGTTCCGAGAGTCCGCTGGCGCCGGAAACGGTCGGCTCCGAGGCGCCCGGCCGCAACCCGGCGGCTCTCGCGCGCAGGACCGACGAACTCGATTCCGGCGTGGCGTCGCTGGTCCAGCGGGGCGGCGCCGCGGCGAGCGAGGCGATGAGCGGATCGCCCATCGGCCGCTCCGACGCCGCGGATAACCCGCTGCTCGCGCCGCGCAAAGTTCGTCCGGGCGAGCCGGCGGCCGAGTTGCCGCGCGTGTATCAACATCGCCGCGCGGTGCGCAAGGCCGAGATTATCGCCTCGCACGGCGGCTCGCCCGACACCGAGGCCGCCGTCAAAGCGGCCCTCGAATGGTTGGCCGCCCATCAGGATGACGACGGCCGCTGGGACGCCAGCCAGCACGGGGCGGGCAACGAGCGGCGCGTGGGCAACGAAAACTTCGGCAAGGTGGGCACCGAGGCCGACACCGGCGTCACCGGGCTGGCCCTGCTGGCATTTCTCGGCAACGGGCAAACGCACCTGGAAGGCGATTATCCGGAAACCGTCGAGCGCGGCCTGGCGTTTTTGATCGACGTGCAGAAGAGCGACGGCAGCTTAGGCGGCCAGGCCGACCGATTTGCGATGATGTATTGTCATGGCATGGCCGCGCTGGCTTTGAGCGAAGCCTTTGCCATGACGCAAGACGAGCGCTTGCGCGAGCCGGTGCATAAGGCCATCGGCTACACGCTCTCGGCCCAGAGCGAGACCGCCGGCGGCTGGCGCTATCAACCGGGCGATCCCTGGTGTGACACCAGCCAGCTTGGCTGGCAGTTGATGGCGCTGAAGAGCGCCGAGTTGGGGGGCCTGCCGATCCCCGAAAAATCGCGGCAAGGCATGCTGCGGTTTTTGGCGAACGTTTCGTCCGACGGCCTGGCCAAGTATCGCCCATTGCCGCGCGAGCCGTACACCCGCAGCATGACGGCCGAAGCGCTCGTCTGCCGGCAGTTTTTGGGGCTCTCGCGCAACCATCCCGACAGCAACCGGGCGGGCGATTTTGTGCTGGGAGAACTGCCCGGCACGGGCCGCGCGAATTTTTATTATTGGTATTACGCCACGCTGGGCATGTTTCAACTGCAAGACAAATACTGGCAGCGGTGGAAGGACGCGCTGGAGCCGACGCTTATTTCGCGTCAGCGCGGCGACGGCGAGTTGGCCGGCAGTTGGGACCCCGACGACATCTGGGGCAGCCACGGCGGCCGCGTCTACACCACCGCGCTGGGCGCGCTGTGCTTGGAGGTGTATTACCGGTATTTGCCGCTGTATGGCAGCCGGTGAAAACTCGCGCCCGGCTAACTCCTCCGCTGTGGAAGCCCGACGCGTAAGCGAGGATCGTGAAGTGGATTCCGTCGCTTACGAGTTTGGTCTTGCGCTCATGACGCCAATCGCTTGCTGACAGCGAGCTAACAACCGCTCCGACTTCAACGCGCGGAGTCGCGGCTCGGCGCGCCGGAAGTGCTCGCGAGCCGCGTCGAGATCGCCGGCCATTGCTTTGGCCAATGCCAGCCGGGCTTCGAGCACATCGGCCGCGGCTGCCGATGCCGGATTGCCCTTTGCAAATCGCCGTTGGCAGCGAAGCGCCGGCTCCAGCTTTTCGACGGCCAAACGAGCGTGTCCTTCTTCGAGCGCGATCATGCCTTCCGCCATGGCTGTCAACGGCTCAGCCACGTCGCTCATCGGCTGCTGCCTCGCCCGATTCACAAGTTCCTTAGCACGGTGAACGTCACCGCGGATTTCGAGCAAATTGTTTGCCAGGCGCACCAGCACGGTTGGGTCGTGGGGCGCAAGTTCAAGAGCCTGTTCGTAAGCGGAGATCGTTAAATCGTCCTGTTTCGCAATTCGGTATATCGTTCCCAGCAACGTCCAAAAGCGGATCGCGGGCAACTCGTCACTGCCGGAAAACGGAGTCGGCGGTCACCAGCTCGGTGACTTTTCGGCCGCCAGATTTTTTTGCGGTGAGCAAGTATTGTGGCATGGAAGAACCCGGACGCCGTGGTTCGCCAGGCCCCTGGCGACGGCCGCTTTTGGACTATGCCTACGTTAGCCCCACCGCGTTCGTAAAACAATCTGCCATCACTTTTTTCGCCGCCGCGAACCCTAGAAGGATAAAGCTCTGCTACGCGACCGCCAGCGACGACGCTACAATTACAATAATCAGCTTGGGCGCGGTTGGACTTCCAGCAGAAACGACGCGCTTTCGGCAAACCTGCCATGAGCATTGACGTTAGGCGCCAGTCACGCCAGAAGCGGCTGGCGCTGCAAGAGAAACTTCACAACCGTCCCCGCGACTCGATTTCGGCTGGCCCATGCGAAAAGTCACCACAGGAGGCGGTTGGCCCGCCGTTTGGTATACGCTGCGGAAAGCACGCGAGGTCGGCGGTCTCCGCAAGCTGTGGCGGGCCATGCGCAGCAAAAACGCCTGCAAAACCTGCGCGCTGGGCATGGGCGGGCAGGCCGGCGGCATGATCAACGAGCAGGGGCACTTTCCCGAAGTCTGCAAAAAGTCGCTCCAGGCCATGGCCGCCGATATGCAGGGCGCCATTCGCCCCGACTTCTGGAGCACTTATGCCATACCGCAACTGCAAGCCTTCTCGCCGCGCGAACTGGAGTCGTGCGGGCGATTAACACAGCCGGTCATCTATCGCCGCGGCGACGACCATTACCGGCCCATCGGTTGGGACGAGGCGCTGGCCCGCATCGCCGACAAGCTGCGCCAGACGAAGCCCGACGAAAGCTTCTGGTATTTCAGCGGGCGCAGCTCGAACGAAGCCGCCTTTCTGTTGCAACTGTTCGCCCGGCTCTATGGCACCAACAACATCAACAACTGCAGCTACTATTGCCACCAGGCCAGCGGCGTGGGGCTGGCCAGCGCGGTGGGCACGGGCACGGCAACCCTCGAACTGGACGACCTGGATGGCGCCGACCTGGTGTTTGTCATCGGCGGCAATCCGGCCAGCAACCATCCGCGGCTGATGCGCACGCTAATGCACGTGCGGCGGCGCGGCGGCGAGGTGATTGTCATCAACCCGGTGGTTGAAACCGGGCTGGTGAATTTCAGCGTGCCCAGTGATCCGCGCAGCCTGCTGTTTGGCAGCAAAATCGCCAGCCTTTACGTGCAGCCGCACATCGGCGGCGATCTGGCGCTGCTGGCCGGCGTGGCCAAACGGATCGACGAGTTGCGGGCGAGCGATGAAACATATCTGAACGACTGTTGCGAGGGCTGGCCCGAGTACGCCGCCTGGCTGCGGACGCTGGTGTGGGACAATATCACACGGCTGTCGGGCGTGCCGCGCGAACAGATCGAGACCATCGCCGAGCGCTACGCCAAGGCCAAACACGCGGTTTTCAGTTGGACCATGGGCATCACCCATCATGCTCACGGCGTGCAGAACGTGCAGGCCATCGCCAACCTGGCCTTGCTGCGCGGCATGGTGGGCAGGCCGCACTGCGGGCTGTTGCCGATTCGCGGCCACTCGAACGTGCAGGGCATCGGCTCGGTCGGCGTTTCGCCCAAGCTCAAGCAGGCGATCTTCGAGCGGATGGAGAGCTACTTTCAGGTAACACTGCCGACGCAGTCGGGGCTCGATACGCTCGCCTGTTTGGAGGCGGCCGACGCGGGGCGACTGCGGGCGGGCGTGTGCCTGGGCGGCAATCTCTTTGGGGCCTCGCCCGATGCCGCCTTCGCCGCTGGTGCGTTGGCGAAGCTCGATTTGCTGGTGTATCTGAACACCACGCTCAACACCGGTCACGCCCACGGGCTGGCGGCCGAGACCATCATCCTGCCGGTGCTTGCCCGAGACGAAGAGCCGCAGCCGACGACGCAGGAGTCGATGTTCAACTTCGTGCGTCTGAGCGACGGCGGTCCCGCGCGACACGAGGGGCCGCGGGCCGAGGTGGCGATGATCGCCGAGCTAGCCAAGCGTGTGCTCGATGGCCAGACACCCATCAACTGGCGGTCGATGCAAGACACCTCCCGCATTCGCCAGGCGATCGCCGCCACGGTGTCGGGGTTCGAGAAAATCGGCGAAATCGACCGCACCCGCCGAGAGTTTGCCATCGCCGGCCGCGTGCTGCATCAGCCGCAGTTTCCCACCGCCAGCGGCCGAGCGAAGCTGCACGCACACGAACTGCCCGAGTTGCTGGGCGGCGACGGGCAATTGCGGCTGATGACCGTCCGCAGCGAAGGTCAATTCAACACCGTGGTGTATGAAGAAGAAGATCTGTACCGCGGCCAGGACCGGCGCGACGTGATTCTGCTGCACCCGAGCGACGTGCGGCGATTTGGCCTGCGCGAAAACCAGCGCGTGACGGTGCGCAGCGAGGCGGGCGCCCTGCAGGGCATTTTGGTGCGGCCCTTCGAGGCGATTAAGCCGGGCAACGCCTTGATGTATTATCCCGAGGCCAATGTCTTGGTGCCCCGTCACGCCGACGCGCTCTCGAAGACTCCAGCGTTCAAGGCGGTGCCGGTTACGCTGGAGGCATCGCCGCTGGACACTGTGTCGCCGGCCGATCGCAAGCCCGCCGCGCCGCGCGTCGACCGCAAGCCCCTGTCGAGTTGCTAGTATCCGTCGGCGGCAAGTGTCGCACGGCTGCTATCGGCTTTGATAATCAGGGCGGGATCCCTTGCTTTCGAGGTCTGTAGGGAACTGTGATCAGACATTTTGAAAAGAATGGTAGGGTGGGCCGAGCGCAGCGAGTCCCACCGTCGGGTGCATCGTCGTTGCTGCGCCGAGTCGCCGCCCGAAGGTGGGACTCGCTGCGCTCGGCCCACCCTACTGCCGATCGGCATTTGGCCAAGAATGTCTTGTTCGAGATGGCCGGGCCGTGATAATGATGATGCGCTGCCGTGGCGCAACCCGCTGCAATAATCGTGATCGACCGATGGCCGACCTCCTGCCCAAGCTCTACCTGGCCCGTCATGGCGAAACCGAATGGTCGCTGTCGGGCCAGCACACCAGCTTTACCGACATTCCGCTCACGCCGCGGGGCGAGGAAAACGCCCGGCGGCTCGCCGAGCGGCTCAAGGGCATCGAGTTTGCCAAGGTGTTTACCAGCCCGCTGGTGCGTGCCCGGCGCACGTGCGAACTGGCCGGCTACGGTGCGCAGGCGGTGGTCGATCCCGATCTGGTCGAATGGGGCTACGGCGATTATGAAGGCCGACGCACGGTCGACATCCGCCAGGAGCGGCCGGGCTGGCGGCTGTTTCGCGACGGCTGTCCCAACGGCGAATCGTTCGAGGCCGTGCGCGAACGTGCCGACCGCGCGATCGCCCGGTTGCGGGCGGTGCCGGGCGACACGCTGATCTTCGCGCACAGCCATTTTTTGCGGATTCTGGCGGCGCGATGGTTGGGCTTGCCGGTGGCCGAGGCCCGACGGTTTGTCTTGGCCACCGCCTCGCTCAGCGTGCTGGGTTACGAACACGCCCTCGACGAGCCAGCGCTGCTGCTGTGGAACGACAACTCTTGCGGCCCGCTTCCGTAAGAGAATAATGAAGGTGGCAAACAGCGAAGAATCACTTCGAGAGTCATACGATGTGCGCATGGTCTAAGCATGGTCGTGGCTGGCTGGCCGTGGCGGCATGGTTGATGCCCGCGGTATTGGCGCCGCTCGACGTTGGCGCCTGGCAGGAGGTCGCCAGGCCGCCCGCCAAAAAATCGCTCGATGAAGAGTTGCTCGATGACTTAAACGTTGAGCCGCCACCCGATTTGCCGCGCCAGAAACCGCCGGCAGACGGCGAGTCGGCGAAGCCCACACCGCGCGACAAACCGGCGGCGAACGCGGGCGACGACCTCGACGACGCTCTGTTGAAAGGCCTGGAAGAGGGTGAAGACATTTCGCTCGGCGGAGCGAAATCGGCCGACAGCCCGCTGGCGAGGCTGAATGAGCGGATGCGCGAAGTGCAGCGGCGGATGGCACACGAGCAATCGGGCGAGAAGACCCAGCGGCTGGAACGTGAAATCGCCGACGAACTCGCCAAGCTGATCGAGCAGATCAAGCGTCAGGCGCGCCAATCGGCCCGGTCGAATGCTTCGTCGTCGGGATCGAGCCGTTCGCAAGCCCAGCAGCCAGGCGCCGGCGCTCGGCCCGCGGAACAGGCCGCCGATCAGCCGGCCCGAGACAGTTCCGACCGTTTGCGAAAGGACAAAACGGCGGAAGTCGACGCGGAGTATCAAGATTTGCTCAAAGATATTTGGGGTCACCTGCCGCCGCACTTGAGGCAGCAAATGGAGCAGTCGGCCAAGGAAGAGTTTTTGCCCAAGTATGAGTTGGAGATTTCGGATTATTTTCGCGCACTGAACCAACGCGGCAAAAAACGATGAATGTCGGCGCAATTTGCCAGCGCGAAGATTACAGTGCGGCCGCCCGGTTTTTCGACCTTTACTCTTCACTGACTTATGCGACCACTGAAATCAGCCGCGGGTTTGATCTTGGCGGTCGCACTGCTGGCACTCGCGCCGGCTACCGCGGCAGATCAGCCCGCCGCCGAAGAGGCCGATCCCGAAAGCACCGCCGCCGACCTGATTACGCCCGAAGCACAACGGGCGATCGACCGCGGCCTGGAATTCTTGGCCCGGCAGAAACGCGACGACGGCTCGTTTGGCTCGGGCGGATATAGCCACAATGTGGCCGTCTGCGGATTGGCGGGCATGGCCTTCATGTCGGCGGGCAGCACGCCCGGCCGCGGCCCGTATGGCAAGCAGGTCGATCGCTGCCTCGACTTTATCTTGAGCAACTCGCAAGACAGCGGCTTTATCGACGTGCCGGGTTCCAGCGCGCATGGACCGATGTATGGGCATGGCTTCGCCACGTTGTTTCTGGCGGAAGCCTACGGCATGTCGATGCGGGCCGAGTTGCGCGAGCGGCTCGCCAAAGCCGTCGAACTGATCGTGAACACGCAGAACAAAGAAGGCGGCTGGCGTTATCAGCCTCAGCGCCACGAAGCCGACATCTCGGTCACCATCTGTCAGATCATGGCGCTGCGGGCCGCGCGCAATGCCGGCATTCATGTGCCGCGCGAGACGATCGACCGCACGGTCGAGTACGTCAAAAAAAGCCAGAACGCCGACGGCGGTTTTATGTACATGCTGCAAGGCGGCACCAGCGCTTTTCCGCGCTCGGCCGCCGGCGTGGTGGCTCTTTACAGCGCCGGCATCTACAAAGGACCCGAGATCGAAAAAGGGCTGGCCTATCTGATGGAGTCGATTCCCAACCGCGAGATCGCCGGCTTCAACCGCGAGACGCACTATTTTTACGGTCATTATTACGCGGTGCAGGCCCTGTGGCACGCCGGCGGCGAGCGGTGGCGCGAGTGGTATCCGGCCATCCGCGATGAGTTGCTTGCCCGACAGCGCGGCGACGACGGCGCCTGGATGGACACCATTTGCCCGGAATATGGCACCGCCATGGCCTGCCTGATTCTGCAAATGCCCAATAACTATTTGCCGATCTTTCAGCGGTGAGGCAGGCAAAGTGCTCTTCCAAGTTCGACTGAGGGAAAGAAATGTGGAAAAAAGCCCCCGTGGACGAACCAATTACGCGGAAGAAATTCCCTTTTGCGGCGCCGCGTTCGCTGCTCATCTTTGCGATCGCGGCAATGGCCGGATGGGCCGCGCGGGCCGAAGAAGCTGGCCGCGGCATGCTGTTGGATGTCAGCCACACGCGCGCCGAGGCGCGGCTGGTGGGCGTAAGCGCCGAGGGACGATTTACGTTTCAGGTGGGCAAAGACCCCCGGCGCGTGCCGGCGGCCGAACTGGTGGCCTGGGGCGCGCCCGCCGAACCGCGCGACGCGCCGCAGGTGCTGCTGGCCAATGGCAGTCTGCTGGTCGTTCGCGAGATTCTCAAGACTCAGGACGAGCGGCTGCTGCTTGACTCCGACGCCTCAGGCGAGTTTGCCGTGCCGCTCTCGACGATTGCCGGCGTGCTGTTGCATCCGCCGATCGATCCTCAGCGGCGCGACCGGCTGGCCGCGCGGTTTGCCCCGCCGGCGGGTCGCCCCGACGAGCCTTTGCCAGAGCCGCCGCCGCGCGGCGACCGATTGCTCTTGGAGAACGGCGATGAGCTGCGCGGCCGCATCACGGCCATGACCGACACCGCGGTTGAATTCACCGCGGATGTCGGGCCGTTGACCGTCGACCGCCAGCGCATCATCGCCTTGGGGTTCGCATCTTCACAGCGCGAAGGGCGATCGTCGTCGCAGCGCCTGCTGGTTGGCTTGCGCGGAGGCAGCGTCTTGAATGCGGCGGCGCTAACACTCGACCACGATCAAGCGCAGGTGAATATCTCAGACGATCTGAGGCTCACGACCCCGGCAGAGGCGGTGGTTTATGCTCAGACGATCGGTGGCCGGGCAGCCTACCTGTCGGATCTGGAACCCGAAAGCTATCGGCATTTGCCGTACCTGAGCATCGACTGGCCCTACCGGCTCGACGCCAACGTCACCGGCACGCGGCTGAGAGCGGGCGGCAAGATCTATGCCAAGGGCGTTGGCATGCACAGCACCGCGCGGCTGACGTTTCGGCTGGAAAAAGCCTATCGCCGGTTTCAGGCCGAGCTGGCCATCGATGACCAGACGCAGCTCCGCGGCAGCGTGGTGTTCCGCGTGTTGGCGGGCCCACGAGAGATCTACAAAAGCGGCGTGGTGCGCGGCGGCGATCCACCGTTGCCGGTTTCGGTGGATGTCGGCGGCGCCAAACAGCTCAGCCTGGTGGTCGACTACGCCGACCGTGCCGATGAGCTAGACCATGCCGATTGGCTGAACGCCCGGCTGATCGAATAGCGCACAAAAAAGGTCATGGCAATTCGATCCATCGATCTGCCATGACCTCTATCCTGAAACGGGACAAGCGTTGTCCCGCCCTCCCGGCATGCCGGTAATCGTGGTATCGGCCAGCAGCGGCGTCTGACTGAAGCGATTTTCTGGCCGGTTACCATGACTGGACAGGGTGGAAGCGGCGGTTCATGCTGGAAATGAACGTGCGGATGGCGCTTTCGTCCGCCTCTCTCATGGGAACTCTAGACATGTCAAACTCACGATTTGCGGGGGGCGTGTCCGTCGCTGGTCTGGCGATTTGCCTTCTTTCTTCGGGCTGCGGTCACAAGTTCGCCAATCAGCCGGCGGCGGAGGGGACAAAGAAATCGCAGGTGCAAGCCGCCGGGCCAGAGGCCAAAGTGGTGCGGCCAGCCAAGCCCGAGGAAGTGGCGCGGCTCCGAGTGGTTCGGGCCTTCCGTGACTGGGGCGTGCGCGAAACCGCCGCCGACGCCCTGGCCCGCATCGGCGACGCCTCGGTCCCCTCGCTGGTCGAAATCTTGCGAGATCCCGACCGCGACGTGCGGGCCCAGGCCGCGCGGGCCTTGGCGCGGATGGGTCCTCGGGCAGAGCCGGCCATTCCGGCCTTGATCGCCGCCTTGAACGATAGCGACAAAGAAGTGCGCATGGGCGCCGCCCGGGCGCTGGGGCAGATCGGGCCGCCGGCGGCGGAAGCCGTGCCCGACTTGATCCAGGCACTCAAAGACCCGCGCAACAAGCCCGCCGATGAACCAGAAGTGGCGGAGTAAGGCAAGCAATCGCCGGCGATGAATCCTTCTTACTCATTGCGCCGCCATGCTCTGCAAATTTGGCAGGCTGGCTTGCGCAGCGTCGACTCGGCTCACCTGGTGCGGCAAGCAGTCGTGCGAAAAGGCCATCGCTTGCTGATCTGCGAGGAGCCGCTGGAACTGGCGCCGGTTCGGCGGATCGCGATTGTCGGAGGCGGCAAAGCTGGCGCGGGCATGGCTGCCGGATTGCTCGAAGCGCTCGGCCCAGACATGATCGCCGGCAAGCGCCTGACCGGCTGGCTCAACGTGCCCGAAGATTGCGTGCGCGCCCTGCCGCCGCTTACGCTACATCCCGCGCGGCCCGCCGGGCTTAACGAGCCGACCGAAGCCGGCGTAGACGGAACGCAACAGATTTTGCAGATCGTCCGTTCGCTTCAGAGCGACGATCTGTGTTTTTGCCTGATCTCAGGCGGCGCCAGCGCCCTGTTGCCGGCCCCGGCCGATGGCATCGCCTTGGCCGACAAGTTGGCCGTCACTCGGCAACTCAGCGCGGCCGGGGCGAACATCGCCGAATTGAACGCGGTACGGAAGCAAATCAGCCAGCTCAAGGGTGGTGGATTGGCCCGCGCTTGCCGAGCGGGCCGGCTCATAACGCTCATCATCTCCGATGTGTTGGGCGATCCGCTCAACATCATCGCCTCGGGGCCAACGGTGCAAGACGACAGCACGCCCCAAGAGGCGTTGGCGGTGCTCGAAAGGTTCGATTCACGACAGGCCGGGGTGCCCGAGGCGATCTTCGATCATTTGCAACGCCGCCAACAGGCGCCACCGCGAGCGCCCGCCTGCCGGGTTACCAACCACGTGATCGGCAATCTGGCCACGGCGGTCGACGCGGCTGGCGTCGAAGCCGAGCGGCTCGGCTATTCGCACGCCATGACCTGCGCTCGACAGCTCGAGGGCGAAGCCGAAGACGTGGGCCGGCATCTGGCGCAGATGGCGCTATCGATGCGCCAGGGTCCTGGGCCTGACTGTTTGATCTCAGGCGGCGAACCCGTGGTGCGGTTGGCCCCGCCTGCAGTCCGCGGGTTGGGCGGGCGTAACCAGCAATTGGCGCTGGCCGCGCTGGAAGTGCTCGCCTCTGCCGGCGCCGCGGGCATTGCCCTGCTCTCGGGCGGTACCGATGGCGAGGATGGTCCCACCGATGCCGCCGGAGCATTGGTCGACGAGGCGATTATCGCCGCCGCGCGTACGCTTGGCTTCCATCCGGCCGATTACCTCAGGCGCAGTGACGCCTATCACTTTTTCGAGCCGCTGGGCGGGCTGATCAAGACGGGGCCAACGCACACGAATGTGTGTGATGTGCGCGTGGTCGTGGTGGCGAGAGGTTGCTGAGCGGGGAGTGGAGACTAGTGGGTCAGCGATCAAGGGCATGATATATTATCGCAGCACGCAGGGCGTTGAACCCTGAACCCTGAATCCCGAACTTTGAACCCTTAGACCCGGAGTTTTCCTATGCGACGTTGCATGTTTCTGCTGGCAATGCTCTCGTTCTCAATCGCTCCCGCCGTGCTGACTGCCGACGAGCTAAAGCCCGGCGACGTGGCGCCGGGCTTTTCGCTCGAAGGAAGCGACGGCAAAACCTATAAGCTGGCCGACTTCAAGGGCAAGAAGGCGGTGGTGGTCGCCTGGTTCCCCAAGGCGTTCACCGGCGGCTGAACGAAGGAATGCCAGTCACTCGGTGCGAGTGGCAAAGACTTGCGGCAGTTTGAGGTGGCCTATTTCGCCGCCAGCGTGGACGAGCCTGAACTTAATAAAAAGTTCGCCGAGTCGCTCGATCTCGACTTTCCCATTCTGAGCGATCCTGACAAAGAGACGGCCTCGGACTACGGCGTGCTCAACAAAGAACGAGGATTCGCCAACCGCTGGACGTTTTATATTGGCAAGGACGGCAAGATTCTCGACATCGACAAGAACGTCAAGGCCGCCGAGCACGGCCGTGACATTGCCAAGAAGTTGGCCGAGCTGGGGGTCGAAAAAAAATGACGGCGATGACCAGGCGCGCGGCCCGACCGGGGCTGTTGAACGTCGGTTCGCGCAGTTATCATAGCGAGCATCGTTTCCCCGCGTTTCCGCGTCCTATCGATTCGAGGATCCCGTCATGTCTACCTCTACCAACTCCGCCACCAAGGGCAAGAGCCCACAATCGGTGCCCGCGTGGATTACCTCGGGCGTGCTGGGCCTCGCGCTCGGGGGCGGCGCCACCTTCCTGGCGATGCATTATTTTGTTCTTTACCCGCCGAGGCCGAGCATGGATGTACCGCCACCGGGCATGGGCGGACCGGCACCGGGCATGGGCGGCGGTGGTATGGGCGGCGGTGGTATGGGCGGCGGTGGTATGGGCGGCGGTGGTATGGGCGGCGGTGGTATGGGCGGGGGCATGATGGGCGGCGGCGGAGGGGGAGGGGCCGCCGCCAGAGCCAAACGCGATCTTACTTCGCTGGTCGGCAAACTCGATTTGCTCAGCCAAGGCGTTCGCGTGGAAGTCTCGCCCGAACAGGCAACCGAACTCTGTGAAAAGCTCGCTCTCCTCGAGACGGCCGAAAAAATGACTTCGGACGAGGCGCAGGCAAATCTCGAATCGCTTGAAGCCAGCTTGACCGATGATCAGAAAGCGGCTCTGGCCTCCATTGAACTGCCGCGACCGCCGCGTTCGGCGGGCGGCGGTGGACCGATGGGCGGCGGTGGACCATCGAGAGGCATGAGCGGCGCCGGCGGCGGTCAGCCCGACGACGAGAATCCCTTCCGGCAAGAGACCAACCAGCTCCGCCTCACCGAGTTGTTGACGCGGCTCAAAGGCTCCTCGCCCGAAGCCGCGCCGGCAGATTCGCAGTAGGAGCACCATCGAGGCGCGGCGACGCGGCAAGAGGTGAGGCTCGCTGCGCTCGGCCCCGTCTGCTTTTGCCGCGGCCCACCAGGGCGGCTTTTCGTCCCATGCCTACCACCCGTCTTCGGAACCGATTACAATACATCGGTTATGACTCGCCATCCTATCCGCATCGGTTTTGCCACCGTCGCCGCGCTGGTGTTGTTGCGTGTGACGATCGGTTGGCATTTTCTCTATCAAGGCATTGCCAAGCTGGAAGACCCCGACTTCTCGTCGGCGGCTTTTCTGGGTCAGGCCAAAGGCCCCTTGGGCGATGATTATCGTTCGCTGGTCGACGATTGGGACGGCCGCCAGTCGCTGGCCGCCGACCATCGCCAGGCGTTCATCGCCCGCATCGACGATTATCTGCGGCGGTTCGACGAAGCCTATCGGCCCAGCCCCGAGCAGACCGCCGCGGCCCAGCAGATGGCCGGCGTGCGCAAGGCGCAAACTCAAGAGCTGCTCGACGACAACGAGACCGACTTTGACGGTTACCTGCACGAACTCGACCGGCTTGCTCAGGCCAAGCAGTCGCCTTCGCGCTGGACTCCCTACCAGCAAAAGCGGATTTGGGACAAACAGACTGAGCTGCAAGGACAGCTCAAAGCCTGGCGCAGCGAGTTGAACGGCATCTACGACCAGTTTCGGCAAGATCTTGATAATCTGCTCGACGACGATCAGCGGGCGCGCGTCGGGGGGCCCTCGTCGGAAACCGCCAAGAGCCTCATCGCCCGCGTCGACCGCTACGTAAGCTATGGGGTGACGACCATCGGGCTGTTGCTGCTGGTAGGGCTGTTTACTCGGCTGGCCAGCTTTACGGGCGCGCTGTTTCTGCTGTCGATTGTGTTGGCCCAGCCCGATTGGCCGGGGCTTTATCCGCCGCCGCATCCGGCGGTGGGCCGGTCGCTGCTGATCAATAAAGAGTTCGTCGAAATGATGGCTCTGTTCGCCCTGGCCACCACGCACGTCGGGCGTTGGGGCGGTCTCGATTTCTTCGTCCACTACCTGTTTGTTCGGCCGTTGTTCGGCAAGAGAGAAAGCACATGATGGAGTTGACTCCCGAAGAAAAAGCCGTTGGCAAATCGAATTTTCAAGCGGCCATCGGTGACTCGCTCACGCGGCGCGAATTTCTAGAGCGGTCGATCGCCGCCGGCGTAGTGTCGGGCGCGGGCCTGGGCGCCTTTTACTACGGCTACGAAAAAGTCAAAGACCCGCTGCGAGTTGGCTTCATCGGTACGGGCGACGAGGGCAACGTGCTGCTGGGCGCCCACACGCCCGACTATATGCAGGTGGTGGCGATCGCCGACATCCGCCCCTACAATATTCATCGGGCCTTTCACGGCGATCCGCTGGCCCTTGGTCCACGGCCCGGCCTGATGGCCAAGTATGGCTGGAAGAGCGAAGACGAGGCCCGCAAGCACGTCAAGATCTACGATCAGGATTATAAGGACCTGCTCAAAGACCCCGATATCGAGGCGGTGGTGATTGCACTGCCGCTGCACCTGCACGACGTGGTGGCCATCGAGGCCATGCAGGCCGGCAAGCACGTGCTGACGGAAAAACTGATGGGCTACAGCGTGGCCCGCTGCAAGAACATGGCCCGCGTGGCCAACAAGCTGCAAAAGCACCTGGCCACCGGCCACCAGCGGCACTACAGCGTGCTGTATGACAACGCGGTCGATATGATTCAACGCGGGCTGCTGGGCGACCTGCACTCGATCCGCGCCCAATGGCACCGCACCAAAGATAGCTGGTATGCCAAGCTGCCCGACGAGCACCTGGCCAAGGAACTCGAAGAGCAGCGCAAGAAGCTGGTGGCGGCGGCCGAGAAGAAAGATCACGCCCGCACCGAGGCCCTCAGCCGCAACGTGGCCGACCTCGAGTATCGCTTGCTCGACAAAGACAAAGTCGACGCCGAAAAATACGGCTACCAGCGCAAGACGATTACTCAGGGATCGCTCACCTATGAGTGCACTCCGCTGGAAGAGCTGATTCGCTGGCGGTTGTGGCAGCGGACCGGCGGCGGGCTGATGGCCGAGCTGGGCAGCCACCAGCTCGACGCGGCGGGCATCTTTTGCACCGCCATCCGCAAGAAAGACGCCGATGGCCACGTGCAAAAGGCCAGGCCCCTGACCGTCAGCGCTGTGGGCGGGCGGCATCTCTATCCGCTCAACCGCGAGTGCGACGACCATGTGTACTGCATGTTCGAGTATCCGGGCCCCGATTACGAAAGCGATCCGAACAAGAAGATCGTGGTCACATATTCATCGATCAACGGCAACGGCTTTGGCGGCTACGGCGAAGTGGTGATGGGCACCGAGGGCACGCTGGTGCTCGAGGTGGAAAAAGAGGTGATGCTCTATTCCAACGCCGGCGCTTCGACGCACGTGAAGGTGGCCAAGGGCAAGTCGGATAAGCCGGTGCTGGCGACCAGCGAAAGCGGCGCCGCGCCGGCCGCCGTGGGCAAAAAGGCGCTTGAAGCCGGCCCGGTCAGCCGCGGCTATACCGAAGAGCTCGAGCACTTCGCCTGGTGCGTTCGCAATTTCGACTTCGAGCACAACAAGCCCAAGTGCCATCCTGAAGTGGCCTTGGCCGACGCCGTGATCGCCCTGACCACCAACCTGGCGATGGCGCGGGGCGAGCGGATCGCATTCCAGGACGAGTGGTTCAAGATCGACCGCGACGAAACGCCCGAAGGCGACAAGCCCGAGGTCTCCGTTTAAATGTCTGTAGGGAACGGACTCCGTGCTCGTTCCGCGGAGGGCGGCGCGATGCCGATTCGCCATTCGGCAGAATACCAAATCGGGTTGTTCTCTATTCGGGCGCTAGCGCGGGGCAATGTCGAAGGGCAGTTCACGGAACGGCACGAAGTCCGTTCCCTACAGACCTTCAGCCAAGACGCTTCCATGTGGCACTGCCGCCCCCGGCTGCGCTCCGCCGACGAAATCGGCGTCGCCAAACCAGCCGGGCGGCTGGCCCACATGCTACGACTGCTGCATGTCGGGCGTTTCGTGCTTCGATTGCCAGATTGACCAGGTTAATCCCAATGCCGCCACGACAATCGATCCCCAGAACAGCGCGTCGTGCGGCCTCGCCCCTTCGGGAAAATGGCTCGCTTGCCAGACCGAACCCATGCGGCTGATCAGCTCGTGATCGTATGGCAAGATCAAACCGATCAACAACAAGCTGACCATGTTCATCACCTTGATCAATGGGTTGATGGCTGGGCCCGCGGTGTCTTTCAGGGGGTCGCCCACGGTGTCGCCGGTGATGGCGGCCTTGTGCTTCTCGCTGCCTTTGCCGGTGTTGGCCTCCGCGTCTTTGGGTTCGTCTTCGATGGTCTTTTTGGCATTGTCCCAAGCGCCGCCGGCGTTGGCCATGAACACAGCCAAGAGTTGCCCGGTGACAATCATGCCGGCCAAAAAGCCCGCCAGCGCAATCGTGCCCAGCCCGAAGCCCACGAGCGTGGGCACCAGGATGGCCAGCAGAGCGGGGCCGATCAGTTCTTTTTGGGCCGAGGTGGTGCAGATATCGACCACGCGGCCGTAGTCGGGCTTCTTGGTGCCTTCCCAGATGGCTTTGTCGCGGAACTGAATGCGGCACTCTTTGACAATTAGATACGCCGCCCGCCCCACCGCGCGAATCGTCATCGAGCTGAACAGAAACGGCACCGCGCCGCCCAACAGCATGCCGATGAACAGGTGCGGGTTGGAGACGGTTAGCAGGGCGGCTACCTCGCCGTACACATCTTCGGTGATCAGGGCCGATTCGCCCTGTCCGCCCGAGCCGACCGATACGATAAAGCTGTTGAACAGCGACACCGCGGCGATCACCGCCGAGCCGATGGCGATGCCCTTGGTGATGGCCTTGGTGGTGTTGCCGACCGCGTCGAGGTCGGCCAAAATCTGGCGGGCCTCGGCGTAATTCTTCTCGCCCATGGCCGCCTTGTCGTAGCCCATTTCGCCGATGCCGTTGGCGTTATCGGCCACGGGACCGAAGACGTCCATCGAAATCGTGTTGCCGGTGAGCGTCAGCATGCCGATGCCGCACATCGCCACGCCGAAGGCCACAAACGTGGCATTCGTGTCGTGATAGATCAGCACGCTGGCCAGAATGGCCCCGGCGATGATGAACACCGCCGCCACCGTGCTTTCATAGCCGACGGCAAACCCTTGGATGATATTGGTGGCGTGCCCGGTGGTACAGCTTTTCGCCAGGCTGCGGACCGGCGAGTACTCGGTGCCGGTGTAGTACTCGGTGCATTTGTTCAAAAACACCGCCAGAACAATGCCCACCAGGCAGGTCCAGGCGGGTCGCATGTCGAGCCCCTCGACGCCCAGGGTCGCCCATTTGTCCAGACCGTGGGTTACATTATCGGCGGTGGCGCCCGGGAAGCCGGCCGTCGCCTGCGGATATTCTTGCAGGTAGTGCTGGTCGAAGTTCAGGTAGGCCCAGCCCAATGCGATGAAGCCGACGACGCTCAGAATCGAGCCGATCACAAACCCGCGGTTGACGCTTTTCATCGCCTCCGCCGCGGCGCCTTTGTCGCCCGCCCGCACGCTGTAGGTGCTGATGATGCTGGCCACCACGCCGATGGCCCGCACCAAAAGCGGAAAGATCACGCCTTTGTGGCCGAAGCTGGCGATGCCCAAGATCATGGCGGCCACGATGGTGACTTCGTAGCTCTCGAAAATATCGGCGGCCATGCCGGCACAGTCGCCCACGTTGTCTCCCACGTTGTCGGCGATGGTGGCGGCGTTGCGGGGGTCGTCTTCGGGGATGCCGGCTTCGAGCTTGCCCACCAGGTCGGCGCCCACGTCGGCGGCCTTGGTATAGATGCCGCCGCCGACACGCATGAACAAGGCCAGCAGCGTGCCGCCGAAACCGAAGCCCAGCAGGGCCTCATAGGCGTGTTCGCCGTAGATCAAAAAGATGACCGAGCCGCCCAGCAGACCCAGCCCGTCGGTGAGCATGCCGGTGATGGTGCCGGTGCGATAGCCTAGCTGCAGGGCCTGGCCAAAGCTGGTCTGGGCGGCGGTGGCGACGCGCAGGTTGCCGATGGTGGCCAGCCGCATGCCGACGAAGCCAACCGTGGCGGAAAAGATCGAACCGACCAGGAATGAGATTGCGCGGCCCCAGGCGATCTTCATGTCGGCATTGGGCGTTTGAACGGCGGCGAAGTAGAGCACGCCGGTAATGACGACGATCAACAGGGCGACCACGCGGAACTGCCGGTAGAGATAGGCGTCGGCGCCTTCGCGCACGGCCTGGGCGATCTCTTGCATCCGGGCGGTGCCTTGCGGGGCGTTTTTCACCTGCCCCACGAGCATCAAGGCATAGAGCAAACCGGCGATGGCAACCAGCACGTTGGCGCCCAGTGCGACTTTTTCGTACGTCTCGTACTTGTCGCTGACCAGCGGCTCCCAGAGCGTGATGCTGTGCGAGGCCGTTTCGGTGGCGCCCATCGTTGCCAGCGCCTGATGTCCGCCGACTTGCAGCCAGCCGGCGCCGCCCAGCGTTGCCAGCGCCAAGAACGCCAAGACCGCCACGCCCGCTCTACGCCTTTGGGTTCGTTTCATTTTTCCCGACTCGCCTTCTTAATGGAACGCTTGTTCTGTTCTAAGACGAAAAAAATAGTCAATCGCCCACGGTTGTGCTAGCCCTAACGGCGGATGCGGCGCGCGAAAAATGCGCCCAGGCAGCCGCGAGAAAATGGCATGCTCCAGCGATGGCACGCGGCGGCACAAATTTGCCCAACCTAGTATAAGGAAAAATCGCCGCGATTCACAAGAGGGCGACCAGCGATGCTATAATCGAACGTTTCTCAAAGTCCGCGCCTAATTCAAATGTCGCATCGCCACGCCATCGCCTCGCCCGACGATCCTTTGCTCGCCGAGCTTTGCCGCGAGTTGGCCGCACGGGCCGACGCGCTCGATGACTCGGCCGAGTGGCCCGCCGAGCAGCTCGGTCTCTGTCGGCAATATGGCGTCAACCGCTGGTTTGTGGCGCCCGAATGGGGCGGCGCGGGCTGGAGTGAACTCGACCTGATGCGTGGCTTTCTGCGGCTGAGCGCGGCGTGTTTGACCACGACGTTTGTGCTGACGCAACCGCTGGGCGTCTGCCGGCGGTTGGTGGCCGGCGAAAATCCGGACCTGCGAGACGATTTGCTGCCGCGTTTGGCAGCCGGCGAGGTGTTTGCCACCGTGGGCATCGCCCATCTGACCACCAGCCGGCGACATGTGGCTCGACCCGTGCTCGCGGCTTCGCCCATCGATGGCGGTTTTGTGCTGAACGGCTCGATTCCGTGGACGACGGGCGCCGTTCGGGCAGACTATCTTTTGACGGGCGCCACCTGCGACGACGGACGGCAGGTATTGGTGGTGTTGCCGACTGACCTGCCCGGCTTTTCGGCGGCCCCGCCGGCGCGGCTGGTGGGATTGTCGGCCACCTGCACCGGCGCGGCGGCATGCCACGACGTGTTCGTTGAGAGACGCTGGTTGCTGGCCGGGCCCGAAGAGAATGTACTGGCAAGTCGCGGGGCCGGAACTGGCGGCACGCAAACTTCGGCTTTGGCGCTGGGGCTGGCCTCGGCCGCGCTCGAATTTCTCGAGCGTGAAGCCGCCCGCCGCGACGACCTGACCGCGGCGGCCCGCAGCTTACGCGAAGAACATGAGCAGCTTGAAACCGATCTCTTGGCGCTGGCCTCGGGCGCGGGCGCCTGCTCGGCCGACGAGTTGCGCGCGCGGGCCAACAGCCTGGTGCTGCGCGCGACGCAGGGCGCGCTCACCGCCGCCAAGGGCAGTGGCTATGTCGCAGGACACCCAACCGGCCGCTGGTGCCGCGAGGCGCTGTTCTTTTTGGTGTGGAGCTGTCCGCAGCCTGTCATGGCCGCCGCGCTTTGCGAGTTAGCCGGGCTGGGCGACTGAATTGCCAGGTGGTAACTTATCGGAATGCGTTTGATCGGCTTTGGCAATCAGCACCGGCAATCCTTGGCGTTTTGCCGCAGGGTAGGGTGGGCCGAGCGCAGCGAGTCCCACCTTTTGCCGCATCACCGCTGCTGCGCCGAATCGCCGCCAGAAGGTGGGACTCGC
>JAICLL010000005.1 GCA_025927475.1 Pirellulales bacterium
CGAGTCAGCGCCCCGCCACCAACCACCAACCACCAACCACAGGGCACAGGGTACAGGGTACAGGGTACAGGGCACAGGGCACAGGGCCGTCGTGCGGTTGCCAGGGTTGGGGCGATTGTGCTGGCGACGGGAACAACGGAATGAACTGCGTTCTACGAACGGGAAAATGGAATAAATTCCGCTCTGCTGGGTGCGGGTACTTGGAATGCTCTCGCGGCGACCGTATTCTGCAATCTTGCCGCGTTCGATGTCCCTCAAACGTCGCTTAGCCAAATGCTCTCGCCGTTCCATCCAATCGTTGCCGCGTGGTTTGAGTCCCGCTTTGGCGAACCGACCGATGCCCAGTGGCTGGGCTGGCCCGAGATCATGGCCGACCGGCACACGCTGATTGCCGCCCCTACCGGGTCGGGCAAGACGCTGGCCGCGTTTTTGGTGTGCATCGACCGCTTGCTGCGGCAGGCGATCGACGGCAAACTGACCGAAGAGACGCAAGTGGTTTACGTTTCGCCGCTCAAAGCGCTCTCGAACGATATTCACCGCAATCTCGAAACGCCGCTGGCTCAGATCAGCGAGGCGGCGCGGGCGGCAGGGCATGCGCTGCCCGAATTGAGGGTGATGGTCCGCACCGGCGACACGCCGGCCTCGGCGCGGCAGTCGATGGTGCGCCGCCCGCCGCACATTGTGGTCACCACGCCCGAATCGCTGTACTTACTGCTGACGTCGGGCAAAGGCCGCGAGATGCTGCGCACGGTGCGCACGGTGATCGTCGATGAGATTCACGCGCTGGCCCGCGACAAGCGCGGCTCTCACCTGAGCCTTTCGCTCGAACGGCTGGCGGCGCTATGCCCGCAGCCGCTCACGCGCATCGGCCTTTCGGCCACGCAACGCCCGATCGAGGAGATTGGCCGCTTCCTGGTGGGAAACCAGGAAGCGACCGGCGGTGCGCCCGCGTGCAGCATTGTCGATGCCGGGCATTTGCGTTCGCTCGATGTAGCGATCGAAGTGCCGCAGGCCGAACTTTCGGCCGTCTGCTCCCACGAGACCTGGGACGAAATCTATGAGCGACTGGCCGAATTGATCCGCGGACATCGCAGCACGTTGATCTTCGTCAATACGCGGCGACTTGCCGAGCGAGTTTCCTATCGCCTGCGCGAGCTGCTGGGCGAAGAGGCTGTGGCCAGCCATCACGGCAGCCTGTCAAAAGAGATTCGACTTTTGGCCGAAAAGCGGCTGCAATCGGGCCAGCTCAAGGCGATTGTGGCCACCGCTTCGCTGGAGCTGGGCATCGACGTTGGGTATATCGACCTGGTTTGCCAGATCGGTTCGCCGCGCTCCATCGCCACCTTCTTGCAGCGGGTGGGACGGGCGGGGCACTCGATCGGGCGTGTGCCGTGCGGGCGGCTGTTTCCCTTGACCCGCGATGAGCTGCTCGAATGCCTGGCGGTGATCCGCGCGGTGCGCGGACGCCGGCTCGACCAGATCGAAATTCCGCAGGCGCCGCTGGATATCCTGGCGCAGCAGATGGTGGCCACGGTGTCGGGCGGAGAATGGTCGGAGGACGATCTTTATCGGCTCTGCCGCGGCGCGTGGCCCTATCGCAATCTGAACCGCGCCGATTTTGATGCGGTGGTTGAAATGCTCAGCGAAGGTGTGAGCCGGCGGACACGCCAGGGCGCGTATCTGCATCGCGATCAGGTGCACGGCCGGCTGCGCGCCCGCCGCGCAGCCCGGCTGGCGGCCTTGACCTCGGGCGGAGCGATACCTGAAACCGCCGATTACCGCGTGGTGACGCGCGAAGACCGAACGTTCGTTGGCACGCTCAACGAAGATTTTGCGATCGAAAGTATCAGGGGCGATGTCTTTCTGCTAGGAAACACTTCATGGCGGGTGGTGCACGTGCGTGGCGGCGAGGTGGTGGTCGAAGACGCCCATGCGGCGCCGGCCAACGTTCCCTTCTGGCTCGGCGAAGCACCCGGCCGCACCGTCGAACTGTCGGCCGAAGTCTCTGCGCTGCGAGAAGAATTGGCGAAAAGAGTTGGCGTAGCGGAGCACGAGGCGCAGTCGGAATTCAGTGGGCAACAAAGGGAGGATGGCCTTCCCAGGCCGTCCCAACACGAGGGGGACGGCCTGGGAAGGCCATCCTCCGAGCCGGAGCCGCGCACGGGCCCCAAGACGTCATCGCGTCAAGAGGCGCTCGACTGGCTCCAAGACGAATGCGGCGCCTCGCCATGGGCCGCCGAACAGGTTCTCCGCTACGTCGAATCGCAAGTGACCGCGCTGGGGCTGGTGCCCACGCAACGCCAGATTGTTTTCGAGCGATTTTTTGACGATTCGGGCGGAATGCAACTTGTCATTCACGCACCGTTTGGCGCCCGCATCAATCGCGCCTGGGGATTGGCCTTTCGCAAACGGTTCTGCCGCAGCTTCGACTTCGAGCTGCAAGCTAGCGCCGACGACAACGGCATTGTGCTGTCGCTTGGACCGCAGCACAGCTTCCCGATCGACGAGATGTTTCGAATGCTGAATCGGCAGAACGCCCAGGCGCTGTTAGTGCAGGCATTGCTGGCGGTGCCGATGTTTCAAATTCGTTGGCGCTGGAACGCCACGCGGGCGTTGGCCATTTTGCGGCAGCGCGGCGGCAAAAAAGTGCCGCCGCCCTTGCAGCGATTCCATGCCGACGATCTGCTGACCGCGGTGTTCCCGGCGCAGACGGCTTGCCAGGAAAACGTGGTGGGCGACATCGAGGTGCCGAATCATCCGCTGGTCAATCAAACGGTCTATGATTGTCTGCATGAGGCGATGGATATTGATGGCTGGCTCGAATTGCTCGGCCGGCTGGAAAACGGCCAGACGCAGATCATCGGCAAAGACACCTATGAGCCGTCGCCGTTCAGCCACGAGATTCTCAACGCCAACGTGTACGCTTTTCTCGACGACGCGCCGCTGGAGGAACGCCGGGCGCGGGCGGTTGCCACGCGGCGCACCACCGACCGCGAGAATTGGGATGATCTGGCGCGGCTCGATCCCGAGGCCATCGAGCGCGTCACGCGCGAGGCCTGGCCGCTGGTGCGCGACGCCGATGAATTGCACGATTGCCTGCTGTCGCACGCGGCCTGGCCCGCGGCCGAAGGGCAGTCTTGGGCCGGGTGGTTCGCCGCCTTGGTCGAAGCCGGGCGGGCCACGCGGCTCATCGTGCCCGACGGACCGGAGTTGTGGGTGGCCGCTGAGCGGTTGTCGCTCGTGCATGCGGCTTTTCCCGCGGCAACCATCGAGCCGGAGCTCGAGCTACCCGAAGCGATGCGCGGGACGCATGAATCGACCGCCGGCGCCGTCGAGTTGGTGCGCGGACAAACCGCCTGCCGCGGACCGCTGACTGCGATGAGAATTGCGGAGTTGCTGGGGCTGCGAGTCGAAATGGTGTCGGCGGCGCTGGAAGCCCTGGAAGGCGAAGGCGCTGTGCTGCGCGGTCGCTTCACGTCCGGCGCGCGCGAGACGCAATGGTGCGATCGGCGGCTGCTGGCCCGTATTCACCGGCTGACGCTGACCACCGCGCGTGAGAAAGTTCAGCCCGTCTCGGCGAGCGATTTTTGGCGGTTCTTGCTCGCGCATCAGCGCCTGTTGCCAAGCCAGAATCTTTCGAGCCGGTTTGGACTGCGGGAAATCCTTGGACAGCTTCAAGGCTTTGAGGCTCCGGCGGGCGCTTGGGAGCGAGACCTGCTGCCCGGACGGCTGGTCGACTACGACCCCGCCTGGCTCGATGAGCTTTCTTTGGGCGGTGAGGTGGCCTGGGGCCGCTTGCAGCCGCCGCGCCGCTGGTTCGAGCAGCGGCCTTCGTCGGGCTCGCTGCATCGGGCAGTGCCGATCGCGCTGGCTTCGCGGGCCAATCTGGAGTGGCTTTTGCCGCCGGGTCGCGCGGCAGGCCCGGCTGTTCAGGATGTTGGGGCCGCGGCAGTCAGTGTCAGCCTGCAAAGCCCGACCTACAGCGGCAACGCGCAGGCGGTGCTCGAAGCCTTGACGCATCGCGGAGCGCTGTTCCTGCACGATCTGGCCAGCGCCACCGAGCTGCTGCCCAGCCAGCTTGAAGAAGCGCTGGGCGAGCTGGCGGCGCTCGGCCTGGTGACCGCCGACGGTTTTGCGGCCATCCGAGCGATCGTTTCGCCTAAACGGGGCGCCGGCGTCCGGCCGCGGCGTCCATCCCGTGGAAGAGCGCCCGCGGCCGCGCGTCCCGGCGGCGGCCGCTGGTCGCGGTTTCCCGGTTGGTTGCCACAGGTCGATCCTGCCGAGCGCGTCGAACACTGGGCCCAGCTTCTGTTGTGGCGATACGGCGTGATCTTTCGCGATCTGTTGGCGCGCGAGACGGTCGCACCTGCGTGGGGTGAACTGGCCCGGATCTATCGCCGCTGGGAGGCCCAGGGCCGCGTGCGCGGCGGGCGATTTGTGTCGGGCGTGGCCGGCGAGCAGTTCGCCATGCCCGAGGCCATTGAAGATCTGCGCCGCGTGCGCGAGGGCGGCCCGAGCAGGCAATGGATCGTAGTGTCGGCGGCCGATCCGTTGAACCTGGCCGGCATTTTGGCGCCGGGACCGCGCGTGCCGGCCAAGACGCGCAATGCGCTGGCTTTGCTCGATGGCCGCGTGGTGGCCGTGCACCAATCGGGCCAAACCAGGTTCTTGGAAAGCCTGACGAGCGAGCTGACTGAGGCGATCAGCCGCGCGCTGCGCGTCACGACCGTGGTGCGCCGGCTTCATGCCGCGGGCGTTTATGCGGGATTAGCGCCGCGGCCCGTCACGCCGCGTGCGAAACCGCAAAAAAAAGCGACATCGCCCTCCGGCTGAGAAGTCAAGCCTTGTAGGAGAGCGCGTCGGAAAACTTCCCCGAACCTCTCCAATTTCGCAGCTTAAGTAGCGAAATGGCCTTCGTTTCCGCAAAATCGTCTCAAGCGATACAACCGTCAAATGCCGATCAACCCTTATACCGAGTAGATCGGGCAAAGCCCGGTTCTTTTACCAACGGGCTTGGCTCGCTGGTTGGCAGGGGGGAAGGTTTTCATGGCTGGTGTTTTCGGCATTCGCACGAGTTGGCTGGCGGCGCTGGCGCTGCTGGCTTGCGCGTTGGGCTGCCATAGTCCGCGGCTGGGCGGGCGCGATTGGGCGCCGCCGCCGAGTCATTTTGAGCCGAAGCTTCCGCCGCCACCGCCACCCGGCGTGCCGCGCGAGTTGTCGAAAACCACGCTGCCGGATTATGTGATCGAACCGCCCGACATTTTGCTGGTCGACGCCGTGAAGGTCGTGCCGAAGCCGCCCTACCGGATTGAGACGCTCGACGTGCTGGCAGTGCAGGTGCCGGGCGCTTTCGAAGAGCACCCGATCGAAGGCAGCTACGAAGTGCAGCCGGGCGGTTTTCTTGATCTCGGCCCGCCGTATGGCACCGTCAAGGTGGTCGGCCTCGAATTGCCGCAAGCCACCGAGGCCATCAAGCAGCATCTCAAGCAGTTTTTACAGTTGCCCGAAGTCTCGATGGGTTTGGTGCAGTCGGCCGGGCGACAGCAAATTTCGGGTGAGCACCTGGTCGGACCCGACGGCAAAGTGACCTTGGGCAACTACGGCAAGGTCAATGTCACGGGGCTGACCATCGCCGAAGCGAAGCGAGCCCTTGAGGCGCACCTGTCGCAGTTTCTGGAAAACCCCGAAGTGTCGGTCGATGTGTTTGCCTACAACAGCAAAGTGTATTACGTCGTGACGCAGGGCGCCGGGCTGGGCGACGGCGTGGTGCGGTTGCCCGTCACCGGAAACGAAACGGTGCTCGACGCCATCGCGCAAGTCAACGGGCTCGATTCAGTATCGTCGAAGCGTATTTGGGTGGCCCGACCCGCGCCCACCGGCACCGGCTGTCACCAGATTTTGCCGGTCGATTGGTATGCCATCACCACCCGCGCCGACACGGCGACCAATTACCAGCTCATGCCGGGCGACCGGTTGTTTGTGGCGCACGACCGCCTGGTGGCGATCGACACCGCACTGAGCAAATTTACCGCGCCGTTCGACCGGATGTTTGGAGCCACGTTGCTCGGCACCAACACCGTCAAGAGCATCAAGTTCTTCAGCCGGTTTAGCGGGTTGGGCGGCGGGTTCTAACCAGTTGGCCCGGCTGCCTGCGTACCAGAGGCATGCAAGACAACGAACACGACTATGGCTGTGAACAACCGATCTTGGTTTAAGCGCCAACGCCGCTCGTGCCACGCCATCCACGTTTTAACGGCGTGCATGACGTGCTGGCTGCTGCTGATGGCGCCCGGCTGCATCTCACATGCGACGAAAAAAAAGTGCCCGCCTCACGATGCGAACGACTGCGTCATCTGCCCGACGGGCCTGTGCGGCGGTTACTATCCAACTTGCTGGCGACTGTGGCCTGCCGATTGTCCTACCTGTCCGGTCGAGCCGGCGATCGCTCCTTTGGTCCAGCCGCCGATCGAGCCCGACGGCGAGTTCGTTTTGCCGCCGGCGCCCATGGCGGAGAACCAGCCCGGGAAAAATACGGACAAAAACTTCGGCCAAGTGAGTCATCGCCGGCCGCGTTCGGTCAGCAGCGGCCAAAGCGATGCGCCATCCCGAAAGCCCGCTTCCAGCACGAACCGCTTGCCGGCCAGGGGCCCGCAACAGCCACCGGCCCCTTCCGCCGTGCGTTCGGTCGGCCGGCAGCCTTCGGGCGGCAATGTGATCAATCTGCTTTCCGCTACGGCGACGTCGCCTTCGAATTTGGCGGGCAATCGGCCGGGGCGTGGTCCCTCCGACTCGGCAGATTATCACCGCGCCGGTTCGGGAGACCGGCGCGACGGCGCAGTCGTCACCTGGCGGTTCAGTTCGGCCGGTTCGCACGGACGATCTGAGCCCCCCGCCGCGAGCGTGGCGTCTGATGCGGCCCCAATTGGATTTCGTTCCGACAGCGAATCGCCGCTGATCGAATCGATCCTCAGCCCGAGCCGTCCGTCGCCTGTCAAGAACGCAGCGGACTCCATAGTCGGACCGGCCGCCACGGTCGGACCGGCCTTGCCGTAGGTTGGAAGTTATCGTTCGTCCGTGTGTTCCTCATGCGACAGAGCCGGCATCCGGCTTTCGCTCATCCGCCGCAAGATTTCCGCATGCCGTTGGCTCTGGATCGCGTCGCCGCGCTGTTGATAGGCGCCAATGAGCCAGCGGCGGGTTTTCGTATTCGAGGGATCGAGTTCGATGGCTGTTTCGCCGGCCTCGATGGCGCCGCTCAAGTCGCCCAAGCCGGCCAACATCATTGCCCGACGAGCATGATTTCGCGCCTGCCAAGGATTGATGGCCAGCAAGCGGTCGAGGTAGCGCATTGCCGCCTCAAAATCGCCGCTGTTTTGGCAAGCGCTCGCCAGAGCGTCCAGCGCGTGTTCATGCTCTGGCTCGACTTCGAGCACGCGCTCCCAGGCCATTCGCGCCGCGCCCTGATCGCGGCGCATCGCCGCCGATGCTCCCAGCGAAAACCAACTGGCCACGTCGTCGGGCGCGATCTCGACAATCGCCCTGAGCGTTTCTTCAATTTCGCGCAAGGCAGCTTCCGGTCCGTAATTCTGTTGCTCAAATTTTCGGAGTTTGCCAATGACGCGGACGCGCTCGCGTTCCCAATCGGGCATGGTCGTATGCGTCTCGTCAAACAGCGCCAACTCGGCAGGGGCCTCGCCCAGGTCGGGCTCAAGCAGTTCCGAATCGGGAATGCGAAGGATACGGTGATCGGTTTGTGAAGCGTGAGGAATGTCGTGCGTGCTCATGTGGGGCATGTGACAATAAACGCACGAGTCGTTGGCGGGCGCGGCCTGCCGCTTCTCGGCCGCCAGCGAACAACCGTGCTCATCGTGGCAGGTCATGCAACGATTGCGGTAATACGCCGCGGTGTCCCCGTGACCGGGATGCGCATGAGGATCATGGCACGAGGTGCAACCCAGTTGGCCTTGGCTTTGCTTGAAGCAGGTGCTGTCGTTCATCTGCTCGACCTGGCTCACCGCTTTGGTGCGTCCGTCCGCCCGCACGCCGGTGTTGTCCACCAACACGGCTACGACGTCGTCCAGCCGATCGCCGGGGCGGAAATCACCGAACCGCCGGCCATAGCGGGCGATTCGATGTTTTCCTTGCAGATGGCATTGATTGCAAACCGCATCGCGCCGGTCGGGGGTCAGCGAAGCAGGATTGACAATCGAAGCGTCGTCTTGCGGTGCGCCGCCCGACTCGTGCAGCGCGACGTGTTTCTGCCCGGGGCCGTGGCAACGCTCACAGCCGATGGCCGCCTCCAGCAAAACCGGCTCGGCAAAGGCGCTTTCGCGGCCCGCCACGGTGGCAACCCGCCCGGCGTGGCAAATAATGCATTGATCGAGGATGCGGCGTTCAAAGCGCTGATGGTTGAAGGGACGATAGCCGGGCGATATGTCCCACAGCCCCCCCTTGTTCGTATACCAGGAAATCGGCGATTGGAAGAGTATGCCGTCATGATCGATCGCGTAAGATTTGCCGCGCGTTCCCGAGCCAATGTAAAGGCCGATCTTGAACGCCTGATCGTAGATGTCTTGGCCCTCATGGTCGCGCATCATTTCGTGATGATAGATGCCGTCGTCGCGCCGCTCGACCCGATAATACCTGCCATCGCTGGTCTGAAACTCAGTCCGCTGGTCGAACAATTCGATGTCATCGGGGCCGGGTGTGACCCCGCAAGAGCGATACATCGGATGCTGCGCATAGGTTTCGGCGATGGCACTGTGGCACTTCGCGCAGGCCTCGCTGCCCACAAATCCCTGCGCCGCGGGCGCAGGCTTCACCGCGGGTCCCGTCAGCTTGCGCGCTGGCGGCAGGGTCGCGACTGCGGGATGGATGTCGGGCGACCGCCTTTGGAACCACGCCACGCCCGCCAGCAAGGCTGTCAACGCCGCCAGGCAAGCGGCGATCGACACGATCGCGCGAAAAACCGTCGGGCGAAATGAATTCATGGCAACCTCTGCTTTCTATCCTTATTTAAGCGTCCCGCCGCCCGTTCGGCTACTAGTCATTGGTGAACGGCGGGGTTAGACTGCAGAGAACCGCATTCCTCTCGTCAGCGGTCGTTTTTCCGTTCGAAGCGGGCCTTTTTGTTTCATGCGAACCCTGGTTTTTTCGGTTCTCGTGTCGCTGGCGGCTCTGGTAATGGCCTTCGTTTTTTTGGGCGCCGGATGCAAGAACGAGCGCACCCCGACGCCGCCCACTTTCCAGGAAGACGCGGACAGCGACGCGGCGCCAGCGCCGGGAAACCTGCGATTTATCGACATGACCGCCACCAGCGGCGTCGCCTTCACCTACGACAATGGCCGGGCAGCCGGACACCACGCCATTCTGGAGTCGCTCGGCGGCGGGTTGGGATTGTTCGATTACGATGGCGATGGGCGCTGCGACTTGTTATGTCCCGGCGGCGGAAAATACCTTCCTGATCTTGAAATGGTCGGGCTGCCGTCGGCCTTGTTTCGCAACGCGGGCGATTGGCAGTTTGTCGAGGTGACCGCGTCGGCGGGGGTCGGACCGGCTCGTTATTATACGCACGGTTGCTCCGCCGCCGACTACGACGCCGATGGTTTTGTGGATGTCATTGTTACGGGCTATGGAGGAGTGCAGCTCTTTCACAATCAGGGCGATGGCACCTTTGAGCAAGTCCGCGAAACGGCCGGCATGCTCGATACGCTGTGGAGTTCGAGCGCCGCCTGGGCCGATTTGAACGGCGATCAGCATTTAGATCTCTACATCGCCCATTACGTCAACTGGTCGTTCGAACCGGGCCATAATCCCGAGTGCCCGGGGCCGGGGCGGGGTTTGCGCGAGATTTGCTCGCCGCGCAAATTCGATCCCATGCCGCACATCGTCTATTATTCCAATGGCGACGGCACCTTTCGCGACGCCTCGACCGAGTTTGGCATCGTGACCGGCGACGAGTGCGGCAAGGGGCTGGGCGTGGTCGCCGGCGATATCGACTTGGATGGCGATGTCGACGTCTATGTGGCCAACGATACCGTCGACAATTTTCTCTATCTGAACGACGGCCAGGGGACCTTTGAAGAAGTCGGTCTACTCAACGGCGTGGCCCGCGACGCCGGCGGCAAGGCCGAAGGCAGCATGGGGGTCGACTTGGGCGACTATAATGCAGACGGTTTGCCCGACATCTGGGTCGCCAATTTCGAAGAAGAATCGTTCTCGCTCTACCGCAACGACGGCGCTGCCCAGTTCGTGCATGTCAGCCAGGGGACGGGCATCACGGCGTTGGGACATCTGTACGTGGGATTTGGTACGGTGTATGCCGACATCGATTGCGACGGCGACGAAGATTTTCTCGTGTCCAACGGCCATGTCATCAACTATCCCAAGGCGGCCCCGATCCGGCAGGAGCCGCTCGCGCTGGTCAACCGCCAGGGCCGGTTTGCCAAGGCGGTTTTTCCGCCGGGGGGATATTTTTCCAGCCCTCATCGCGGCCGAGGACTGGCAACTTCTGATTTGGACGACGATGGCGACTTGGACGCCGTGTTTGCTCACAACGATGGCGAGCCGAACGCCCTGGTGGCCAATGACACGCCAAACGACAATGGTTGGCTGCGGGTGCGGCTGATCGGCACACGCTCCAACCGCGACGCCATCGGCGCCTGGCTCGTGTTGCATACGTCAGCGGGCGACCAACTACGATTGATCAAAGGCGGCGGCAGCTATTTATCGCAGTGCGACCTGCGGCCCTTTTGGGGCGTGCCCGCGGGCGCTCGGGTCAGCGGGATTTCGATCCACTGGCCGTCGGGGCAAACTCAGGAGTATCCGCTGTCGGAAATCAATCAGACGGTGACCATTGTCGAACCGGTGGAAGAAGCTCCGCGTTAATCGAGCTCTTCCAGCCAAAGACGAATTTCGTTTTCGTACTCGCTAGCCAAGTCGCCCTTGACGAGCTGGCGGTGGAAGCTGGCCGCTCCGCCTTTTTCGACCATGTCGGCCGCTTCGGCGCTAGGGAAGCGGCACATCGGGTCGGGTGCAATCAGGCTGCGGACCAGATTCATGAGCAACTCGTTGCAGACCACCTCGTGGGGCAGCCGCTCGTGAAGGCGATGCACCAGCAATCGCTTGGCTTCGAGCAGTTCGCGATAATTCATCTGCCCGGCAAAAGGGGGCGCGCCCGAGAGCATTTCGATCAGCACATAGCCCAAACTACAGAGGTCGCTACGAGGCGAGGTGCCGATGCCTTCCAGCACTTCGGGGGCGGCGTAGTTGGGTGTGCAACTGCGGCGCTGGGGCGCGGCGTCGATCTCGAACGCCGAGCCGATATCGATGATTTTGGCGTTGCCGGTCCGCTTGAGCATGATGTTCGAGGGCTTGATATCGCCATGCACAATGCCCTCGCGGTGCAACGCGGCCAACGCCGCCAAACATTCGCGCAGCACCGCAATGGCGATGCCCGGCTTCAGCCGCGGCTGCACCGGCCCAGCGGTCACGATGACGTTGTTCAGATATTCCCACCGGCGGTTGCTGACGCGGTTGCGCACATGGTCGAGCATGCTGGAGGTCAGCAACCGGCTCAGATCGAAGCCGTCGATCCACTCCATTTCCATGATGCGGATGCGGGCTCGATCGACAAAGTTGTGTACGTCGATCAAGTTGTCCTGCTGAATCTGGGCCACGCGTGCCGCCACATGGGCAATCCGCCCCATCGCCTCGTCATATCCACGGGAGTCTTCATAATGCTGCGGCGAGAAGATCTTCAGCGCCACCGGCAATGTAAAGCTGTCGGTGCCGCGCCGCTCGCTCAAGTAAACCATTCCCTGTCCGCCGGTGCCCAGCAGTTTGCCGAGATGATGGTGCTCGGTCCAGCTATGCCGCTGCTCGGCGACTAGCCGCTCGTAGCGTTTCAGCAATTCGCCGTCGTGCGTGTGCTTGACCGGATGGCCATTGAAGGTCAGCGTGGCACAACCTTCAAAATACGTCGTGGTCGACATGAAAAATCTCCCGGCGCCGCTCGTCAGTTCTGGTAGTCCTCCGCGGCAGGCGGAGAAACGCCCCCGCATCTTATGCTTTGGCCGCCTATGGCGTCCAGTCCGAAGCTGCGCCGCTGGAGTTATGGAGTTATGGCGGCGATTCGGTTCAGCGTCCGCTGGGATCGCCGAACCGAGATCGTGGAAATCCCAGCCGCTTGTCGACCAGATTAAGCAAGGGGCGGTTCGTCAGCCAGCGACGCAGGTTCTCGCAAAAGAATTGCGTCATGTCGTCGATGCGGGTGGCGCTTTGCCCGCCCACGTGCGGAGTGATCAACACATTGGGCAAATCCCAAAGCGGACTTTCCGGAGGCAAAGGTTCGACAGCCGTGACGTCGAGCCCCGCGCCCGCCAGCCGCCCGGATGTGAGCGCTTCGACGA
Source organism: Pirellulales bacterium (assembly GCA_025927475.1). Taxonomy (GTDB): domain Bacteria; phylum Planctomycetota; class Planctomycetia; order Pirellulales; family JAICIG01; genus JAICLL01. The sequence continues at coordinate 12,411 of JAICLL010000005.1, forward strand.
GCGCCGGCTCGATTACCAGCGGCCCGCGCGCCATGTTGACCAAGATGGCACCGGGCTTCATGCACGCCAAGGCCGCCGCGTCGATCATGCCGCGCGTGGCGTCGGTCAGCGGCGCCGCCAGAATCACAATGTCCGAGACGGCCAACAGATCGTGCAGCCGCTCGGCCGGCCAGAGCGCCTCGACATATTCGGGCTTGTCGTCAGGAAACACATCGGTGGCGAGGATGCGCCCCTTGAACACTCGCAGGACTTCGGCAAGCCGCCGGCCGTTGCCCCCAAAGCCGACGATGCCGATGGTCGCGCGGTGCAGATCGCGCGTGGGGCGGCGGATGAATTCTTTGCGTTGCTGCGCGCGAAAAAAAACCGGCAGGCTGCGCAACAAGCCGGTGATCAGCGCCAACGCATGCTCGGCCACCTGATCGGCCAGCACGCCGGAAGCGCTGGTCACCACAATCGGCGACGCGACGACCGACGGAGTGAGGCAATGGTCGAGGCCCGCCGCGGACGACTGGATCCAGCGCAATCGACCTTGCCGCACCACCTCGTCCCAGGGAAGGGGATGCACTTTGGCGTGACCGCAATAAATGTCGGCCTCGAGAATTTCCGCAGCGATGCGCTCTTGGCCCGCGTCGATCAAGTCCGCGTCCGGCGCAGTCGCCGCGATCTCGGCAAGGTGCTTAGGCTCAACTGGGTAACAAAGAACAATTCGCATGGTTGATGATTCCGCGGAACGGACGGCGTTCCAAAGTCACCTTTGACATTTCCGGCAAACGGTTTAAGGGTCCATGTTATCTCGGTCTCGCACGGGCGTTTCCTCGGCGATCGAGTAAGTGTCGCTGTCGCGCCCGGTATAGGCGATGATGAGTTCGGCGAGAAACCCGATCGACATGAGTTGCCCGCCCAGCAGCAGCGCGCCGAGCGAATACACCAGCGCCGGCCGTTCGTGCAGCGGCTTAAGCTGCCAGGTAGGCTGAAGCTGGGCGGCAAGCCAATACACCGAAAGGTAAACCACACCCAGCCCGCCCAGCACAAAAAACGCCAGCCCGCAGGCTCCCAGGGCGTGCTGCGGGCGCTGGCCAAAGCCAGTCAGGAACTTTACCGTCAGCAGATCCAAAAAGCCGCGCACAAATCGCCGCATGCCGTACTTCGAGTGACCGAATTTGCGCGGGCGGTGCTGGATGACCACTTCGCCTACGCGAAACCCACGAGCATGGGCCAGCACGGGCACAAACCGGTGCAGTTCTCCATACAGCCGCACTTCGCGGAAGATCTCGCGGCGGTAGCATTTCATGCCACAGTTGTGGTCGTGCAGCTCGACGCCCGTCAACCGGCTAACCAGCCAGTTGAAGACCCACGAGGGCCAGACTTTATGCCAGGGATCGTGCCGCGGGTTTTTCCAGCCGCTGACCACGTCGAACCCCCGCCGCATCGCTTCGAGAAACCGGGGGATCTCGCGCGGGTCGTCCTGCAAGTCGGCGTCGAGCGTCATCACCAACTCGCCGCGGGCGGCGCGGAAGCCGGCGCTCAGCGCGGCCGCCTTGCCAAAATTGCGGCGAAAGCGAATGCCACGCACGCGCGGATCGCTTGCGGCCAGGTTGGCAATGGCCTGCCACGAGCCGTCGGTCGAGCCATCGTCGACCAGCACCAAATCGAGTTCGTAGCCTTCCGCTGCGGCAACCGCGTGCAACTCGCGATAGAGGCTCTCCAGGCTTTCGACCTCGTTGAAGACCGGGATGACGGTGGAGAGCATGGGGTTCGATTCGGCGCGGAGAAGAATCCGGAAACCTATGGTATCTTCTCGGGCGAGCGAATTAAACCTCGGCCACCGCCAAATCGCGGTCGGCATCGACGCTCGGGTCAAGCCGCGCGGCCAACGGAATCAGCCGCTTGAATTCCGCCGAATCGTGAGGACACAGCATCTCCATCGCTTCCAGCCCAAGCTGCCAAAAGCCTCCGCCCAGCGGCACATTTTGGCGCACATGACCCAGCACGAAATGCGCGCCGTCGCCCGACCAGAAGCCGACCACCACCTGCTCGGCCCGGAAGGGCTGTTGCAGCACGAGTGCCAAGCCCTGACTCGACAGGTTTTTGGTGAGCGCGTAGGCGGCCTCAGAAACGGAAAGTTCGTCATGGTCGTACGGGGCCAGCAAAACCGGAATCGTCCGGTTGCAGCGGGTTTCCCAGCGCGCATCGCCGCCCAGCGGAATGGTGTTCGGCGACGAATTGTTGATCAGCCGGCGAATGACTTTGTGGACGGCCAAATGCTTGCTGCGGCTGGCAAACCAAAACATGCGTTTCCCCCCAGATACGGGATTCAGATAGGCAAACATAGCTTGCCGTTGCTAGCCCCGCGTGGCTTCCCAGCACCAGAAAAGCCCGTCGGGCTGAAGGGCGGCCCCATGAGCGATCGGGCGAGCGACCACCTCGCGGCAATCTCGCGCAAGCCAGGCCGACACCGTTTCGGGCCAGAACCATTGCTCCCACGGCTCGTGCTGCGAAAGCCGCTGCTTGGCGCGGTGCTTGTCGATGACAACGATGCGTCCGCCCGGCCGGACGACGCGACACAGTTCACCGACCGCCCGTTCCGGCAGCAGCGAATGCTCCAGCGATTCGATCGCCATGGCGCCATCGAACTCGGCATCGCCGGCCGGGATTCGCAGCAGGCCGCCCGGACGGCATTCGCCCCATGCGCGGCATTGCTCGAGCGCCAGGGGCGACGGATCGATGGCGATCCAGCGCGTCGCGGGGAAGCGCGGCGCCAGCTCGCGCAGGAATCGACCCGAGCCACAACCCACGTCGGCGATCGTGGCCGCAGGGCCAAGCAAACGGCGCCAGGCATGGACCGCGCGGAAGCGTCCGTCCGTCGGGTCGATGCGGTCTGGCAAATCCGCGCCATACTGCTCGAACGAGGTTTGCACCCGCGCGAGCGACGCGTCGAGAAAGTGTTTGCAGGCCCAGGCGGATTCGCGCCCTCTTGCCCCGCGCAGCGCGCACGAGTCGTGGGCCGGGAAGGCCCCGGTCGGCAATTGCCGCGATTGCAGGCAGGCCAACGCGCGGTCGGCTCGTGTGCGTTCGGCAAGCCGATACCAGATTTCGGCAAAATGCGCCAGCGCTGCGTTGCAGATAGGCGGGCGAGCAGGATTGCGTCGCTCGAAGTTGCCATATCCGAGCACGATTTCGCGCGCCAATTCCTGTTCGCCCAGTTCGATCCAGGCGCCGGCGGCTGCCGCGGCCAGGTGTGCCGCGCGGGGCAGGCATGCCCAATCGAGCGAGCCTCGCAGGTGGTGCGCGGCGCGCTGCACGGCGTTTTGCCAGACTGGCTCGCCGAGCTTGATCGAGGCCTGCTGCAGCGGCGGCAGACAAGTGACGTGAATCGCCGGCGCCGCCCAGCGGTCGATGCTCGTCGGCGGGCAGCCGGAAACATCGAAGCGGCCCGCCGCATCGATCCGCCGGGCCAGCCAGCTTGCGGCTCGCTCGGCAGCCAACCTCTCCGTGCCGTGATTGGCCTCTTGCCATGCCAGCAGTGCGCCGAGCGCATGAGCAGTGCCAATCAGGGAACCACGATCCGAGCTGACGGATGCAAAGCCGCCATCGGGCCGCTGAAGGGAGAGCAGCCAGTCGATGAAGCGACGAGCGAGCGCTACCTCGCCCAAGGGCAACAAAGTTGGCACCGTCGCGGCGGTGAGCCTTGGACACGCCGATTCGCCGGGGGCCGGCGCCATACCGGGCACGTGGCGGCCAGCACGCAGCCAATCGATCGCCGCGGCGACGCTCGCTCGATCCGCGCTCCGCGTGAGCGTTTGCCAGGTCGCTCGACAGCGGCGGCGCATCGCGCTTTTCACGCGTGTAAAAAAAACGCCCGGTTTGGCCGTTGCCAATCCTGCGGTGACCGCTCGTATTTCTGCGCAAGAAGACGTGTTCATCGGGGGCGGCCTGTCGCCTTTCGCTCCGCGAAAACAGCGTATCATGTCAGGATGAATGACGGACCTATGGTTGCAGCTTTCGCGGGCGGCATTATCGTAGAAGGTCGGGGCCGCTGGAATGTCAGTTCTCGACGCATGACCGATTACATCCAGGTTTACCTCACCACGCCCACACCCGAAGTCGCCCAGGCAATCGCCGAGCGATTGCTCGCCGATCGGCTGGCCGCCTGCGTGCAAATTGGCGGGCCGATCGAAAGTCGCTATCGGTGGCAGGGAAAGATGGAAATCTCACAAGAATGGCATTGCACCGTCAAAAGCCGCCTCGATCTTTTCCCGCGGATCGAGGCCGCGGTGCGCAGCCTGCACCCCTATGACGTGCCCGAAATTCTGGCCACGCCCCTGGTGGCCGGACACGCCGAATACCTCGCCTGGCTCGACCAGGAACTTTTGCCCGATCACCCATGAGCCAATCTGCCGACCAACACCGCGCCACGGCCCCCACCGCCATTCGCTGCGCCGTGCTCACCGTAAGCGACACGCGCACCCTGGAAACCGACACCGGCGGGCAAGCGTTGCTCGACGGGTTGCAAGCAGCGGGGCATGCGGTGATCGCCCGCGAGATCGTCCCGGACGAACCCCAGCGAATGCGTGTGTTGATCAACGATTGGTCCCGGCGCGACGACATCGACGCCATCTTGCTCACCGGCGGCACGGGAATTTCCAGACGTGACCAAACCTTCGAGACCATCGCGGCGATGCTCACCAAGCCGCTGCCTGGCTATGGCGAGTTGTTTCGCTGGCTGAGCTATCAGGAGATCGGGCCCGCAGCCATGCTTAGCCGGGCGATTGGCGGCCTCGTCGGCAAGACCGTGGTGCTAACGATGCCTGGCTCGCCCGCGGCGGTGCGGCTGGCCGTCGAGCGCCTGATTGCGCCCGAGTTGGGTCATTTGGTCCGCGAGGCGCGGAGATAAACGCGAATCGTACTCCATGCGACCGGTAGCTGTCCGAACGGCTGACGCCGGTTCTCAAACTTGGATTTCTTTCAGGAAGGCGGTGGAGCCACTTCCGTCGTCTACCTCTTGCGTCGGCTGCCGGGTCTCTTAAAATGAAGGTATCGACCCCACTTCAACCCCGTTGGAAAGGTGCGACACTTGCTTACCGAACAAGAGGTCTCGCGCAGTTGGCGGAAGCTGTTCACCAAGACGCAGGTGACTAGTGAAAGCTTCTCGAAGGCCGAAGTTCTGCTCGACGAACTTCGTGCCGAAAGTCCCTTGCGTCACCGCTTGACCCGCGAGCTGGAAGAGCTGCGGAAGCTTCACCACGCCGTCGAGGCCGTCTGATTTGCCCGATGCGGCCGCTTAGCAAAATCAGTCCCGACTGGTGGGATTACACCACGCTCGACCGCCAGATCCTCGACGATGCCGCCCGGCTCTCGGCCGACGATCTGCTGGGGCTGTCGCGTCCGGGCTTTACGGTCCGGTGCTACGACACCCTGGAAGAGTTTTATCTGGCCGAGGCGCTGGAATACATCACCGCCTGGCGGCAGGCAACGCCCGACCGCCCGGCGGGCATTTGTGGGCCGATCGGTCCCACAGAACAATTGCCCTTGGTCGCCCGCCTCGTGAACGAGTTGGAAATCGATCTGCGGCATGCCCACTTCTGGGGCATGGACGAGTGGGTCATTGACGGGCGCGAAGCGCCCGAGTCGTTTCCACTTAGCTTCGCTCGGGCAGACCGGGAGCTGTGCTTCGACCGCATTCGTCCCGAGCTGCGGATGCCGGAAGAGAATCTTCATTTTCCCAAGGCCGATACGCGCCCGTACACCGAGAGCTTCCGGCAGGCGCGGTGCGTGGTCATGCAGGGCGGGCAAGGCGAAGTCAAGCACTGGGCCTTCAACGATCCGCCCAAACGCGAAGGCGCCTACCGCGACGAGCCGCCGAGCCCCGCGGAATATCGCCGCCTGGCGACTCGCATTGTCGATTTACACCCCATGACGATCATCCAAAACGCGCGGACCTCGGGCGGAGGGGTGGTGACGAACGTCCCCACACAGGCCATTTCGGTGGGACCTGTTGAGACCTGGCAGGCCGAGCGCGTTTCGATCTGGCAGGCGGGTTGTCACGACAACCCCTTTGGCATGCGGCTGACCACCCTGATGATTTCGCAGCGGGTGGCCGATTCGGCGGTGCCCATGTCGCTATTGGCCGATCACCCGCGGGTGCAGTTCAATTTCTTGCGCAGCGGCATTGGCACTTGTCAGGCGGAAATGCACTAGAGGGAACAGGGGACAGGCAAGCCTCGATCCTGGCCTGCGTCGATGCCCTGTTAGCTATCCTTTATTGCCTAAACCCCGGAAGTTGCGTCGACTTTTCCGTTGGGCCGCTCTGGCCCGACCTTGCCGATTGTGCGGCCTGTAGCCATTTTTCCCCCGTTTAGGGCAAATCGGGTCGATCGTTCATTGACAAGCGTGCGGTCATTATCGCTTGTGACGATGGAAACATCCGATCGATCGCGAGCGAAGACGCCATACGGCCTTTTGCACGGAAGCACCCGGTATTAAGAAAAAGGAGTAAGCAAACATGCGGCTAAGCACATTGAGCGTGTTCGCGTCGTCGCTGCTGATGGGGGCGAGCATCGCCTGGGCACAAACCGACTCGAGCGATCGCCCCTCGCCCCCCAGTCCGACACAAGAGCTACCGCCGGCGACGGATGGCGGCGTGTCGGGCGGCGATAACACGTCGTACATGGGCTATCCCGCCTGGCAGGGCGCTCCCTATGGGGCTTATGGCGGCGCGAGCGGTTACGGCGGCTGGCAGCACGGCTGCGGCGGCTCGTGGGAGGGATATGGCGATCACTGCTGCGGAGGTTGCGACAATTGTTGCAAACCAAGCCTGCGTTGCCGACTGAAAGCGCTTCGCAGCCGCCTGGCCGCGGCGCTGGCGCGCTGCCGCCGTGGCAATAGTTGCTGTTCTGATAGTTGCTGCGGCGGGGGCACGAGCTGCTGCCACGGCAGCGATACGCCCGACTTCCACGGCGACGCGCCGGTGAGCATCGAACAGGAGGCCATCCCCGCCGCGCCGCAATCCGATCTGCTGCCGGTACCGCCGCCCGAGCCGAGCGGCTATGACAGCAGCAGCGACAACCAGCGGACATCAAGCGCCACCCAAGTGGCCAAGCGGAAATACAATATGCCGCGGATGAATTCGGCCAAGAGCCGTAAGCCGCGCCGTTAAAACAGCGACAGGGCCATGGCCGGGAAGGTCATCACCGCACGAGGGAATGGACTCCGTGCCGTTGGGTGGACAGCGAGTCGATCGTCTCGCATCCACGCGGCGGCACGGAGCAATGGTAGCGGCTCACCGCAAAGAACGAGCTCGCTTCGCTCGACCCGCGTGATGGTCTATACTCGGCCTCATGAGCGAACTGCTTTCCCGCGATCAACTTGGCGAACGATACCTCGAGCAGTTGCCCTATGTGCCCTATCCGGTGCAAGAAGAAGCGCTGCTGGCCTGGTTCACCGCCGAGCAAGGGGTATTGGTGTGCGCCCCGACCGGCACCGGCAAAACGTTGATCGCCGAGGCGGCGCTATTCGAGGCGCTGCATAACGGTACGACGGCCTATTACACGACCCCGCTGATCGCACTGACCGAGCAGAAGTTTGCCGAAATGCAGGCGGCCGCCGTTCGCTGGGGCTTCCAGGCCGACGACGTGGGGCTGGTCACCGGCAACCGCCGCGTGAACCCACGGGCACGCATTCTGGTGGTCGTCGCTGAGATTCTGCTGAACCGGCTGCTGCATCCCACCGCGTTCGACTTCACGCCCGTCAGCGCGGTGGTGATGGATGAGTTCCACAGTTTCGGCGACATCGATCGCGGCATGGTCTGGGAGCTGTCGCTGGGCATGCTGCCGGCGCATGTGCGGCTGCTGCTGCTCTCGGCCACGGTGGGCAATTCACGGGAATTCATCTCCTGGCTCGATCGCAGCCATCGGCGCAAGATCGACCTGGTCGAAGGCACCGAGCGCAAGATTCCCTTGACCTATCAATGGGTGCCCGACGAACTGCTGGGCGAATTCATCACGCGCATCGCGCAGGGCGACGCCGGCAGCCGATTGACTCCCGCCTTGGTCTTCTGTTTCAACCGCGACGAATGTTGGAGCATTGCCGAGCAACTCAAAGGCTGTTCGCTGCTGAGCGAACCGGGCCGCTCGCAGCTTCTGGACGAAGTGAATCGGCTCGACTGGTCGCAGGGCGCCGGACCCAAGCTCAAGCAGCTTTTGATGCGCGGCGTCGGCGTGCATCACGCCGGTCTGCTGCCCAAATATCGGCGCGTGGTGGAAAGCCTGTTTCAACGCAAGTTGCTGGCCGTGGCCATCTGCACCGAGACGCTGGCCGCCGGTATCAACCTGCCCGCTCGCAGCGTGGTGCTCACGTCGCTGGTCAAGGGTCCGCCCGGCGAACAAAAGCTGATCGACGCCAGCTCGGCCCACCAGATTTTCGGGCGGGCGGGGCGGCCGCAATTCGACGACCGCGGCTATGTGTTTGCCCTGGCCCATGAAGACGATGTGAAGATTCTGCGCTGGAAGCAAAAGTACGACGCCATCCCCGACGACACCAAAGACCTCGGCCTGCTGAAAGCCAAAAAGGCACTGAAGAAAAAACGCCCGACGCGCCGCGAGAACCAGACCTACTGGCACGAGCAGCAGTTTGAGAAGCTGAAGCTCGCTCCGCCGGGCAAGCTCTACAGCAAGGGACCGTTGCCGTGGCGGCTGCTGGCGTATCTGTTGACCATCTCGCCCGAAGTCGAACCGATCCGCAAATTGATTCGCAAGCGGTTGATGGACGAACCGCGCATCCGGGCGGGCGAGCAGGCGCTCGATCGCATGCTATTGACGCTCTGGGCGGGCGGTTATGTGTCGCTTGAGCCGCAGCCGCCGCCCAAGGGCGAGGCAAACGGTCCAGCGCAGGCTGAGAAATCTGCGACCTCGCCCGGCACCGGCGGAAAGGGCTTGTTGGGATTGCCAACCCACGCCGGTCCTGCGGCGGCGCCGCCGGTTGCGCCGCCGCGTTATTCGCCGACCCTGGCCAAGCCAACCGAGACGTTGCCTCGCTTATTGCCGTTCCGCAGCGTCAATCCGCTTTACGGGGCGTTCCTGATCGAGCAGTTGGGAATCGCCGATGGCACCGAGCGGCTGCAAGCGCTGGAAAGCGTCTTGGGCTTGCCCGGCCCGGTGTTGCGATATGTTCGCCCGCCGCGCGACCTGGCGCCCGGCCCGTTGGCGATGACCCGGCTCGACGGCGAACTGATTCGCCGCGGGCTGATGGCCGCGCCGCTGGAAGCCGATGACGACGAAGATCGCGACGATCGCGAGCCGCCCGAGCGTCCGCCGAGCCTGGCCGAAAAGCTGCGACTGCTGTTTGATTCGCTTTATCCCGGCGTGGGCGAGTTCGAGACGCAGTCGGTCTGGGTGGCGGGCGAGTTATTCTTCTTCGGCGGCCACTTCAACAACTACGTAAAGACTCGCGATCTGACGAAGCAAGAAGGGCTGATCTTTCGCCATCTGCTGCGGTTGATTTTGCTGTGCGAGGAATTTGCGGCGCTGACCCCGCCCGACGTTTCGCCCGGCGATTGGCAGGCCGAGCTGCGCGAGCTGTCGCAGCGCTTGGCGGCAAGCTGCCGCGAGGTCGATCCGGCCAGCACCGAGGAACTCATCGCCCAGGCCCACGCCGCCGATGTGGTCGAGGGAGAAGAGTCCGCGGCGACGCGCTCTCCTTAACTAGATTTTTTCGAGCAGGTAATCGTCGATCTCGACCGAGACGCCCTGTTGAATCAGGTTCACCGCGACCACCAGCCGGCATTTGCGGCGGCGCGAGACGACGGTGCCCTCGACTCCTTCCAGCGAGCCGCGGATCACCCGTACCCGGTCGCCTGGTTTGAGGCGGCTTTCGAGCGTCAGCGGCGCCTTGTATTCGATTAAGCGAGAAATCTGCAACAGGTCTCGCGCCAATTCATCGGCGTTCTTCACCAGTAGCACCTGGGCGATCCGGTTGGTCGTCAGGCTGGTGTACCGCTCAGCTTCGTCACCATACATGAAAAGGTAACTGGTGAAGAGCGGGATAAACGAGGTTCGCTTCCGGCCGCGCACGATGGCCGTCTTTTCGACCTGTGGCAAATAAAACGGGATGCGATAGCCCAGCAGGTCACGAGCCAAGCTCTTTTCCTGTCGAGCCCTGGTGTGCACCACCCACCAACGGCGGTCGAGCGAAGCGTCCGCGAGGTCCGGTTCTTGCCAGTTGACGAGCAACCTCTCGGGGAAACAGTCGGTTTCGGCAGTTAGACTCGGCATGGGTCTTCCTTTTGATTCAGTGGGTGCAAGCGTTGCTGTCATCCTCTCCTTTTGGAAACCACCCAAACATACTAAGCTGCGACGGCCGAATTGTGAAGCAAAATCCGGCTCATTTAGAAATAAAGATGGGCCGGGGCAGGCAGGCACGGGCGCCTCGTATTAGGCGACGGGCTGCAAAACTTGACGCACTCAAGCGGTAGTCATTATGACTTTTCGCCGGATCCGCCAAGCTTCTCGGTGGAATCGGCCATAAAAAACCGCGCCGATGTCTCGAAAAGGTCGCCAAACGCCTGTGACTGCGAAGCGGCGACAACGATCTCGACGATCTCCCCGGCCGGAGAAGGAATGCGCAGGGCAATCCGTTCGCTTCGAATGGGCTGGCCGTGGATAAACTGCAATTGGTAGTCGGTGATACTATGAACGATGGCCCAGATCCGCGATTCGAGCGGAGGGGAGTCGCCATCAAGCTCGACGGCGGTAGCCAACAGGGGCTTCGAGCGAAGCACCGCGTCGGGGTTTGAGGGCGTGAGGCGGTTCATGAGTTCCACGACGTTGGTGATCCGCTTGCTGACTGACTCGGCCTGTTCCATGGTCGCTTTCCGTACTTTATCGCAAAACGCTGGCGCCCTACCCGCAGTTGCGGCAGCTCTGTTCTCGCCCCGTCGAAAGACGTTTGGCTTGGTCCGATGCGTCGTCCAAACGGCACATCGCTTTCAGCGCGGCAACGGGACTCGCCCAGCGGCCGACCCTGGCCCGCCGGCGCGCTTGAATCGCGCGTGGCGCACTCCGATAACGCGCGGAGCTCTTCCGCACTAGGCTTGCGGAGGGCGCAAGTGATCGAAGAACGGCGAGGGAGGCAAGCGCAACGCGCGCTCCTCCCACAGGCCGGCAATCAAACCCGGCGAAGGAAGACCGCAGGTCTGCGGCAATACGGCCGTCGAACCCGCCATGCTTGATGTCGTGTTCGAGGAAGATCCAGAACTCGGTGATGAGGCACCTCGCGAAAAGTCAAGCAGATCGTTTTCGGCCGCACCTGCACGCTCGACGCGCGAACTGCCGCCCTGGCGCTGGGTCGCCGACATGCCAGCGCCGCAGACCTGGACCGAAACAATTAGGCCCCCCTGTGCCGGTTCCGCTATCGCCAAGGCGGCCACGACGAGCGCGGGCAAAGCCATCCAGCGCCCAAATGAGGCGAGAATTGGCCCCAGCCGTAGGATTAGGGAGGTAAACATCTGGTTACCCTGAGGGCGCACCGGTTCTCTCAAACGCACTATACCGTAATCGGTAATAGCCGCTTGTCAAGCGAATTCTCATACAATTCCCTTGCTTTAAGCCTTACGAATTCGCCCGCGACCTTCCCGAACATGGCGGGTGGCATTCCGCGTATCGACCACCAGGCGCGAGTGCCGTACGATCTGCTCGTAATCATAGACTGAGTGGTCCGTGGCAATCAGCACACAGTCTTGGCTGTTGAGAAACTGAGGGGTCAGCTCTTGGCTGGCCATCTCGGGCACGTTGTGATGCCGCATCTGCGGCAGGTGGGGAATGTGAGGATCATTGTAGGTGACGATCGCTCCCCGCGCCCGCAGCAGGTCGAGCAGCTCGAACGAAGGGCTTTCGCGCGGGTCATCGACGTCTTTCTTATAGGCCATGCCCAAGAGACAAATCCGGCTGCCTCGCAAAGGCTTGCTCTGCTCGTTGAGAAACTCGGCAATCCGCCCGACCACATACTCGGGCATGCGCGTGTTTACTTCGCCAGCCAGTTCAATGAAGCGCGTGGTCAGACCGTGGCGGCGGGCCAGCCAAGTGAGATAAAACGGGTCAATCGGAATGCAATGCCCGCCCAGGCCGGGACCGGGGTAAAACGCCTGAAAGCCGAAGGGCTTGGTCTTGGCCGCTTCGATCACCTCCCAAACGTCGATGCCCATTCGGTCGTAGAGCGTCTTCAACTCGTTGACCAGCGCGATGTTGACCGCTCGGTAGGTGTTTTCCAAGATTTTGCAGGCCTCGGCAACTTCCATGCTCGAGACGGAAACGACCTTGACCACGGCGTGCCCATAGAGCGCCGCCGCCAATTGCAGGCTTTCTGGATCCGCACCGCCCACCACCTTGGGAATTCGCGCGGCCGAGTAATCGGCGTTGCCCGGATCTTCGCGTTCGGGGCTGTAGGCCAGCCAAAAGTCGCTGCCCAACCCGAAGCCGCTTTTTTGCAGAATCGGCAGCACCACGTCGCGCGTCGTCGTGGGATAGGTGGTGCTTTCTAGTACGACCAACTGCCCTGGTCGTAGGGCGGCGGCGATGGCCGAGGCCGTTCCCTCGACATAAGTGAGATCGGGGTCGCGGCTTTCGGTTAGGGGCGTCGGCACGCAGATCAGCAGGGCGTCTGCCTCGGCCAGTCGCCGCATGTCGGCGGTGGCCTCGAACCTGCCGCCCGCCAGCCATTGCGCAACGGTGGCCGAGTCGATGTGCTTGATATAGCTGCGACCGGCCTGAAGCGACTCGACCTTCCGCGGATCGACGTCGAAACCGAGACACGAGAAGCCCGACTGCGTAAAGGCGTGAATCAGCGGCAGGCCGACATAGCCTAGCCCGATCACCCCCACACGGGCCGTCTTGTTCTTAATCGCCGCTTCCAACCGACGCAACGTAGTGACGGTCGGACTCACTGCCAGCTCCTGGTTTGAAAGCGGAAGAAGGTGCCTTGGTTTCGTCTGGAATGAACCTAGCCTGCGTTTCGTAGAGATCGCCGGTTTTGCGCGATCGCCCGACCGAAAGCAGCACTTGGATCATCTCGCCGGTAATCAACGAAATGCGGACGGCGATTTGCTTGCTCGACATCGGTTGGGTATGGGTCAGCCGCATTCCGCGGGTGGTGACGCTGTGCAGCACCACCGAGAAGGGCGGGCCGGGCAATGAGATTCCACCGGCCAGGTTACCCGCCAACTCGCCGTGCAGTGGAACAGCCGACGCGGCCAGCGAAAGCTCACTTTGCTTTCGGGCGGCCTGGCCGGGCGCAATTCTCCGCAGCAAATCGCCAAACGTCGTGGGACGCTCTTGCATCGAGTCGGCCTCCGTGCCCGCCTTCATGGCAGCGCCCCATGACAAAGCGGCTCTGAATATATGGCCTACCGAGAGAGGCCGCAAGCCCTGGTCAAAAAAATCGGGTTGTAACGATTCTTGCCGCGGAAACATGTTCTTGTGCCTGAAGTTGCGTTGTGACTTCCCCGCGGGGCGATCGGTCGTTACCATGGAGACATAGGTCGCTTCCCCAGTTGGAAGCTTTTTTACAGGGGGGCAGGTGCGGATGAGCGCCCTCTGCCAGGACGTGTTAGCGCATGCCGATTCGCGGCCCAGAACTCCAGTGCTTTCCCCACGACCTGCTGACGTGCGGCGGGATCGACGCAGTTGCGTCTGGCTTCGTCGACCTCGCCGCAGAGGGCGTTGCAGAAACTTGCCGGGCCGGCCGCCGCTGGTGGGTCGTGCATACCAAGGCCCGCCAGGAGAAAAGCGTCGCTCGCGAGCTGCTCGATCGAGAGATTCCCTATTTCTTGCCGCAAATTCCCAAAACATCGGTCATCCGGGGTCGCCGCCGCACTTCGTACATTCCGCTGTTCACCGGCTACGTGTTCGTTTATGGCAGCGAACGCGAACGCCACGAGAGTCTGACCACGAACCGCGTGGCCAATACCCTGCCGGTTAACAACGCCGATGAGCTCACGCGCGACCTCCTCCAAGTTTGGCGTCTGATCGAGCAGAACGCTCCGCTAACCGTCGAGGCTCGATTGCGCCCTGGCGACCGCGTACGCGTGCGTGGCGGGGCCCTGGCCGGGGTGGAAGGCACGGTGCTCGACCGCCGCGGCAAGTGCCGCGTGCTCGTGGCCGTGCGCCTCCTCCAGCAAGGCGTGTCGATGGAGATCGACGACTTTCTGCTAGAGCCAATCTGACCGGGCCCGATTTGAGCGGGCCCGGTCTGAGCGGACTTTTTTCGCCAAGATCTCCGGGCTACGTCGCCGCTAGGGCGAGGTCGTTACGCGCGGCAAGCTTGCGCCGCCGTCGGGTGACCGCGGCCAGGCCGAGAGCGCCTGCGCCCCACATGAACATGGTAGCTGGCTCTGGCGCCTGTGTGGGAATGTTGCCGTTCGAGGCGCTCAAACCCGACGTGCCGGAAAGCGATCCTGGGGCGTAGCTGGGGGCCGTGTTCGAGGTCAAGAACAAGACTGGCGAATAGGAATTTGCGGCCAGCAAGTGATTGCCGAAAAAGTTGGTCCACGAGAACGTCGCCGCGCCGCCGCTGCTGGTGCCGCCGAGCGAAAGGACGCCGGTCGGGGCGGTGGTGGCGACTCCCGAATTCGTAAAGGGCGCCGCTGCATTCAAGCTCTGCCCGCTCACCGAGGGATAGTAATACTGTTGGTTGTCAGGCGGCGTGCCCGTCGGCTGCGTGCCGATGTACGGGTGCGCGTTGGTGACCGCCGTATCATTGAACACGTAGTTGTTCAACCACCCACCCGACGAGTAAGGGTTCGAATAGCTGTTGACATTGAAGTTGGCGATTGATCCGTTACCGGCAGCCGGTGCCGTGTTGACCACTTCATAAAAGAAAACGAACGACGCAGCGCTGTCGGCCGTATTGCCGCCGCTGGCGTCAAGCACACCAGCCAGATCGCTACTGGTGAAACCGAGTTGGCTCAGCCAGTTGCCGCCGTCTGCGCCGGTGTTTTGGTAGACGGCGAAATCGACCACGCCGCCAGCCGAGGAACCGGCGTCGGCGAACTCAGTCCAGCCGGTAAAACCCGGCTGAAACTGGGCATTCGCCTGACCACAGAGGGCTGCCCAAGCGGCGACGACCAGCAACGCCAGGGCGCGTAGACTCAATAGATTCGATACCACAAAACGCATGGAGATACTCCTTCGATACATACCCGTTCAACTTGTCGAGAAACTTGCCGAAAAACAGCGACGCCGAAAAACAGCGCCGCCGCCGCGTCTAGGCAAGGCGACAAGGTGGGCGCAAAAAATCGAAGGTCGGCGGCGTGGGCAAGGCGGCATTGGCCCGCTCCAGGCATGCGCCATTCGGCTCCAACGAGCCCGACGAAACTCCCGCCGACAAGACAACCGCCAAGGTTGGGCCGCCGGACGTAGCCGATGTGCCCGCACCCGACGCGCCCGAAATCGGGCTGGCCGGTTGATCGACCTGCGAAGGATCGGCCTTCCGCGGTTCGCCATCTTGATCGGGCGAAACATCGTCGGCGGCATCCGAGCCGATTTTGCCAGCCAGGTTCGCCGCGCGGGCCGAGGGAGAGGCCAGTTCTTCGGGCAACACGAAGCCCGCCTGGGCCTCGCTGGCAGCCAAGCCGAACAGCGCGAGCGCCAAGGCAAAGCCCGCCAGACCGCGTAGCGGTAGGCCCGAATTTCGACAGAACGTGTTAAGGTGGACAATCATGACGATTGCGAGTTACTTTAAGCGGCTCCGGCAGCCGTGTCAAGCGCCCGGCGGGCATTCAACGCCGTTTGCCGGTCCCCACCGTTTGCCGGTCCCGTTTGCTTGCAAAAAACAGCCCCCCATCGGCTCGCCTGCGTCGCAAGCTTGGCCGGCTCAATGGTTTGCCGCAACACCCGAAGCATCAATCTTGGCTTATGCAAGCGCTGGCTGGCATTCGGGGGTCGGCATTCGGGGGTAATGCTTCCTCGGTTTTTACTTTTTGCACGTTGAATTCCAAGTCCTCTCTCCGCATTGTCCCACCAATCTGGCTTGGTGGGTTTTCCGGCTGAAAAAGGCACGATGGCACGCGTACCCATTGGCAAAATCAGACATGCCTGACTGTGCAACGTCCGCCGGGCGCCAAGGCCCTCTCTCCCCGCATTCTCTCAAGCAACTGGCTTGGTGGGTTTTCCGGCGGAAAAACGAGCTTTGCCAACCGCGGCGAGATGCGTAATGGGACATGTCCCCATGTGCATAGCCCGGATGATTCGTCAGCCCGCACGAACATCCGGCATGGTCCAGCAAGAGACGGAATGGTAATGTATTCCGCTGTCCGGCGCATCAGTCGTAAACCACATTCGCCGCGGGCACAGCGTCGCCCGGCTCAATCGGTGAAGGGGTTCTGCCGCGGGTGTTCTTCTCGGCGAACAGGACCGGCGCCCGAGGCGGCGCAGCGGTTGGATAGGCCACCTTTCGCCATGACCTCATCGCCCCTCCACGCAGCCAGACCCACGGTGCGATCAATGCTGCGCCGTTCAAAATCACAAACGATGCTGCCGCCGACGTAAGTCGAAACCGACCGGGCAACGCCAACCCCACCAGGGCCGCCGCATAAAACGCGACCTCTCCCGCGAACAGTGCTCGATACAGCGGCAACCGCCACAGGCAGCCGCTGCTGATGAACATCACCAACAGCGCCCAGGGTACGACCAGCCGCAACAGCTTGTGCGAGATCACCGCCACCCACAGGGGATTGCGCCGCGGGTCGAGCAGCTCGGGCAGGACCGACAAAAGTTGCAGGTTGCCGCTGAGCGTTCGCACCTTGCGGTGGAATTCATCGCGCGACCGCGGAGGCAGCCGATCGTAGGCTTTCGCGCGGCTGTCGAACACCACGCGGTAGCCTTGCATCGCTACTTGCAAGGGCCAATAGACGTCGTCGAGCACCAGCCCGCGCGGCATCGGGCGGAACAGCTCTTTCCGCACGGCCGAGATGGCGCCGGTCACGCCCGGCATGGCATGAACCCGACTTTCGCTGCGCCGCAGCCACTTTTCGTATCGCCAGTAAAGCCCGATGCCCGCAGCCTCGCCTGACGATCGCTCCAGCAGCAATTCGCCGCTGACCGCGCCCACCTCGGCGTCGGCGAAGTTTTCGATCAGCCGGTTCAAGGCGTCTGGTGACCATCGCTGCCGTGCGTCGGCAAAGACGACGATGTCGTGCCGCGCCATCTCGACGCCCAGATTCAAGGCGGCGGCTTTGCCCATCTTTTCGCCCAGGTCGAGCACGCGCACCGAAGCTGCCGTGCTGGCAGTGGCCGCGACGGCGGTAGTACGATCGGTCGAGCCATCGGAAACCACGATGACCTCGCCGTCAGCCCCGCCACGGGCGATCATCTCCGCCAGTTCGACCACGCGCCGTTCGATTTGGTGCTCTTCATTGTGGGCCGCCACAATGATGGAAACCGGCGCGCGATGCCCCTCGGCCGCGCGCGCCGGCCGCGCCCGCCACCGCGACCTGGCCGCCATCATCAGCGGATACAGCAGGTAGGTGTAGACGGCGGATACCGCGCCAATGCCAAAAATAATCTCAAACCACATCATGGATAATCAATGTTCTTTCGCCGTCAAGATGTCGAGGACTCGTGCGGCAGCACTGCCGTCCCAAAATTGAGGCACGCGACCAACCGCTGGTTCCCCAGCAATCGCCGCCAAGCCAGCTTCGATGATCCGCTCTGGATTCATGCCCACTAAACAGTTTGTCCCCTCGCTGACCGTCGAGGGCCGCTCGGTGTTCGCCCGCAACGTCAGGCAGGGCACGCCCAGCACCGTGGTCTCCTCTTGAATTCCGCCCGAATCGGTCAGCACTAGCCGCGCGTGAGCCAGCAGCTTCATAAAATCGAGATAGCCCAGCGGGTCGGTTAGCCGCAGATGGGGCATTTGGGCCAAATTCCACCCGGCCAGTGCCTGGCGCGTGCGCGGGTGTACTGGAAAGACAATCGGCAGCTCGCTTTGCAGCCGGCCGACCGCGCGGGCCAGGGCTTGAAACACCGCCGAATCGTCGACATTCGACGGCCGGTGCAGCGTGAGTACGCCGTAAGGCTGGCCTTCCAGTTCAAGCTGCCGCAACACATCGGAATGTTCGCTCCGCTCGCGGCATGCCAACAAGGTGTCGATCATCAGGTTGCCCACAAAGAACATCCGCTCTTCGGCCACGCCTTCGCGGCGTAAATTCTCCAAGCCGCTTGGCTCCGAGACAAACAGCCAGCGGCTGATGGCGTCGGTGAGGATGCGGTTAATCTCCTCGGGCATGGCGCGATCGAAGCTGCGCAAGCCCGCTTCGATATGTGCGACTGGCACGCCCAGTTTGACGGCGGTCAGCGCGCAGGCGATGGTCGAATTCACATCGCCCACCACCACCACGGCGTCGGGCCGCTCGTCCAGCAGCACCGGTTCAAAGCGCTTCATCACTTCGGCGGTCTGCACGGCGTGCGAGCCTGAGCCGACTTCCAAATTGGCGTCGGGCCGCGGAATGCGCAGCTCGTCAAAGAAGAGCTGCGACATTTGCTGGTCGTAGTGTTGGCCGGTATGGACCAAAAGCGCCTCGACGCCTGAGCGCCGCTCGATCTCCCACATCAGCGGGGCGATCTTCATAAAGTTCGGTCGGGCGCCGACCACGGCGAGAAGTTTCATGGGCAGGATTCAGGATTCGGGATTCGGGGAAGAAGGCAATTGCCTTCATTTTCAGCATTCATCTTTTTGCCCCACATTTTTTTGTCTATCTCTTCGTGTTCTTGGTGTTCTTTGTGGTTCAACTCAATTCCCTGGCCCCCGGCCTCTGACCTCCGATCCCTCTCTTATCACTTCCAGCAAATGTCTCTCAACTTCCGCCAGCTTGGCATCCCAGCTTTCATGGCGGATGGCGTCGCTGCGCTCGTACGAGGGGCCTGGGTCGGCCAGCGCCTCGCAAATCTCCTGTTGGAAAGCATCGACCCCGGCGGCGATGCGGCATTGCCCCAGCACCTCGACCTCGGGTATCGGCGTCGAGATCACCGGCAAGCCCGCCGCCAAATACTCGCGCACCTTGAGCGGGTTGGCGTTCAGCGTCAGCTCGTTAATGCGAAACGGCATCAACGCCACATCAAACCCCTTGCAGTAGGCCGGCAACTCTTCATACGGCTTGCGGCCGAGCAAATGCACGTTCGGCAAGGCCGCCAGCTCCGAGACATCGGTCGTCACCTTGCCCAGCACCACCAGCGACCCGTGCGGAAACCGCCGGGCCATCTCGGCCATCAATTCGACATCGACCCAGTCGGCCACCAGCCCGAAAAAACCGATTACCGGTTTCGGCAGTCGGGCCAGCTTTTCGGGCACGCGCGTCTCGGGCAATAGCGCCTTACGAAAATGATCGAAATCGACCCCGTGCCGCACCAGATGCGTCCGCGGGTTGAACGGACTTTTGCTCTGATAGAGCCGGTCAGCCGAGACCACCACCAGGTCCGCCCGATCGAGCAACTGCCGCTCCAACTCGGCCAGGGCCGTCGCCGTCACCCCGGTGAACTCGGTGTACTCATCGACGCAGTAATACACGACGGCCTCTTCGCCAAGCTGCCCGGCGATGACGGCCGCGGCGGGATTGAACACCCAATTCAGCGGGCGGCGAAAACGCAGCCGCCGCATGGCTCGCCGCACCTGGTGCGTCAGAAACCGCCGGTTGAACGCGCGCACCGCCCGGCTGCCGTAGGCGGGCACGGCCAGCGGATTGAGCACAAAGATATTCGGCTCCGGCTCGCGAATGGGCGACATGGCCGCCGACAGCTTTTTCAGCGCGCGTCCCAGATCGGCCTTCGACACCGTCGGCGTGCGGTTGCCGATCGAGTTGACCCACAGCACGCGGTTGTGTCGCGCCAAGAGCCTCATCAGGTGCGTCTTCGACAGCGGATCTCCGCTCCAGTCGTGGCTGAAGCATAGGATGTCGCGCCCGTGCAGTCGCTTTGCGTCCGCGGCGGTGAGTGGTTCTTCAACGAGCATGGAGGGACTGGGGACTGGGGAACAGGAAGGGGACGGGATTCAGGGGGCGGGCGTCAGGAACGAAGCAGGATTCGGGATTCTGTAGGGAACGCCCTCTGTGGCGTTCCGCGTTCTACGGGTTTCGTCCGCGAACAGCTTGGTCGGGGGCGGGGGAACCACAAAGGTCACGAAGAGCACGAAGAAAACGTTACTTGTTCGCGCTCATTTTTTGCTCACATCTTTTTGCCCCTCAATCTTTTTGCCTATCTCTTTTTGTTCTTTGTGCTCTTTGTGGTTCAATTCCCGTTTCCGGCCACGAGGGCCGGCGCTATCGATCCGGCCACAAGGGCCGGGGCTACACATCCCCCCTGACCCCCGACCTCTGAACCCCGCCCCCCTGCTTCGCACGCCGCGGCCAGTACTTCGGCCAGTTGCTCCGCAGATTCTCGCCAAGTGCGAATGCAACGCTGTACCAACTCGGTGTGGACGCGCGGCGGTGCGGCCAGCACTTCCGCCAGCGCCGCGGCCAGTGCCGGCGCATTGCCCGGTTCGACCAGCCGGCTGTAGGAAGGATCCGCGATCTCGGGAATGCCGCCGACGCGCGTGGCGACAAACGGCCGAGCGCAGGCAAGCGCCTCGTAGAGCACATTGGGGATTCCCTCGGAAAAGCTGGGTAAGGTCACCACGTCGCAGGCCCGGTACCAATCGGGCAGTTCCGCATGCCCGCGCGGCCCGACCAGCTTTACGCAATCGCCCAACCCATATTTGGCGATCAGCGACCGCACTTTGCCTTCGTCGCTCCCGCCGCCAACCACGTAGCACTCTGTAGGGAACGGACTCCGTGCCGTTCCGCCCTCGTTCGTATTCCGGCCCGCGCTGGCCTCCGGCCCCGCGGAACGCCACGGAGTGCGTTCCCTACAGACGATGCCGCGGTCTCGCAGTATCCGGCAGGCTTCGACCAGCACGCCGGTCCCCTTGCTCAGCAATACGTTGCCGACGAATAAAATGATTCGCTGCTCCGGCGGCAGACCGAGCCGCCGCCGAGCGTCTTGCTGCTCGCCGGGGCTGAAGATGTCGCGATCGATCCCTCCTAAGACAACGTCGATCCGACGCCGGTCGACTCCCAGCCGTTCGACGTGCGCGGCCAGATCGCGGCTTACGGCCACGACGCGATCGGCGCAGCTCAGCGCCTCGCCAATGTACATGCGGCGGCGCATGTCCCGCGTCGCCACGAGCACGTCAGAACCAACGACTTTGATCACCACCGGTAGACCGGCCTGACGGGCCAGCCTGAGTGCGGCCCAGCCGTCGGGATGAGCCCAACAGGCTAAGAGCACGTCGGGCTGAAACTGGGCGAGAGCCTGCTGCACGCACTTGCGAATGCTGTGGTAAAAAAAGTGGCCCGCGCGCGGCCGCATCATGCGCGGCGGATAGTAAAACAGGGGATGCTCGACCTCCACGCCGTCGGAATTCGTATAACGGCCGGGAGCGGGGCGACGCTGCCATTGGTCCTTAAGCGCTTGATGCCAGGGCACTGGTGCGATGACGCGAACCGCGTGGGCCTGCGCTAGCGCTCCGAATTGCTGCCGATTGAACGGAGCAATCAAGTCGTGTCCCGGCCGCGGATACAGATTGGTGATGGAGAGAATGCGCATCCGTTTTGTCCGCTCTTCTCTAGGCGCGCACCAGTGCCGGCTGTCGACAGGCGGAACGTAAACTACAGTAGACCCGTTCGTACTCCGCGGCCATCCGCGTCAAACTAAGGTCGCGCTGCACGCGGGACAGTCCGGCCTCCGCCAACCGAATGCGCAACGGCGGGTCGGCGCACAACGTCTCCAAGATCTCCGCCAACTGGGCATCGTCTCCGCTGGCAAACAGCTTTCCGGTGACACCATCTTCGATTAACTCAGGCACGCCGCCCACGGCCGAACCAACGACGGGCAGGCCTGCCGCCCAGGCCTCCAAGATGGAAAGCGGCATTCCTTCGGAGCGGCTGGTGAGCGCGAAAACATCCATTCGCTGCAGGTACACTTCAGGCGCCGCTTGGTAACCGGCAAAGTGGGTCCGCTCGCGGATTCCTAACGCGTCGGCCAATCGCTCCAATTCGCCGCGCATCGGCCCATCACCGACCAGCAGCAGCCGCGCCTCCGGCCTGTTCGCCGCCAATCGGGCGAACGCTCGTAGCAGCACGTCTTGGCGTTTAATTTCGTTCAATCGACCAATCGTGCCAATGGTGAGACTAGGGGCTGGCGGCTGGAAGGCGAAAGAGTGGGGACGCGACAAGGCGACATCGCCTCCCTGAAGCCCGAATCCCGAATCCAGGATCCTTTCCGCTGCCTGTTCCCCGTCCCCTGTCCGCTGTCGCCTAAACCTTTCCACATCGATCCCATTGGGCACCACCACCAGCTTGGCGGCCGGAACGACCTTCATCGCACGTACGGCCTCGCAAATGTCGTTTGACACGCAGCAGAATCGCTGGGCATAACGGCCCGCCAACCGCCCCATCCACCGCGTGCGCCGCCGCGCGTAATGCTTGCCGTGCTCGGTGTGAATGACCGCTCGGATGCCGGCCCGCCGCGCAGCCGGACCCGCGTAGAGCAGCGCGCCGATTTGATGGGTATGCACCACGTCTGTTTTCAATTCGCCAAAGATCCGCACCAACGGGGCGATGATGCCGGGGCGCAGGCCAGGCAGCTTACTGACGCACCGGACCTCGGCCCCGGCCGCACGGGCGTCGTCGGCCAACGCGCCCGGCCGCTCCAGGCAAACCACCGCGGTCCGTTGCCCGAGCCGGGCCCCCTGGCGCGCCAGGTCGATCACCAGCCGTTCCAGCCCTCCCACGTCAAGCGAAAGCACGACGTGCGCCACGCCAAGAGGCCTGGTTTCAATGGGCGCGGTCAAAGCAACCTCGGATTGGTGTTGATAATTGGTTTTGGCAATCAATATCGGTGGGTCATACACTCGACGTCTGTAGGGAACGGACTCCGTGCCGTTCCGTGACCTGTCAATTGGCCTCATCCTGCCGTGGCGGCCCGCCCCCCTCGCCGACTTGCCCGGCAGGAGCGCAAGTTTGACAGGCTAAAAACGATCTCAGCGAACTGCTGTCCACTTGCCGTCTATCGCGTGCCGGCAGAGGAAAGACGGCGGACAGAACGGTGGGCAGGGCGCCACTTAGCCATCCAAACTCGTTCACCTGCCAGACCAAGCTGGCAGGGGGCGTGGCCGTTCCCGGCATTTGTGTAGAGCAACGAGCGGGCAAGCCCCCGTCGTGGCGGAACGAAAGCAGAATGTACGATCCGTTTGGGCGGCGCACCCATTTCAATACCCGCAACCGCTCAAATCCCATTGGCCGCCGTCGGTTCCAGCACCGCCAGCACGGGCCGATGGTCGGAGCCGACGTGCGGCCCCACCCAAGCGCGCTCGACGCGAAAACCTGCTCCTGCCAAAATATGGTCGATCCGAATGCCGTACCAGTTGCCCGATGTCGTGTAGCCATACGTATATCCATAGCCCCAGCCGGCCGCGGCAAAGGCGTCGGAAAATGCTGACCAGTCGCGGCGAAAAATCGAGCTCTCGTGGGGCAAGTTCATATCGCCCGCCACAATCACCGAGCCTTCCAGCACGTCGACCCAGCGGCGCAGCTCGGCCGATTCTCGATCACGTCGCGCGCGGTTGGCCCGCATGCCCTCGATGCCCGCCAAACGGCGGTCCTTGATGGCCTCGAGCCCCTTGCGCGGCGTATAAAGGTGGACGGCAACAAAGTCGATCGGCCCGGAGGGCGTCTCCATCCGGTAGTCGATGGCCACCGTCCTCCACGAAGCCGCTTTGCTGCCAGTAAACAGCTTGCGACGGACGATCGGAAATTGGGTGGCCACCAAAATGCCTGGCGTCACTTCGATCTGCCAATTCGGCCCCAATAGTTGCCGCATGCCCTCTTCGTCGAATTTCTCTTGGAGCGTAATGATGTCGGGCCGCTCGTCGGCGATCAAAGTCGCCAGCGCGCCCGGCGCGAGCGGCGCCAGCCCGACGTTGCAGGTGAGCACGCGCACCGGAGGATAGCCGCCTGCGTCGTCGCTTGCGACCGCGCTGGCTATCCGCTGCCAGGGGACGCAGAAGCCCATCAGCGGCCAAGCCACCCACAGCGCCGACAGGGCCACCAGCCAAGTCAACCTTCGCCGCCAAAGGAGAACCACGGGCAAGATCACCGCCAGCGGCAGCGGCCAAACCCAGCGAGGCGCGAACAGCAACACCGTGGTCCACCACCAGCGGTCGCCGCCGACGCGCAAGGCCAGCCAGGCGGTAATGACTCCCGCCGCATACGCCCAAGCGAGCCACCCCGCCAGGCGCCAGACCACGCCACGCCGCGTCGCGGCCCCGGCGGGCGCTGCCGCACGATTCATACGCTCGCCTTTGGCGGAATCAGGCCGCGCGGTCACTCTCCTTTTTTGGTCCATTCCGTTTACGATTTCAAAGCTCCGATAATGAGTCCATCATGGCGGTGAATCGCTAGGTGCGTTCGAAACGACCAAGCGCGAGCGTAGCTGCGCGTAGTTCTCAGTACCTTGCCAGTTGCACTGCCTCTGGTGCGGCGGGCAGCGATTCTTTTCGCTTGACCCGGCGCGGCTTCACAAATGCATCGCGAAGCACAAGAAACGGATGTTCGATCAGGCAGTAAGTCACGACTGCCGCCGCGGCCGACAACGCCGCGACGATACACTCCGAAGCCAAGAGGTGCAGCGACGGCGCCGTGTCTCTACCGGGCAGATAGGCTAGGGTGAAACGAACTGCCGGCGCGTGGAGATACGAATGGTTCAGATACATGCCATACGAAAGCCGAGACAACCAATAAAACACCCGCCCCGATATCGCGCGGTTGATGAAGCCTTCGGGCGGTAAGAAGCGGTCAGTCTGCAGAGCGAGCCAAACCAAGCTACCAAGAAGAAATGTCATCCCCGTGAGGTTGAATACCTCGCGCTGCACGCCGCGGAATAGAGGCATGGCGATGCACGAGGCCAGCAACAGCACCCAGGCGGTCAGGGCGGCGCCGCCGCGCACTGAATCTCGGCCGCGCTCAACGACCAGGTTTGCGAGAATCAGGCCCATCAGCAGTCCGTCACAGTTGGAATGAATAGGTTGGTAAATGTGTCGGTTCCATAGCCCCGGGTCATGGCGCCAAAAATCGCCCGTCAGGCGACACCAGGTCAACGCACGGATGGCCGGCAGCGCCAACAAGGCAATCCAGAGATAACGCCGGTAGCGCGCCACCGGCGTGACGAACTGCGCGGAAACAATCAGCGCCAGCGGAGCGAGCAGATAAAATTGCTCCTCCGTGCAGAGCGACCAGCTACCCATGACGACGCCGTGGTTGAGATAGTTCGTGAGAAACACGGCGTCCGACCAGCCTTGACCGCCGAGAAAATCTCCCCGGCCCAACACGCAGAGCACAAAGACCAGGAAAAAGAAGTAGAGCGGCCAGATCCGGAAGCCGCGCCGCAAAAAGAACCGCCAAAAATCGATGGTGCCTTGGGTGGCCAGCTCGCGCCAGAGCTGCAAACCGATCAAGTAGCCGCTGAGCACGAAAAAGAGGTTGACGCCGATCCAGCCCGCGCCCAAGATTCGAACCCGTCCAAGTGCGCTGTGTATTCCTCCAGCGTTCTCGTAACTTTCAAGCGTGTGGCCCCAGACCACAATGAGCACCGCGCAGGTGCGCAGCACGTCGAGCGCCGGCAGTTGGCCACGCGGCCGATGCCGAAGATCGTTGAGAGAACCGGCAAAGAGTCGGCTCAGTTGATTCGCGGCGGCTTCGATAGTCACGGCGCGATGATGCTTCCGATTTGAACGACCTCTGTTTCGCCTATTGCCTGCTCCGCCATCAACAGCTCCTAAAACGTCCAGTGAACACGATGCGGCATGAACAGAAACTTCCGCTTAAACCGCCGCATCGCCTCGCGCGCCCCAAAATAGGTGCCATACACGAAGTATTGCACGTCGGGATATTGTTCCCGGAGGTGTTTCGCCAGCGAGACGATGAGCAACGGCACGACTCCCTCGGCATGATAGGTGGCATCGCCCAAAATATGCTCGAGCATGCATGCTTTTCCTGCTACCAGGCAGCCGGCGTAGGCATAAAGATCCCCGCCGCGCAGCGTTCCCGCATAGAAGTAGTCGTGCCACGGCAGCAACGACGTGGGGTTGGAAATCGGTGTCACGTCGCCGGAGAGCAGGCCGGCGGACACTTTGCCTTGGCGATAGTCGGTCGATCGACGAATGCGCCGAATCGCTTCTAAATGATCGTTATAGTTCACTGTCGAGAACTGAAATCCGTTTCGCTGAGCTTTCTTGTAATTCCGTCGTGCGGCCGCCTCGATCGACATAAAGTAGCTGTCGAAGGTCTCGGGCAGCTTGCACACAGCCGCATACGCAAATCGGCGGACAAGCGGAAGCTTCGGATGCCGCGATACCGCGTGGGAGTAAAAGCTCCGCACGATGTCCGCATAGAAGGGGTCGTTGTTTACAGTTCGTTCGCCCATCAAATCAATGCTTACCCGCGGCAGGCGCCACATCTCCTGGACGTCTCGCAGCAGACGCCGCGGCCGGTCGAATGCTTGCCGCCAACCTTCGCGCGAGCAGCGAGCGGCCTCGCTCGGCTGATTTGTCTCGTGAACTTTGACCACCGCCTCAGATGCTGCCATCGTTCAATCGCTCAGAGTGTGTCGGGGCGCAGAAAAACCCCGACCGGTCCGTAAAAGCCGCACTTGCTGATGACCCGCAGACAGGGCTTGTTCGCCGGGCTTGTATCAATGTAGAAAATCGTAGTTCCCCGGGCGATGTGCGCGTTGACTGCGTCCTGCAGAACCGCCGCCGCCACGTTGCGGCCACGGACTTCGGCGGCGGTCCAAATCGGCCCGATCACCGCCGCCTCGTTCTCAATCCAGTAGTATCTTGATCGCCCGAGAGTGGTCCAAGTGTAGTGAGCCAACGCCCCGTCCAGGGTCGCGCAAAAGAGGGCCCGCCTGGTGGTGAGCAACTTCAACCAGCCTTTCACTGCCGACTTGAAACCGCTCGTTGCTACGAAATCCCAGAAGTACTTGCGGTACTCCCACGCCCCAACCTGCGAGATAGCGACGCCTTCGGTGGTCGGAGGTGAACCGAAGGCGCGGTCGCGTATCTGGCGGAAAACAAGTTGGGCCTTGGCAGCGCTCGGAATATAAACGAGAACTTCATTCGCTGCGCCGTAATCGGCTGAACAAACACATTCTGCCATAGGCGGCTTACTACCTTTGATTGAGGCAAGTTCGTATCCGGCGACCTTGGGATGCATTCAATTCGCGCGATCGCTCCGGCGATAAAGGCCGGCCAGTCGCAATACGGAGACCATCAAAAGTTTCGCGCGCGCCCCAGGGATAACCACCGACCAGCGCGGATAGGGAAGCGGCCAATACAGCAGCGAACGGGCGAGCTGCGCCAGCGCCCGCCGCGGGCAATCGTCGCAACCCGCCCAGCGATAATAGGTATGAGACCGCCAGAACAAGCTGCCCCGCAGGCCAAGCCGCTGGCGGTTGCGGTCCACCACGCGGCGCATGTTATTGATGTCGCGGGCGAGGTTCGAGCGCGAGAGCGAGCCGGCTTCGAGCACGGCTGTGGCGAGGGGTTCGGAGCAAAGATACATCGGCGTTTTGGCGATCAGCCGCACCCACAAATCGCGGTCTTCGGCCGGCTCCAAGCCCGACACGAATCGCTCATCGCCCAATGCCTCACGCCGGACCAGCACCGTGCCCGTCCAGACTTCGGCGGCTGCCCGAAAGGCCGCCGCGCCGCGCGCCCGTTGCACGCGCTCGAAACGCTCTGGCCCGCTTCTCAGGCCAGCTCGCCGCTTTACTCCGTCAGGCTGCTGCACGGAATACTGTCCGGCCACCAGCCCCAATTCTGGGTGCCGCTCGAACACCGCGAGTTGCCATTCGAGTTTTTCGGGTTCCCAGTAATCGTCCGCGTCGAGAAAAGCGATGAAATCGCCGCGGGCGCGTTCGATTCCCAAGTTGCGGGCGCTGGCGGCGCCGCCGTTGGGCTGGCGGACCAGTGTCACGCGCTTGCCGTAAGGAGCGAGGGCCGCAGCCAGGTCATCGGGACTGCCGTCATCAACCACCAGAATCTCCGCAGCCCGCACCGTCTGCGCTAGCACGCTTTCAACCGCGCGAGCGATCGTCGCGGCCGCACGATAAGCGGGAATAATGACGGATATGCGAGGCGACTGCATTACAAGTTTTCGAGCGAGGGCGCCAACGGTTCGCGGCATCCCCGCCTGTCTGCGAGGAGCCGGCCGGCGATCCCAATCGCCTTGCCGACGCTGGCAGCAATCCGCTTCGCTGCCGCAAAGCACTCAGGCGACCGGGCGCCATGCCGGAGTAGCGACGCCACGGTGGCGCACGCTGCTCTTCCGGCGTACCAATTCATGCGGGCTAAGCCGTACCAGCCGGCCTCTTCGTCTGGCATGTACCGCGCCTCGGAACGAAAGCCCCAGTAAAGGCGCGAGAAAAACCAGCGCCGCCGAAGGCGCTCCGGCGCCACTCGGTGGCCGACGACCGCCGCGGGCTCGTAGAGCAATGATCCGCCGGCCCGCTCCAAACGTTCCAGCAACTCGGTGTCGCCGCCGCTGAGCAGCAATGTTCCGACCCGATCCAGATCGGTGCGGAAGCCGCCTACGCGACGCAGCCACTCTTTGCGGAAACTGAGGTTTAAGCCGAAGAGTTCATCGGCTTTGGCCGGTCGGCGATCTGCGCCGTGATCGACCTTCGACAGCAGCCCCTCGTCACGATCGGTAATCCAGGCGGGACGCATCTGCGGATAAATCAGATACGCCTTGCCGCCAACCGCCGCATAATCACCGCACGAAAACGCGCTCGCCAGGGCCTGCAGCCAGGCGGGGTCGACCTCCACGTCGTCATCGAGAAATGCCACGATTTCGCCGCGCGCTTCTACAATGGCCCGATTTCGCGCATGGCACAATCCCTGCTTCAATTCGACCACCCGTCGCAGCCGGTCCGAGAACCGCCCCGCCGCCGACTCGACCACATCCGCGGTCGAGTCGGAGCAATGGTTGTCGATGATCAGGATTTCGTGCTCGATCTCGGCCGCCTTCAGACGCGTGAGGCTTTCTAGAGTCAATCGCAGTTCCTCGGCGCGATTATAGGTCGGGATAGCAATGCTGATCATCGGCGGCAGACCTTGCGCCGGCTGACTGTCGATGTAGCCAGCGGTTTCCATTCCGATCATGCTAGAACACTATTTTAAGGCGGGAAAGTACAATCCCCGCGAGGCAGCGGAAATGTTTCCACGATAAAGGATCGTATCGGAGCGCGGCGAAGATGTGGCGAAACGCTGGACCGTGCGCCTTCGCCTCTCGAAACATAAATGCGGCGACAAAGTTTCCCTCCGCGCGGAGACGCTTCGCCATCTGAGGATTGCCGCAATGCATTGCTTGTGCCTCAAGTATGGCACATTCTTGCTTGGCTTGAAACTGTCTTGACCCCATCTTCGCATGATGGCGGAAGAAAAATGGTGCATCGCCGGCAAGCTTGCTGATCGGGAAGCGCGTAGCGAGCCGGAGCCAGTACTCATAATCCTCCGCTGTATCGAAGCGCGAATCAAATCCGCCGATCGTCTCATACACTTCGCGGCGCCACATCACGCAGAGTCCGACTTGGTTGTAAGACTTGAGAGCGTCTTCTGGTGCCCCCGTCTCCAGACGGCCGGTGATCTGGCCATCTTCGTTGATCGTCTGCATGTCGCAATACACGAGCCCCGGCTCCCTGTGTGCCTCCAGGTGACGCACCATCAACTCTAAGGCGTCTTCACGAAATCGATCATCCTGAGCAAGCCGAGTGAGGTATGCGCCGCGAGCGGCGGAGAATCCCGTGTTGAACGCCCGCGATACACCGCCATTTCTCGCGCGGCACACCGCACGAACACGCCCGTCCCACTTTGAATATCGTTCTGCGATCTTGGCACAAGAATCCGGACTGGCATCGTCGACGACAATCACCTCAATACTTCGGTAGGTTTGGCTTAGACAGCTTTCGATCGCCTCAGACAAAAAGCGCTCGCCCATATAACAAGGGATCACAACGCTCACTAGTTTTTCCGCCTCGCTCACGGTCGTGTCATCTCACTCCGCGTGTCTCGTCGGATTCTGCCGTGCTTGGCCGGCAACGGCAATGACATACTTCGATGATTCGCGACCTGGCGCAATGAGTCGGCGCACCAAGTACGAATTGAAGCAATTCCGCTCGCCCGGTAGTCGGCTACAAATTGCGCTTACGGGGTCGCGCCGCGTGGATTCCGTCGCGACGTCCCAGCGACTTCCGCCCAAGAGATGGCGTAGTCGCCAATATCCGCGAAGCTTGCGCCACGGACTAGAACGCGCCGCCAGCGACCGTGGCAGCCACCACGGCGCGCGTGCGACTACCTGAGAATAAAATCGCACCTGGCCAAAGTAATTCTTCAGTAAAGACCCAAATGCGTCACGCGTCATTTCCGAGCAGTGAAACGGATTCGGACCGTCCTCGTCGCTATAAAGAAGCGTATCAGGGGTTGAGATAACTAGCCGGCCGTCTGTCTTGAGAACACGAGCGCATTCAGCGACGAACCGCTCAGGTTGGGCTAAATGTTCAATTGTCTCAAACGACACAATCCGGTCGATGGAGCGCGTGGCGAGCGGCATCGCTGCCGCATCGGCCACACGCGCCTCAATGCCGTATTTGCGCGCGGCATGCTCGCAGGCCTCAGCCGAGACGTCGATGCCAATCACGCGCTCGGCGCCTGCGCGCAGCAGTGCGGCGCTGCCATAACCTTCACCGCAGGCGATGTCGACGACCGTCTGGTTTTGCACAAAACGGGTCGCGAAGCGATATCGAAAAATATGCTCCCAAAACGTATCGGGGACGCTTTGCTCGGGCACCATTCGCTCACCGGTGGCTTCGAGCGGAGCGATTGTTCCAGGAAAACATGACATCAGCATCTTCGAGGGTCCAATAGGTTGTGTGTGTACCACGCCGAGGCAGTTGTGTTCAGGACACCTCGGAGCGGCATTGTTCAAGGTGGAATATGGTGCGCTCCGCCGGTACTATTCTCTCGCCGGGCGAACTGACCGGTGCCTCAGCTTAGTTCATAACGGCCGTGCGTCGTGCTTGCGCAGGTAAAAGGTTGCAGCGCCGGCACGTGCGGTCACACTGGCGTCAGCGGCGCACCGCGCAAATTCACTCACTTCGTCCTGGGTGAAACACATATCTGGTTGTCGAAAACAGCCGCGCTGGTCGTCATATAACGTAATGCCACGGCGGTAAAGCTCGCTCCCCCAGTACGCGATTTCGGAGGTGTCCCACACAATGTGGTATACGTGTAGGCCGGCACGGAGGGCGACTTGCCGTAAGCTCTGTTCAGTGTGAAGGAATAAATGGCGCGGGGCGTCTAGGCCTACCCAATCCGTTCCGTATCTGGACCATGGATCTGAGCCGGCTACCGGTATTGCGATCGTGCAAATTCCATTGGTATGCAGGAGGGTAGCGGCGGACCGCAGCGCGGATGCTTGGTCAGGCATATGTTCGAGCGAATGATTAAACATGACGAGGTCGAACTCCCCGCGCACCGCATCAAGCTGCGTGGCAAGAATACGAACGGACCGACCGATGCTGATACTCTCGCGCAGAAATGGGTCCACGCCAAGTAAGTTTGTGAATCCGGCGTCTGCGAGCTCGCAGAGCAGATCCCCCGCGCCGCTGCCCACGTCAAGAATCCTCGCGTCTGCTCGCAGCCGGCCGACTGGTCCGAGAAGTCCTTTCAGTCGGGCGACGTCCCGGCGCGGTCGTAGCATCGCAATCAGGCGCCAAAGCGGGTTCGCCCGGTAGAGCTGTGCAAAGTTACGGTGCCGCCCTGCCCACCGTCGGACGGCGGACAGCAGCGAACCATTGGCAATCGTATACCGTGAACCGTTACGTGGATGCGTGTACGAGTAATAGTAGTCAGGGTAATAGCGACTCAGGTCAGACGGCGGAGCCAGGATTTGCAAACATCCGCAAGTGCTGCATTCAAAATAAACGAACTCGCCGCCAAAACCGAACATCTTCTCGCTGGCGTGGTGGACGAGGCCGCGAGTTCCCGCGCAGACGGTGCACGCAGGAGCGGGCGACGGAGTCGGATGGCTTAAATAGCTCTCCGATGTTTGTTCGGCCAGCATGTCTGAAGAGCTCTCCTTGAACTAGCGGCAGGTGTCGACAACGGCGCGCCAGGCATGTGCGCTTCGGTCGATCGAGTGCGTTGCGGTTTCGCCGGTTGGTTTCAATGCGCTCTCTGGTGAGCCGCTCAGCGCCCAAGCGTGGCGGCAAAGAAGCTGCCCGAATGAGGAAGGAGGAACTCGGCCGCTTCGAAAAAATGGACCCGGTGCCACATTAAACTCGGCGGCGCCGGCGACAACATCAACGTCATGATTGTTCTCCTGAAGGCAGATATTCACAAGGTAGCGTCCGGTTGCGAGCGGCAGTTCCGGAATCTCGCAATGGAAAGAACCGCTCGACGGCGCCTTCGTAAAAGCGTCACCCGAGTATGTTGTGCTAAAATACGTTATCGGTGCACCAACGTCGTTGTAAAACGCCATATGAATGGAAGGATTGACTAGCGGCTCACCCCCCGTGTAGTCAATGGCCACGGTCATCGAGTCGCCACAACAAATTTCGTTGATTACACCACCGGCGCTATTCAAGAACGACACCTGCCTGATCAGCGCGCGGCGGTTGCCTGACCTGTCTTCACGTTCAAGCAACGGCGTCGAGGACGCGCGCGATAGGGAACTCATGTATGAGCTGATCACGGTCGCGCAGTCGCCGGCTTCACGAAGAGTTCCGGCGGACAACCACACCGCACGTTCGCACAGAGAGGCCATGACTCCCATGTGATGGCTCACGAACAGCACCGTGCGGCCGCTTTTGCTGACCTCGCGCATTTTCCCAAGGCACCTCTTCTGAAACTCCGCATCGCCTACGGCGAGCACCTCGTCGACCAGCAAGATCTCCAGATTGAGATGGGCCGCCACCGCGAATGCGAGGCGCACATGCATGCCGCTAGAATATCGCTTCACCGGCGTGTCGAGAAACGGCCCTACGCCCGCGAAATCAACGATGGTATCGAAGTTGCGTTGAATCTCACGGCGACTCATGCCGAGAATACTGCCGTTCATGTAGACGTTTTCGCGCCCACTGAGCTCTGGATGGAATCCGGTGCCGACCTCGAGCAAGCTGCCGACGCGGCCGTTGATTTGCACCTCGCCGACGGTCGGTGCCGTAATTCGCGAGAGAATCTTGAGCAATGTGCTTTTGCCTGCCCCGTTGCTGCCGATGACGCCGATCACTTCCCCGGGCTGGACCTCAAAGGTCAGGCCGTTCAACGCCCAAAACTGTTCAGTATCATTTTTCGCCTCGCCGCGCAGGCGGCGTAGCGGCGCGGTCGCGGCCCGGACCAGGCTGTCGCGCAGCGTGCGGTAGGGCGCTCGCGCAGCGGCGTGGTTCACGCTGTAGCGCTTGCCGAGGTTACGAACGGAAATGGCGGGAGACACGGAACGGAATCTTGGTTTAGATGATATCGGCGAACGAATCTTCGACGCGGCGAAAGTACAAACAGCCCAAGACCAGCAGGGCAACCACGCCCAAGCTCGACCAGCGGAGCATCGGCCAGGGGATCGGGCCGCCGACCACCGCCGCGCGGAACGAAGCCACCAGACCGGTGAGGGGGTTGAGCGCGAGCAGGGAAGAAGAGAAACCGGAGGTCAGTGGCCGGGGGTCAGGGGGCGGAGAGGGGTCGGAGGTCAGTGGCCGGGGGTCAGGGGGCGGAGAGGGGTCGGAGGTCAGAGGTCGGAGGTCAGGGGACGAAGACAACGCAGATTCGGCCCTGGCCTCGGGCCGCTGGCCTCCGACGTCCGCCGGAGTGTTCATGTAAATCGAGGGCGTGGCAAACATCCAAAGCTGCACCAGAAACGGAATCACGTATCGAAAGTCGCGGTAAGCCACGTTCAAGGCCGCCAACAGCGTGCCGACGCCTAAGGCCGCCAACGCGAACAGCGCCACCAGCACGGGCACGAGCAGCAGCCCCCAGGAGGGCGGCACGCGATACCAAATCATCAAGACCAGCAGCATGCTAAAGGCGACCGCAAAATCGACCAGCGCCGCCCCCACCGACGCGAAGGGAATCGCGAGTCGAGGAAAATAAATCTTGGTGATCAGCCGTTCGGAGCCGACCACGCTGTTGCCGGCGCTGGCGATGGCGGTGGCGAAAAACGTCCAGGGCAGCAGGCCGGCGAAGACGAACAACGGATAAGGCATTCCGCCGGAATCGACGTGGGCCATGCGGCCAAAGAAAATGCTGAAGACCACCATCATCATGGCCGGCTGCAAGACCGCCCAGGCGGCGCCCAGCACCGTTTGCTTATAGCGGACCTTCACATCGCGCCACGCCAAAAAGTAGAGCAGCTCGCGATATTGCCACAGTTCTCGCGCGTTCACAAGCTGCCAGCCGCGGGGCGGGCGGATGATGGTGCGCGGCAGCGCATCCGGCCCCACGGCTTCCGGCTGGGCATGTGGCCCAGCCGCCCCCGGCTGGGTTTCACCGCCGAGGGCGGCGGTGCCACAAGGCGCTGAGGAGGCACCATCGAGCGCGGCGCCGCCCGTAGGCGCACCGCTTACCGTTTCCATCGTCTCTTCAAGATCAGTCGACATTCACTACGCCCGGTGCCGGCAAAAAAGCGAGAATCCAAAATCCAAAATCGAAAACCCAAAATCGCCTCACCCGCCCCAGCGGGCGAAGACGCGGACAAACAAATAGATGGCGGCCAACATCGCCAGGCTCGCGCCTGCTACATGTTTGACCAATTGCTTGCCCAGGGGTTCTTCGGCCACTCCGATCGTCGGCTGCAATTGTCCCAAAAAACTGGCGGCCAGGCCGAGCGTGAGATAGGTCGGCAACACGTAGGGCCGCGAAATGGTGAGCATGCTCGCCGCGCAGCCGCTGACGACTGCCAAGAGATACGGCCGCAGCCGTGCCGACTCGGGATCGAGCTCGGTCAGACCGTCGGCCGGCAACTGGTAGAGCGCTCGGATGGTATAAAAAAACAGGCCCAAAAAGATTGCTCCACCGAACAGCCCCAACTCCGCGAAGCAGTGGACATACGAGTTGTGGGCCACCAGCCCGGCTTCTTCGGCGTAGCGGTTTTGACCGATGCCAAACAGCGGCGAACTGCGTAACATGCCCAATCCCTGCGACCAAAGCTTGATGCGTTCTTGCCCGGTGCCCTGCTCCATGGCGCCGCCGATATTCGCCTGCCTGCCTTTTGCCACGAGCAGCAGGGCCGGCAAGGTGATCGCTCCCACCAAAATCGCCTTGCGCCAGCCATAGCGGGCCTGAAACAGCAGTCCCAGCGCGGCCATTAGGGCCAGCAGCCCGCCGCGTGAACGCGTCAGCAGCAGCGCGTAGCCGCAGGCCGCCAGTACCGCCACCGCCACGAGCCGCGCCGAGCCCCCTTGCTGGTCGGTCGCCAAATACGCGGCAATGACAATGCCGGCCACGGCGATCATCGACAGGTCGTTGGGATCGTTGAAGATGCCCGTGCTCCGCAGCCGCGAAACAACGTAGACGATGCCGGTCTCCGGATCGACGTCGTGGTCCTGCAGCGTGGTCAGCGCCGGCAGGTCGATCCAGGCGTGATATTGCAACAGCGCCAGCCCGACCGTGACGGCGATGCAGGCCAACAGCCAGAACAGAAACGTGCGCAGCCGCCCGGGCGAATCGACGTTGGCCAACAGCAGAAAGAAGTAGATCACCGTTTTCAAGAACTGCAGCGCGTCGAAGCGGGCGCTCCAGAGATCGAAGTGCGAGGCGTGCGAAAGGAAGATGGCCGCCAGCATGCCCAGCACACCCAGCGCAATAGGCCGCTCGATCAGCCGCCGCCACGAGAGCAACTCGGTCAACGACCGCAACGAAGTCAGCAAGCAGGCCAAGATCAGGCATTCGTAGATCGGCACGGTCGCCAGGTCGGGCACAATCTCGCCCGGGCGGACAAACAACGTCGCATTGACCAAGAGGAACAGAACGAACGACATGTGGTAGGGCGGGCACGCTGGGATTCAGGATTCGGGATTCAGGGAAGAAAGGCCGGCCACAAGGGCCGGAGCTACCTCGTCCGCCACTCGCCACTCGTCACCCGCCACCGTCTATGTGGTTAGCTCCAGGGCGCACGGCGTGGACGAGTCGTCGGGAATCAGTTCAAACGGCGCGGCGCGGCGAAGATCGATCCGGGACGTGCGGCGCAGACCCAGCAGCCGCAGCAAGACCACCGTGCGGATGTGGAACAAACGCAAGAACGTCGCCAGCAGAATTCGCAGGTCGAGCAGCAGGCTGCCGCGGGCCACGTATTCCAAGTCGAGCAGCAGCTTGCGCCGCACGCTTTCGAGATCGGTATCGGGCGGCAAGTTGATTTGGGCCAAGCCCGTGATGCCAGGCCGAACCAACAGGCGGTCGGTGTAATTGGGCAACTCGCGGGCCAGCAGAGCCACAAACTCGGGGCGTTCGGGGCGAGGTCCCATCAGGGCCATTTCGCCTTTGACGACGTTGAACAACTGGGGGAACTCATCGAGGTGCAGCCGCCGCAGCACACGGCCCAGCGGCGTGACTCGCGGGTCGCGGTCTTGAGCCCAGACGGGGCCCGTGCGGGCCTCGGCGTCGAGCGACATGGTACGCAACTTGTACATCACAAACACTCGTCCGTGGCGGCCCACGCGCGTCTGCCGAAAAATGCCCGGCCCGCGTGAGGTCAGCCGCACCAGCACCACCAATAGGCCGATCAGAGGCAGCGCGGGCGCCAGCAGCACCACCCCGGCCAATCGGCAGCGCACGCCCTGCCAGGCGAAATAGGGTGCGCGCCGCGTCGTTGCGTCCTCAGACAATTGGGAAGTCGCCGCATCAAGTTGATGTTGTTGCATCGTTGACATCTTTCGCGCCGGATTTGTTTTACCGCCCCACTTGACGTGAAACGGACTCATGCGATTTGGAAAGGAAAAACCTCGGCAGCTTTCACTGCCCCGCCCGTTTCAGGGCGGGCAAAAATGCCTCTAAAAAACTGCGGCATGGGTCGCCCGACTCGGGGCTAGCCAACGACGCCAGTTGCATCTTCATCAGGAACGGTCGGGTGGCGTAGGCCAGCCGCGGATAGTCGGGGGCCGACCAGCCGCCGCCGTCGCTCAGCGAATGCCAGGCGGTCAGACGCCGCGGGCCAGCGGGATCGGGCTGGTCGGGTTCGAACGACGTTTCCCAGAACTCGGCCGACGCCTTGCCCGGCAGCTCGATCTTTTTCCGCAGCGGCGAGGATTCCACGTGATAGCCCTGGCTCGAAAAACAGATTTCCGGCGTATGCACGGCGGTGGGGCCGGGCGGGCCGACCAGCAGCGTGAGCGTCACGGTGTCGCCGGTCTCGCGGTTGCGGTAGCTGCGGTAGACCGAGCCGGCGCACTGCAACATTTCGACTAAGTGGGGTTCGAGCGACAGCTCGGCTTGCACTTGCCAGGGGCCGAACTCGGACGGCGTATGCGCCAATTGGTCGACCGCCGCCCCCATCGAGTCGCCCCCCCGCAGCCAGGCCACCGCATCGGGCAAGTAGCCCGAGCCAAGCGTCAGGGCCAGGGCGAGAATCAGCAATACGTAACGGCGCGCGGGGGACATACTAGCGTACGTTGGCTTCGAGCTTCAGCAGTTCTTGGCGTTCGGCGGGCGGCAGCAGTTCGGCTGCCAGATTGCTTTGTCGGGCTTCTTCAAACACCTGCCGCGCGTCGTCGGTCTTACCCAGGTATTGCAGGCTCAACGCCAGGTGAAATCGGTGACGCGCGCTGGTGGGCGACAGCGCCAAAGCGTCTTTGAACAATGAAGCCGCTTCGTCGGCCTCGTGCTGTTGCAAAAGCACCCAGCCCTTGGTGTCGAGCAGCTCGGCCTGCAGGCCGCCGATCTGCAGCGCCCGCTCGATGTATTCCAGCGCCTCGCGCCGGCTGTCGGCCCGCTGGCTCAACAATAGCGCCATGTTGTTCAGCGACGCCACGTTCTTCGGATCGAGCGCCAACATCTGCCGCAGCAGGCGGATGGCTTCGTCGGTGTTGCCTTGCATGGCGTACATCGCCGAAGTGCCAAACAGCAACAGCCGGTCGTCGGGATGGTTGGCCAAGGCGGCGGTGATCAGCGGCTCGGCTCGGCGGCGGTCGTCTTCATCCACGGTGCCCACCGTGATGACCGCGGCCAAGGCCACCGCCAAGCGAGCCTCGGTGTCGTCCGCGGCCAGGCACAGCTCGATGCCTTCGTGTGCCCGGCCATGTCGCGCCAGCCAAATGGCCAACGGCACATAGGCTTTCGGCTGCAGGTTGAGGGCCTGGCGATAGGCGGTTTCGGCGGGTTGGGCCAGGTCGATCGAGGCATAGAGGCGGGCCACGCGGCCCAGCAATTCGGCGTGCTGCTGCGGCGATTGCTGCGGCTGGCCCGCCAAAAACGCGGCGACCAGCGCCGGCGCTTGCTCGGTCTCGCCCTGTTCGGCCAGCAGACGCACCCGCAAGTTCAGCGTGCGGAAATGCGTGTTCTCTGGTTCCAACGCGGCGAGCCGATCGATCAGCTCGGCGGCTTTCTTGAGCGTGGCGGGCTGCTTCCGGGCCGATCGCAACAGGTGATCGGC
This sequence comes from Pirellulales bacterium, assembly GCA_025927475.1. GTDB lineage: Bacteria > Planctomycetota > Planctomycetia > Pirellulales > JAICIG01 > JAICLL01. Next base: position 51,124 of record JAICLL010000005.1, read on the forward strand.
GAAGGCCGCCAGGTGAGCCGGCTCGGGCTGGTCGCGCTGCACCAGCAGCTCGAGCTGTTCGCGGGCCTTGCTCCATTGGCCCTGCGCTTCGTAGAGCCGGGCCAGCAACAACCGGTCGATGGTGGCGGCGCCGTTCGCGCTGCTGACGAGCGACTCGAGTACTTGCCGGGCGCGATCGCGAAAGCTCACTCCCCCGCGCCGCAGCAACAGAATTGCCTTCAGCCGCTGATCGGCGATCTCGGGCGCGCCGCCGCCCGAGCGATCGAGCAGCGTCCAAACCTCGTCCAGTTCGCTCTCGGCGTGTGCGCGCAGCGCCAGCAGGGTGGCCAGCATGCGCTCGGCGGCGCCTCCGCCCGGCTCGAGCTCGACCACGTGCCGGAGATATTGCTCGCTCCGTTGAGGATCGGTGCGGAAGAAAAAGTGGGCGGCCTGCAAGAGCACCGCCGCGCGATGGGGATTTCGCTCCACCGCCTCGAGAAACAAGGTGCGTGCGCGGTCGGCGTCGCCGAGCAAAGCATAACCTTGGGCCAGGAAGAAGGGCCGATCCTGATCGCTCAAAAGCGCACGATCGTCGATTTGCTTCAGCAACCCGCGGCCGGCTTCGAGCTGCTCCGTTTGATGATAGAAGGCCAGCAGCGCCGACCAGGTGCGCGGGTCGGACGTGGCCAGCTCCCACGCGCGGCGCAGTTCGGCTTCCGCTTCGACCAGGCGCGGCTCGCGATCGGGCCCCTCCGCGGGCAAGTCGACCGACAGCAACTGACCCAGCCGCATGTGGGGCAGAGCGTCGTCGGGCGCGCGAGCAGTCTCGCGGCGGGCGATTTCGATGGCCCGCACCAGGTTGCCTTGCCGCAGATCGGTGGCCATGGCTAGCGCCGCCAACTCGGGCGGCACGTCGGCGGCCTGCCGCAAGCGGTCGAGATAAGCGTCGGCCTCAGCGAGGCGGTTTTGCCGCAGCAGCAAACCGATCATTTCTTGATACACCGCCACGCGCCGCTCGCCCAACCGCAGGGCCTGGCCGTAGGCCTGAATGGCGGTCTCGTCATCGGGCTTGGCTTGCATCTGCGCCACACGCGCCTTCAGCAAGTGCGACGGGGGCCAATAGGGCCGCCGCGCTTCGAGCTCGCGTTGTAGTGTCCGCGCCTCGTCGATGCGCATGCGGCGCGCCGCGGCGTCGGTCAGGCCAGCCGCCTCGCCCAGCAAACACTGCGCACGATAAAACCGCCAGCCGGCCTGGGCATCGACCCGCGACGATGCCTCGAGCTGGTCTACCCGGCGACGAGCGTCGGCCACCTTGCCCGCATCCAGATCGAGTTCGACCAGCATTTGCAGCGGCAGTACATCTTCGGGATCTTCCTCGACGAGCTTTTCCAACTCGGCGCGAGCGGGCGCTTGCTTGCCGGCGGCCAAATCCAACAACGCCAGTCGATAGCGCACCGCTCGACGCTCAGGCACAGACAAACCGGCCAGGCCGCGAGACAATGCGGCGGCGGCTTCGTCTTCGCGATCGCGCCGATAGAGCAGGTCGGCTTCGAGCAGTAAGACGGCCAGTGACTGTCCTTGCTCGGCTCGCAGGCGGTCGAGCAGTCGGTCGGCCTTGGCGGCAGATCCGGACCGTTCATAGTCGAATGCCAGCCGGCCGGCCAGTCGGGGGGCCTCGAGCACTGCCGGCTCCAGGGCCTCAAACCGTTGTGCGGCCAACTCGGTCTGACCTCGGACTAATTCATATTCGGCGGCCAGCAGTTTGAGCAATGTGCTGTCGGGCAGCCGCTGCGACGCGCCGGCCAGCGATTGCTGAAACACGTGCCAGTCGCGTTTGGCCGGAGGCAGCATCACCTGCTGCCGCAGCCGGGCATCGACCAACGATTCCCAGCCGGCGGTCGATTGCGGATCGAGCGCTAGAGCCTCTTCATAATGCCGCAGCGCTTCGTCGAGCCAGCCCGCTTGCTCCCAGGCTTGGGCGGCAGCTAAGTGGGCCGCGACCTCGCGCGGCTGCAACTCGGCGGCGTTTTGATAGGCCGCCGCAGCGTGGTCCCACATCCGCAGTTGCGCGTAGCACTGACCGAGCTGCATCCAAACTCGATGGTTACCCGCCGCCCGGTTGGCGGTGATCGCTCCGCCCTGTCGCAATTCCAACACCCGCTTCAGCAGTGGCACGGCTTCGCCATACTGCGCGCGGCCGGTGGCGCTGTCTGCCCGCAGTGAGTACAGCGCGGCCAGCCACTGCGTTTGCTCCGCACCGAACAAATGCAGGATCTGCCGTTCCATCGGGTCGATCAGCGCTTGAGCCTCATCAAACTGTCGCTCCCGCAGATAGGCCGATGCCAGTTGGGCTTGCAACCGCATGTCGTCGCCGCCGGTCGCCTTCAACCCCGACCGCCAGGCGTCCATGGCCTGAGGCAGGTCGTCCTCGGCCTCGTAGGTTTGCCCGAGCAGCGAATAGCCCTGCGGCTCGGCCGGCCTGAGGCGAATCAATCGCTGGAAGCAGTCGCGAGCGGTTTGCCATTGCTGCTGGTCTTGGGCGTGCAGACCCGCCGCCATCGCCAGCGAGGCGTTGGTGTGGTTTCGATCGGCGACCTCAGCCGAGCGCAAGTCGTCGTTGGCGCCGGGTAGATCGAACTCGTTTCGATACAGATAACGAGCCAGCAGCGCCTGCACGTTTGCCCGCCCGGCAGCCACCAGCCGGTCCATCACTTCGTCGGCCTGGAGAGCCCGCTTCTCGGGCGATGGCTGCCGCAACTCGGTGCGATAAAACCGAGCCAGGTGTGTGGCCACCTCCACGTCGGCCGGATCGGCCTCGTGGGCCGCGACCAATGCCCTGTGTACTTTTTCGTCGGAACTTTCGTTTTTGACATGATAGCGTGCGTGCAATGCCAATGCTTTTACGCGCAGGGCGTCCGTGTCCTGCGGCTGCTGGCCGAGCAGCTCATCGGCCCTTTGTAAGGCGGCTTCGTGGTCGCCCAGTTCGAGCAACAGCTTCAGGTGGCGGCGGCGCCACTGCAGGTCGTTGGGCGCCAGCGAGATGGCGACCGCGTAAAGCTGCACCGCCCGCTGCTTATCGGCGCGCGTCGTGGCGGCTTTGCCAAAATCTTCGGCCAACCGCAGCCGGGCTTCGGTATCATCGGGGCGTAGGCGAAGGAACTGGCGTAGCTCGTGGGCGGCTTGCTGCCAATCTTCGGCGCTCTCACGTTCGGCCGCTCGCTCGAGCAGGGCGTTGGCGTTGCGCTGCACCTGGTAGGCGTGCCAGAAATAGCCGGCCGGCGCCAAGATGACCACCAGCACGCCCGTGCGCACCAACCGGCGCGTATTGACTTGCCAGCGCCGCCGCCGTTCGGCCACACGCCGTTTCGACTCGGTGTCACGCGCGCCGCCGACCGATGCGGTCGTGGAAGGCGAAGCGGGGTTATCGGTGGAAACCGGCATTTGTAGCAGTAATAGAACTCGTGAGAAGTCTGGCGGTAAGCGTGAGAACGGCAACGTCTAGAGGTCAATCACCGTGCCGTCCGGTGGCGGCAGCAAGGTCGGTGCGCTGGCGCCTGCATCGCCCGCCCCGGCTTGGGCATAGCGTTCCCATCCATAGCCGTAGCCGCCGTACTTGTAAGCCCAGGATCGCGCCGGCAGGCCGTTGATGACCGTGCCCAGCACCCGCGCGCCCGACGACATCAGCCGCTCGCAAGCCAAGCGGAATTGCGGGCCGCGGCTGACGTCGCGCATCGCGCACACCAGCGTGCCCTCGGCGGCCCCGGCCAGCACCAGCGCCTCGCTGGCCGCAAGCACAGGCGGCAAGTCGATGACGATGTAGCGATAGTGCTGCCGCAGCTCGGCCAAGGCCGCTTGCATCGTGCCGTCCTGCAGCAGAGCATGCGGAGTGAACTTCAATTGCCCGCTCGGCAGAAAATGCAACCAGGGACTGTCGGTGGCCACCACCGGATCGGCCACGGCGCAATGGCCTGCCAGCACATCGGTCAGGCCGGGCGAGATGTCGCGATCGAAAATCTCGTGCAGGCTGGGGCAGCGCATGTCGCCGTCGATGATCAAGGTCGGCTTGCGCGTGGCCTTTGCGAGGCTCGCCCCCAACGACGAGGCCAGGCTGCTCTTGCCCTCGCGGCTGATCGCACTGGTGATCGCCAAGGTTTGCAGATCGCGTGTTTCCGGCGACACGGTCAGCCCCACCCGCAAGGCCTCGATGCTCTCTTGAAACGTCAGTTGGTCGCGCATAAACCGCTCTTCGGAACGCTGGCCGGCCATCGCCGCCCGTGTCGGCAACGCCGTGATTTCGCCCAAGACAGGCAAATTAACCTCTTGCACCATCTGCCGCACGTCATGAATCCGGCGTTGCCGTTGCTCCCAAAATACCGCCAGCGCGAACGGAAAAAATAAGCCCGCCACGGCCGCCGCTCCCAGCCGCTTCCAGGGAATCAACTCGCGCGGTTTGGTCGGCACCGTCGCGCGTTGCATGGGGCTGGCCCGCAGCGGCGCGCCCATTTCCGTCTGCAACATCACGATCCGGTCGGCGATTTTTTCGAAGACTTCCTGGGCGCGGGCCAGCTCGTCGCGGGCGAACTCAAGATCGACCGTTTTGTCGCCGAGCTTCTCGATCCGCTCGCGCTGCGTCGCAACCCGGTCTTGCCACAGCTTCTGCATCAGCCGCTGGTTTTCGATATTGGCCTTCAGTTCCGCAATCGCCTCTTGCTGCCTGCCGCGCCGCGCCGACTGCAATTGCTCGACCAGTTGAGGCCGCAATTCGCCCGCCGTTTGCTTGATCGTCTCTTCCAAATCGTCGAGTTGCTGTTGCATGCGGACGGCCATCGAGTCGTTCTCGAGATTCGATCGCCGCCGATGATCGCGCAGCATGGCGGCCCGCATCCGCTGCTGGGCTTTCAGTCGCTGCATTTCCGGGTGAGACTCCAGGGCCGCCGTCAGCTCGCTTGGCGAAATTTCGAAGTCTTCGCTGTCCGCCGCTTCTTCGGCGACCTTCAGCCGCGCCTCGAGCACCGCGATCTCGACCTCGGCCGCGGTGCGGCGTTCTTCTAACCCCGACAGCGGATTGGCCGGCATGATGACCTGCTGGTCGTGGTGCATCAGGCTCGGGTCGTCTTCGGTGGCGTGCTTGGTGATGAGCCGCACCTTCTCCTGAAAGTGCCGAACTTCCTCGCCGCGATGCGATTTCTCCTCTTTGAGCAACTCGATGATCCGCTCCGCCTCTTTGCCGCGCATCGCCGTGTGCAGAGACAGGTAGGCGTCCATCACCGCGTTGGCCACGCTGGCCGCCGCTTGCGGATCTTGCGCCTTGAAGTTGATCTCGCAAAGCTCCGAACGACCGACATACGTGACTTTCAACCCCTGCTTGAGCCAATCCAGCGGCGCGTCGGAATGCTTGATTTCGGGCAGGCTGGCGATTACCGGGTCGGCCACCACTTTCGAAAGGCAGATCGGGCTGCGAATGGTCTGGATTTGCGTCTCAGCGAAAACACTCGATTGATTTGCCGACTGAAACGCGACGACCGGCGCCTGATCCTTGATCTCGAGCCAGGCCGACGCTTCATAGCTCGGAACGAACAGCGCCAGCGAGGCCGCCGCGGCGATCGAACCCAGCACTAAACCGCCCAGCGTGCATTGCCACCACCAGCGCCGATAGACGGCCCACAGATCGGCCAGGCCCATGCCCGACGCCGGCCGGTGCGGCTGCGAAGAGCCGCGCGATCCGGCGGCTGCCCCGTGCGACCCCAACGGTTCCTTGTTAGGCATTTCGTACTCCTTGATGAGAGGGGACGGGCGGCGCGATCACTTGGTGGGGCAAAAGGGCCTCGGAGGCCAGCAGCAGCCCGTCGGCGTACCAAAACACCAAATACATCAGCATCAAGGCCAACGGCAGCATGGCCCAGCCGGAAAAGTCGTGGGCAAACCGCTCGGCCAAGGTGTCGGGGCCGTGCAGCTTGAGCAGCCCGGTGACCGCGATGCGCAGCGCGTTGGCGACGACGGCCACCGGCAGTGCGCCGAGCAGTACGGCGCATCGACTCCACCATCGCCTCCAGTGCGCGCCGGCGGCGTCGTTCTCAGCGTCGGCTGACGATGCCGACGTCAACACACAAAACGCGTACGCGATGGCAAAGACCGAAATAAAGATGCGCAAGCCGCTACAGGCCTCGGCCACCAGCAGCCGCGTGTCGTGGATCATCACGACGTTGCCATCGGCGATCGCCGGTTCACCCAGGCATTGGAGCAGCCAGCAGGTGAGTTGAGTGGCCACGCGCTGCAGCGGCAAGCTCAAGGCTCCCTCAATGCGGTAGGGCAGCGGGATCATGAAGGCCAGAAAGCCGATCGAGGGAAGTAACCATCGTAGCAAAGGCATTCCGCCCACCAGACAGGCCGTTCCGGCCGCCCAAAATGGCAGCGACCAGCCGTCGAGCGCCCCGATAAACAGCAGGCTGTTCGCCGCGCGCAGCGCGGCAGAAAGTAGCAACAAGAGGAACCCCAGCGCGTTCCAGCGAAAAGCCAGCGGCGGACATACCGCGCGCCGGGCCCAGGCGAAATAGGCCGCGGCAGGGATGACCAAATAGCCGTGCGAGTAGTCAGGCTGAGAGCCCCAAATTCGCCACAGTTTGACCAGCACCGGCCCATACGACCAAGCAAAGGCCGCCATGAGGGCTGCTCCGCCAACCAACAATTCGGGGCGTCGCCAGCCGGCCGGCCGTTGCCAGCCGGCACTCGGCCTTCGCGTAAAAGTGGCGGAGTTGGGCCCCAGGCCGCCGGGCATCGACGGTTTGGCCGGCTGCTTGGGCCCCTCGGAAATCAACGACACCGACTGCGCCGCTGGGTGTCGCCGCTGTGAGGTTTTATTTCGCCCCCGTTTCACGCGCAGTCCTTCGGCCTACTGGGCTGCGCGGTGGAACGATTGAAGACAACCGGCGCGCACTTCGTGCCCGTGGGTGGCATAACACAGCCTTCCCGAATCAATTCTCTGTTCCGTAGTTCCGGCGAGCGGCGTCGTTCCGGCAAATGGCTCTGTCGGCCGATCGCAAGGGCGTATCGCACGCCCGAGGTAGCTTCTTCGCGGCATGAGCCTGAGCGGATGCCGAAGCCGTCTTGGCACCGCCCTTACCGTATCGTGCGGCAACGGCGACGTCTGAATCCTGCCCAGGCGAGCGCCGGTCGTAGCGCTGCCTTTGCCGAGTTTGCGGCAATTAAAACAGAGTAACCAGGAATACGTGCATGTCAAGTGAATTGTGCGCGACGGGCGCGGCGATCGGTTCCTCGTTGCGCGTCCCCATTTTTTCGTTGACAGCCCCGACGTCGCGCCTACTATGGGAGATTGATAAGTTTGCGGACGCTCCGCGCGAGCGAAGGACGCTCGTTGATTCACCGGCTATGATTCGCCCCGCGATTCTCTCACCCTTGAGGCAAGGCGCCTGACATGCACCCAAGACTTACTTCCCTGCCCGCTTCTTTTTTTTCTAGCCGTCGCCGAACGGCCTCGCGCCGCTCGATCAAGCGTTCCGGCTCGCTGAAAGCGCGGCGCAGCGCCCTGGCTGCCCGGTCCGTCGAGCTGCTCGAAAGCCGACGCGTGTTGGCCACGCTCTACGTCGCACCGTCGTTCAGCATCACCAGCGATGTTGCACCCGCGGGCCTCAGCAGCGGTGATACGGTTACCTGGGACGCGGGGAATCCCGACCAACAAGCCGGCCTGACCTATGGCACGAACGCCTTCAACGACATCCAGACCGCCGTCAGCGCGGCCTCGTCGGGCGACACCATTCGCGTGGCAGCGGGGCTGTATCAACTCTCCGCCGCCGTGAATGTCACCACGCCGTTGACAATTCTCGGCCCGCAGGCCGATGTCGATCCACGGCCCAGCGCTGGTTCGACGCGCGTCGAGGGCGGGCCGGACGAAGCGGTGCTCGATGGCGGCGGCACCGTGGCCGACACGTTTATGATCGCGGCCAACAACGTCACGATCAACGACTTCGACCTGCGCAACACGCTCGATGAGGTCATCGACACCAATCCCGCGGCGGTCTACTCGAACGCGCAGGTTCTCGACAACTTTGTACATCACGCCCTTAATCCCTCCGGCGGCAAGGGCATTCGCTTTCAAGGAATCACCGGCGGTGTCGTGAAAAACAACGACATTTACGACGTGCGCGACACCGGCGTCGAGATTGGCAGCGGCGCCGCTGGCAGCTCGCCCGGCGCTGTGGTCCGTGACAACGAAGTTCACGATCTGGGGTCCAACGGCACCTCGAATTCGGCGCTCTACGCGTACGCCGTTCCCTTCGCCACCGATCTCAACGTCACCTTTCAAGGCAACCTGATTTACAACTTTGGCGGCAACGACGCCATTAAGGTCGGTGCGAAGAATGGGGCGGATCGCGCTCTGACCGGCGGCTCGGTGCTCGACAATGTGGTTCACGATGTCGTCGAAGACGGCATCACCATCGATGCCAGCAACACGCTGGTAAAGGGCAACGAAGTCTATAATTCGTCGAGCGATAACGCTGCCATTTACGTAGAGCATTCCAACGGCGGCGACACGATCGCGAACAATTACGTGCACAACAACACCGCCACGCTGGCGGCTATTCTGATCGGCGACCTCACGACCGCGCCCACGGGCGTGGTGGTCACCGGCAACAGTATCACGAGCAACACGCACAACATGCTCGTGTTCCGCGACCTCAATTCGGGGAACACCGTCGACGCCTCGGCCAACTGGTGGGGCTCGGCCGATTCCGCAGTGGTCGCCGCCTCGGTCATCTCGACCACGCCCGGCCAGATTGATTTCACGCCCTGGCTCAACAGTGGCGCCGACTCTTCGCCCACCACGCCGGGCTTTCAGCCCGATTTCTCGGCGCTGACGGTTGCCCCCGCTGCCATCAGCCCGCAGTTTGGCGCCACCGGGCGGATCAACGAAGGCATTCAAGACGTCGCCGCAGGCGGCACCGTGACCGTGCTCAACGGCGTCTACAACGAGGGCATCGATCTGAATACGAACGTGGTGGTCGCGGTAAGCGGCACTGTGAGCGGGCCGATCAGCGGAGTCCAAGGCACCCTTGCGGCCACGGGGCCGCTGACCCTCGGCGACGGAACGGCTGGCGCGATCAACACCGCGAGCGCGCTAAACGTCGGGGCACAAACCGTCACCTTATCGACCTCCGACGCGGCGGTGCTGGGTGGAGTTGCCTTGGCGGGTGGCACGCTTACCGCACCCAATGGCATCAACCTGGTGCCTACGCCGGTCGTCATGCCCATTTTGAGCTCCACTCTGGCCGTGGCAAACACCGGTACTCTTTCCGGCGCGGGAGTTGTCAACGCCGCCGTGAATGCGACGGGCACAGGTGCTGGCATCGCGCCCAGCGACAGCGCGGGAACCTTGACGGTTACCTCGGCAACGTTGGACGGCAGCGGCACCTTCAACGTCGGTATCAGCGGCACAACGCCGGGAACCGGTTACAGCCAACTCGTCGCCAGCAACGGTGTGAACCTCAACGGGGCGGCGTTGACGGGCACCGATGCTTTCACACCCACCGCGGGGCAGACCTTCGAGATCATTAACAACACCAGCGCGAACCCGATTTCCGGCACGTTCGCGGGCCTGCCCGAAGGCGCTCACGTCGCCTTGGGCAACGCCCAGTTCACCATCAGCTACGCGGGCGGCGACGGCAACGACGTAGTGCTGACCGCGGTGAACGCCACGCCGGCCTTGACCAGCGTCAGCCCCTCGCGATTGGTCGAAGGAAGCCCAGATACCACGATCACGGTCAACGGCACGGGCTTTGTCAACGGCTCGACCGTGCAGTTCAACGGCCAGCCGCTGACCACCACGTTTGTAAGCGGCATCCAGCTCACCGCCGTCGTGCCCGCCGCCGCCATCAGTGAAGAGGGCACTGGCTCGATCACCGTGGTCACACCCGGCCCGGGCGGCGGAACCTCGCAGGCCTCCAGTCTGCCGATCGACGACGCGCCGCTCACCGCGACCGGCACCACGTTAAGCGTCCCAGAGGCAACCGTTCTAACACCCGCCGTGGTGGCGACGTTCACCGATGCCGATCCCAACGGCACCGTGAGCGACTATACCGCGACGATCGACTGGGGCGATGGTTCAAGCACCACAGGAGCTGTCACCGCGGGACCGCCGCCGGCAGCGTCACCCATCTCAGGGGCGCCCGCCGGCGCGTTCTATGTTTCCGGCTCGCACGCTTACGCTGAGGACGGCGCCTACACCATCACGGCCAAGATTGCCGACGCTGGCGGAGCGACCGCCACGGCCACCAGCAGCGTCACCGTCACTGAGCCGGCGCTGACGGGCGCCGCCGTCTCAATCACCGGCCAGGAGCGCGTGGCGCTCGGCACAGTAACGGGATCGGCAAACCCAGCCGCGCCCCAGGCGATCGTGGCCACATTCACGCACGGCTCGAACCTGGAAGCCACCACGGGCTTCAGCGCCCAGATTGCCTGGGGCGATGGCACGTTCTCGCCCGGCACCGTGGTCGCCGCCTCACCGGCGGGCACGGGATACCAAGTGCTCGGCGCCCATACCTATCTCGACGAAGGTACCTTCACGGTAACCGTCACCATCACCGACGAGTCGGCTGTGCCCGCCAGCGGAGCGGCCACCGTCCACTCGACCGCCAAGATTGCGGAAGAGCCGCTGCCCGGTGGCATTCAGGGCACGGCCACGCAGCGATGGATCAGCGAAGTCTACCGCGACTTGCTGGGCCGGGGGGTGGATCCCGGCGCGTTGGCCTATTGGACCCAGCAGGCCGCGGCGGGAGAAAAGCCATCGCAAATCGTCCTGCAGATCGAGCAAGCCGGGCCCGACCACGAGTATTATCACACCCAGGTCGAAGCGCTCTATGCCAAATACCTGCACCGCGCGGCCGATCCGCAGGGGCTCGATAATTTCGTCTCGGCGCTAGCCGGCGGCGCAACGCTCGATCAGGTGGCGGCCACGATCGTCGCCTCGCCGGAATACTACGCCAGCCAGGGGGGTGGCACGAACAGTGGCTTTGTCACCGCGATGTTCCGCGACGTGCTGGGACGGCCGATTGCTTCGCAGGATCTGAATTACTTCCAGCAGCAGCTCGCGCACGAGGGCCGCGTGGCGGTCGCCGACCAGGTGTTCGGCAGTGCCGAGTATCGCCACGTGCTGGTGACCGAAGATTTTGAGCTTTTATTGGACCGCCCCGCCGAAGCCCCGGCCCAGTCGTTCTACGCCGCGCAATTGGCTCACGGCACGAGCAACGACGCCGTGTTCGCCGCCATTGCGGCCACCGACGAGTACTTTGCGAAGACAGCGTAGGCGATTTGCCAAGCTTGAAGTTGGCAGGCCGCGTACGGTGGGCAGCGCCACCCCTATGGCCCGGCTACTGGGGCAGAGCCTTTGCCTTTGGCGGTGCCCGGGCGAAGTTGACAATTATCGGATCTTTGGTAGGACGGAACAGTGACTCCTGAACCAAGGAAAGCCGAAACGGGCGAGACGCCGGACATCAAAAACATGACCGATGCCGGCAGCCGCGGGCAGCAGGGCGGAGCGGCGTGGCAGACGCCCGAAACCTCCGCCGGCCCGGCGCCGCGCCCTTCGCGCGAGCAACTCAACGAGCGCATCATGCAACACTGCGTCGACGCCTGCGGCGAGACCATCGCCCACTGCCTGGCGAATCTTGAGCAAGGCGACGAATCGTACGCCGCACTATTGCACGCGGCGGTCGAGTGTCAGGACTCGTTTTGCGCCCACTGGTCTGAACTGACCGGTCCCGGCGGCGCGTGGCACGCCAAGGCGGTAGAAGCCTGCGCCTCCGCCTGCGAGTCGCTGGCCACAGCGTGCCAGCCGTTCCTGCCGCAAGACGCTCAAGCGCAGCAATGTGCCGAAGCCTGCCATGCGACGAGCGAGCGGTTGCGCCATGCGGGACTGTAATTGCCATCGCGTCGACCGCGGGTCTCCCGCCATGCCACGCGGGGGCGGGTCCGACGTTGCGGAGATCTCAGATCAGCGAATCTGAAACGGTCACAAATCGTTCCACAACCGCTGGCTCGACGTACGACGCTGCTCGCTTTTTGCGGCGGGCGTAGGTGACTCCCGCCAGGCCCATCAGGCTCCAGAGGGTCAGCGAGGTTGGCTCAGGCACGGGGCTGGGGCCAGGCATTGGAGTGCCAGTGATCAATGATGTATCGCTGCCACCGGTTCCAAAAACAAACGTCACCTTGTTGCCAAGGTCGCTCAACGAGAACGACTTGGCAATGAGCGAAAACGTAATGCTGTTCTGAGCAAGGATCGTGAAACCATTGGCTAAATCGGAACCGTAGCTATCGGCAGCAATGCCGAAGTTCGGACCATCGAGAGGAGTTTTAGGCACCGTGGCAAAGTAGCCCGAGCGCGGGTTACCGTCGTCATCGACCCCCGTCGACGAAATGACAGTGTTCTGCGGCGCGCCAGAACTTGTTCCCTCGATCGCCCAGTTGGCACCGATGGAGGTAATTCCAGACGGATACGAGCCGAGAATCGCCGATGCCGTTGCTGCGGATCCGCTGGCGTCGATGTCCGGGGTAAGGCTGCTCCCAAGGTTCGTATCAAACATCAGCTCGGTCACTATCTGTCCACCGCCAGTGGTCGATGCACCGCCTGTTGGGGTAGACGTGTTCGTCACCTTGATGGTTAGAAGATCGCCGGCCAGGGTAAAAACTGCGCTGGCAGACTTGTCACCGGAAGGTGTGGCGAAGGTTACAAAGTCCGCGCGTGCCGCGGGGCAGAACACCGCGAACAATGCCACCGCAACTGTCGCCACAATCGCCGCGGGGGCGTGGATTTTCTGGAATTGCCGTCTCAACGCGATTGATGACATCGAGTCATCCTCCTAGTCTAAAATAAAAAGGGAAAGCTGAACTCACAGGCCGCACGTCGAAGCGACATGCGCGCAGGAACACAGTTCAACTTTCGCCGCGAGGAGGATGAAAGACCGAATCCAGCGCGTCGCGCAGAACGCGCGGCTCGTCAAGCTCGGTCAGGCAGCGCCATTGGCCGCCCACCCGAGCAGCATCGTCGATCGGCGGAAGCGCGGCCGAAGATCCCTGAGGCGAGAGCGACGTCGAGGTGCCCGATTGGGGACCGCTCGACTGCTCCGCACCGGAACCATAGAGGAGGTGCTCTGCCAAGAGAGACAAGCGGCCCTCGGACGACGGAGCGCCGCCATTGGACTGCTCGGCTGCGGACAGCTCAACGGACGTCACCAGATCGGCGGCGTCGATTCTGACGATCACGCCCGCTTGCGCGGCTGACCCGAAGCCAGCCAGTAGCGCCAAAGCGATTGCCGCGGCCGCGCAGAATGGGCCGCAGGGGCGTAACTTCGCCAAGATGGTCTTTGGCGCGGGCATGGATGAGGTAGCGGCAGTGCGGTTTTCATTGGCGCCCCCAACGACGTTTCCACCCCTATTCAACGAGTGATCTTACCTGGGTTTCCCGGCTTGTCAAGCAAATTCTAGACGGATTCCGTGAACTGGGCGGAATGGGCCGGCTATCCCCTATTTTTACAATCGCTTCACCCGGGACGGTCTTGGAAGGCCATCCTCCGATGGTTGCCAGCCAGCGAAACGCCGGACAGGGCGCCGATCGCATAAAGCAGCACGTCGGAAAAGCTCGGCGTGGAATCGGCGAGCCAGATTTGGCCGAACTCAATCGTCAGGGCGAAAGCGGCCATCACGACCAACAGCGCAGCCAGCAGCCTGCGATACCCGGCTTTCGACGCTGTCCATGAACTCGCAATTTGCGGCAGCATGGCGCCCAGCAGCCCGAACATCGCTCCCTTGCGCATCACTTGGGTGGCGGCATTCAACTCAGTGCCGCAAAACAAGTTGCTGAATGGAACTTCAAAAAAGTTCTGCCGCCGCGCTTCGATCAACCCGGCACCCGAAATCCAATGAAACGGCGACCAGAAAAACCACAGCAGAAACGCGCCATACACCATCGCGGCCGCCGGCCAGATCCAACGTGCGGCGGCGGACTGGGGCCGGTCGGCGAGTTTTTGTACCGGGCACCGATTCAGCCAGTGCCGGGCCGCCAAGACCCCCGCGGCAACGCCCGCCGCCGCAAGTATCAACTGCGTGACGTCGGTGTATCGACTCATGACCAAGAGCTGGCCTGCTTCGATACCACAGGCGTTCAGCATTCCCCAGGCGATGCTGCGCCACACGCCCCGCAACGGCTGGCGGCGGCTTGTACCCAACGTCGCAGCCGCCGCCCCAATAGGTATATAGAGAAGAACATCGCTGGCCAGGTCGTACCAGCCCATCGCGTCGAGGCGCACGTGTGCGAAGGGTACAAGACAGATTTTGCCTTCGCGATATTTCTGCCAGACCTCCGCCGGGCGAATCGTCAGATCGAACGGCAGCAGCGAATAAATGACGAAGCCGAGCAGATATACATGCAAGAACCGATCAAAGCGGCCGCTGGATCGGTCGGATGATTTGAACGAACGGACCCAGGTGGTGAGGGCTTGGCCGCGCGCCAGCCAAAGAATGGTTCCCAGCGCCGCGCCCAGACATTGGGCGGCGATGTCGTTGGGCGAAGGCACGCGCGGCGGAAACCAGGTCTGGGCGAATTCAATCGCGACGCTAAACCAACCGCAAGCGAGCATGACCAGCGGTGCGCCGGCCGCGGCGCGCCGCCAGCCCGGTCGGTCGCACGCGGCAGCGCCTAGCCAGCAAAACCCGATCGGCACGAACAACAGCACGTTCGTGGCCCAATCCGTGCGCGATTCAAAGCTAAGCCGCCACAGCAGTTCTTGGAATCGCTCGACGGCGCCGGCCAGCGGCAGCGGATGCCAGGCCAGCGGCACCAACGAGCCGTAAACCGCGAGCGCCGTGAAGCCGGCGGCCAGCAACAGGTAGGGCTTTTTATACAAGGCGAAGTGCTCCACCGCGGATTCGGTGGCTGTCGGCCGCGATAGACGCCGGCGCTTGGCGCCACGGCATCCGTCGCGCCGAAAACCTGCCCTACGAGCATTACGGAATGCCGCGGACGATTGGCGGGCCGATGAGGCGGGTGAGCCAGACGGGCAGGCGCTGCCAAACGCGCACGCGGCGGGCATAACGCGCGTTGTCGGGACGCATGTCGCCGCCGCCGCCGCCGCGCCGCACATAGTATTGCCAGACCGCCGGGCTCGGCTCGGCCCCCCATTGCCGCTTGAAGCGAAACGTGCCGCTGTCGATCGTGCTGCGGCCGAAGTCGAAAACCTGCTGCCCGCGTTCGATTGTCCCGACCAGCAGTTGCCAGTACATCAGCATGTTGGCATTGGCCGAGTTGTATTCGCGCAGCGAGCTGGCGCTGGGCACCTCGGTGCTGCGGTCGCCATGCACCAGCAGCGCGGCGGCGATGGGCCGCGGTCCATCGGAAACCACACACAGTTCGGCCCGCTCGGACAATTGCTGAAGGATTGCTTGGAACAAGCGGCGGCCATAGACGGGCGTGCCCAGATCACGCATGTTGCGGCTGAAGACGGCGTAAAAATCATCGAGCCGGTCGACGCCGCCCCAGGCGACGCGGAACCCCGGCTCTTGGCCCTTGCGCACCTGGTTACGCACCTTGGCCTTGAGCTGATGCCACAGTGCGTCGGCCGAGTCGGGCAGCGGCAGGCGCATGTGGACCTTCGAGGTCAGTTCGCTGGTCAAGGCCGGATGCTCGATGCGCACTTCGTGCCGCAGTTCGAGATAGCGAACGTCGAGCTCATCGGCCAGTTGCACGGCACGGTCGACCAGCGATGTTGCCACCGTGGCGTCATCGGCCAACACCCCGGCAGAATTGAGATACGGCAGGCTGACCAGAAACCTGCCAAAAAGCCGGCTGCTTACGAGTGCCAGCGGCAGGCACCCCGCAAGCTGGCCGCCTTGATGGGCCATGAGCCAATACGGCCAGTGGCCGAGGCCGTCGCGCAAGATGGCTGGCCAGGCGGGAAGATGGTGAGGGCAAACCGCCGCCCCCGTCGGCGCCAGCAGCGGCCGGATTTGCTCGATCGTGGGCGCGCCATCACTGACCGTGATTTGCGGCGGGGTCGGGTTGGCACTAAGCGCGTTCGTACCCACACCCGGCGTGGCGGTAGGGCGGGACGAGCTGGCGAGTCCCAACATCGGCATCAACCGCACTTGTTGCAGTCATGGTTTTAAAGGCGAGAATTCCGGTCATGTTCTCCGCCAAGTGTTGCGTTACGCCTTCATCGCCACCGCTTGGCGTTCGGTGCGGATTTCGGCCAGACGGGGATGCGGCACGAGATATGAGCCGATGGCCAGGTAATCCAGCCGCCCCTGCAAAAACGCCCGAACCGCATCAGCCGGCGTACAGACGATCGGTTCTTCGTGCATGTTGAAGCTGGTATTGATCAGCGCGGCAGTGCCCGTCATCTCGTGGTAACCGCGCAGAATGCGATGGAAGCTGGGGTTCGTGTGTTCGCTGACCAACTGGGGCCGAGCGGTGCCATCGACATGGACCGCGGCCGGGCAGGTTCGCTTCATTTCGTTCGTGCAATCGAAGGTGACCGTCATGAACTCCGACGTTTTTTCACAACCCGAAAGATTATGAAACAGCCGGTGCGCCTCGCTGGCCAACGCGGCCGGGGCAAACGGCATGAACTCAGTGCGACCCAACTGATGGTTCAGCCATTGATTGACTTCGGGATCGTGCGCTGGATAGAGAATCGAGCGGTTGCCTAGTGCGCGCGGTCCGTATTCCATTCGCCCATTAAAGCGGCCAACGATGCGGTCTTGGGCCAGCAACCGGACGATGGCGTCTTCGATGTCGTGCGAGCGCTCAAACGCCAGCCCCGCGGCGTCGAGGGCGGCCTCGATCTCCGCGTCGGAGTAGCCGGGGCCATGGTAGACATTTTCAATCGGACCACCGCTGGGCATCGCCGGGCCAAAAGCCAGCATCGCCGCGCCTGTGCCGCAGCCGCCATCGCCCATGTTCGGGTAAATAAAAACTTCCTCGAGGCCGGGAATTTCACGAATCCGCTGGTTAAATTTGACGTTGGCGTGTACGCCACCCGACATCGCCACTTTGCTCAGCCCGGTCTGCTTCAGCCAATAGGCCACGGTTTGAGCGCCAACCTGTTCGAGCACGCGTTGATAGGCCGCGGCGACGTCCCGTTTGGCGAAGTGCTGGGCGAGCTCCCGCGTGAAGAAATAATTCTGGCTGGCCCGCATCACGATGTCGCCGTCACGACAATCAAACCGCTCACGCAAGGCCGGGCCAAGTACCTCGGGATTGCCATAGGCCGCCAGCCCCACGATCTTTCCCTCGTGGCGTCCGGCCCTGAACCCCAGCCCGCTGGTGACGAATTCGTAAAACATGCCCAGCGAGTTGGGAAAACGAAAGCGGTGCAGCAAGCGAATGCCCTTGTCGCTTCCGACGTAGACGCCGCCGCAGTTGCCCGAACCGTAACCGTCGAACGTGACCAGCAGCGCCTCGTCGAAGCCCGAAGCGTAGAAGGCGTTGGCGGCGTGCGTATCGTGATGGTTGAAACGCCGCAGTTTGCCGCTCAGCCCGTACTGGGCCAGCCCTTCGGCGAGTTGCCGGGTGCGCAGGCGATGATCGGCAACGGCCTCGCGCTGCCAGTTGGCCAGAAAGCGGCGATGCGTCAGGTAATCGAGCCGCGGATAAGTCGACACCATATGGTAGACCATACGCTTAGCGAGCGGCTTGGGCGGCACGAATTCGTCGGACTCGCGGTCCAGCCCGTGTACGCGCACGCTGCGATTGACGCGGTATCCCCGCCGAGCCTGCCGCATCTTGGCGAGCGAAGCGGCAGTGGATGTCGACCGGTGCCGTTGCGTATCGCAGGAGATCGCCTCTGCGATCAGCCGGGCTTCTTCGTCGCCGTCGAAAAAGGCATAGGCTGCCACGTCGATCGAGGCGGGATCCCAGCCGGTGCGGGCCAGTCCAAGCTGCACGGCCCGGTGTGGAAAGCCGTCTTGCAGCTTCACGCGCGACAGCCGCTCTTCCGCGCAGGCGAAGACGACTTGGCCGTCTTCCATGAACGACGCTGTGGCGTCTTTGTCGAGTGGACTAATTCCGAGCACACGCATGATATTCGCCCTCCAATTGTTGTGCGAGTTCGGTTGTGGTAACGGGAACAAATTCGGCCGATGCCGCCAGTTTTGCGAACACGCGCTCGATGAGGCCGAAGATCCGTTGTTCGTCGCCAGCGGTGCGCGTGTACGGTCCCTTACCGGCCATCAGAGAAGAGCTATGAACGGTAAAACAAATGTGCCGCAACGCTAAGCGCCGAGCGACTGGCAAAAAGTCGAGCATGTGCTCGCCCAGCGGCGACTCGAAGTTCATCCAAATCCGGCGGATGAGCCGCAACCGCTCGGCGATGCCGATCAGGTGCAGCTTGCCGAGCCAACTGTTTTCGACCAACTCGTAGCATCGTCGCCAAAAGCCGAGCGGCCAGCGGTTGAATGCTAGGGTCAGCGGGATTTCCCAGAGTGGCGGTCCGCCTTGTTCGTGGGAGGGCAGTCGCTTGGGCAGTAAGCCCCGCTGGCGATAATCGGGTGCGCCGTCGTCGGGCCAGGTCGTCAGCGGCAACACAGAAGCATCGGCCCAGAACGCGTGCCGCTGAAGAAAGCGGGTGACCTGCCCGCCGCTCGAGTAACGTCCGCCGCGGAAGCTGGTGGGCCGCATGCCGATCTCGCTGAAGCGTTGGTAGACGTTGGTCAGTTTTGCCGCGATGAGGTCGTCTCGAAGATTATGTAAAAAAGTGTCGCGGGCGTTTGTTGATCGAGCGTCCATGATCGGCGGGGTATTCCACGGATGGATGTGCATGCCCAGTTCAACGCCCGGCCCGCTCGCCACTTCGAGGATCGTCTGCCTGGCCCGGCAATCGTCGAGCACTGCCAGATCGACGAAGTAGGTTGGCCGGACGCCGTATTTCGCGCAGAGATCCTGAAACCGCGGCAGCGCGTCGATATTGGTGACGCTGGGCCGCCCGGTGGGCCAACCGGAGGCCCAGTCCCATTCTTCTTCGGTATCGACGGTTACGGTGAAGCGCACGTTTCGCTCAGCAATTCGTCATACACCGCGCGGATTTTTTCCATGCGGCGGCGGAAGCTATACCGAGTATCCACCGTTTCGCGCCCGGCGGAAGCAAGCCGCTCGCGCAGCGCTGGATCGCGCAGCAATTCCGCCAGCGCTTGTGACAACGCGTTGACATCATCGGGCCGCACCAAAAGTCCGTTCTTCCGATCGTTAATGAGCCGCGGCACCCCCGCGATGTCGGTGGCGACAATGGGCACCTCCATCGCCATGGCCTCCAATAAAACATTCGGCAGTCCTTCGCGCAGGCTGCTCAACGCATAGACATCCATGGCCCCATACCAATCGAGCGTGTCGGATTGGAAGCCCGCCAGACGAACGCGATCGCCCCGGGCAAGTTGTGCGATCTGGTGTTCGAGCCTAGTGCGCTCGCTGCCTTCGCCCACAATGCACAGTTCGGCGTCGAGGCCCGACGACAAGAGCTTATCGAAGGCCGCAATCAATCGGTCGAATGCTTTTTCGTCAGACAGTCGGCCCACCGCCCCAATCAGCAGCCGCTCGGGCGTGAAACCGAGCCGCCGCTTCAGTTCGTGACGGGGAACGCGCCGAGCAAACTGCTCTGCGTCGATCGCATTTTCAATCACGCTGCATCGCGCGGCCGGCACTCCGCTTGCAACGCAGGTTTGCCGCAAATCGTCCGACACGCAAATAATTCGGTCATAGAATCGCAAACTGAGCCGGTCGATGGCGTAATAAAGCGGGGTGCGGTGTGTAAACTGCACCCAGCCGTGGGCCGTGGTGACCAGGCGCATCGGCCAGAACCGCTTCAACAAGACGCCCAAGAGGTTACTCTTGTAATCATGCCCATGCCAAACAGCCACCTTCTCCCGGCGGCAGAGCCGTAGAAGTTGTCGCGCGACGCCGACGTCAAGTGGACCACGATCGAGAACACCGATGACCTGCGCCCGGCAGGCATCGGCCCGCTTTTGCAGTTGTGCGAAGCCGGGATCCTCGGGCGGATACATATAGGCGCAGAGGACTCGATATCCGTGCGGCTCGAGGAATCGAGAAGAGTTCAAGATCGTCTTGTCCGGTCCTCCCCCGGTGCCGCAGACCACCCGGGTATGCAGGATGACGGGCTCGGAAGCTTCGGCGCTGCGGCGAGCCTCTTGGACGGCTTGTGGCGGATATGGAAGGATAGAGCTACTCATGCCTCGGCGACAGCATGCACGTATTCGGGTGCGACGGACGCCCCACGAAGTGGCGTGCCGGCAATCAGTTCTTCGAACCGCCGCGCCTTGTCCGACCAGCTTTCATCCCTCAGCCTGACGCGAGCTCGTCGCTGTCTCTCGTCCAAACCGCCGCTTATTCGCTGAACGACCGCTGCGGCAAAGGCATCGGGTGAGGATGCCAGATCGAGTGCATCGGCCCACTCCCGCGCCGCCGGCAAATCGCGGACGACGGTCGGCTTTCCGGTGGCCAGGTACTCCTTGAGTTTTAGAGGCTGCATCGCGCGAGTCACCGGCAGCTCGGCATACGGCATCACCAACACCGCGGCTTCGTGGGCCAGTCGCGGTAGCTCGTAGAAGCCGAGGGACGGACGACGGACCAGCCGCGGAATGCCGGCCAGCTCGGGATCGGCGTTTTGCTCCGGCCCCACGAGCAGCAAGGTTCCGCGATCCATTTCGGCAGCCGTTCGCCGCAGGATCTTTACATCGAGCCGCCGGTCGATCAAACCCCAAAAAACAACGAGCGGCCGTTCGAGGCCCGCGAGGATTGGCAACGGGGCTGCCTCAATCGGACACAGCCAATGATCCAGATCCACGCCGTGGGACAACAATTCGGCGGCGCGGCCCATCGACGCCATTCGCTCCGCCAATACTTCGCTCACGGCGATCACGACGTCGGCCCGCTCGACGACCCGTCGCTCTTGGGCTTCCATCGTGCGTGAATCGAGGCCCGGCCACTGGCTGAAGTCGTCCACGCAATAATAGATCCACCGCGCGACGGGCAGATCATCCATCAAATCGGCGACAATGGGCAGCGTCGTTACGCCAATAAGCGGCGCCGGCTGATTGCGGACCAGCGGCAATAATTGCTTGCACAACAGCGATCGGTTGAGCCGGCGATCGAACGACCGGGTCAGCCACGGCCACATGAGCGGGTTGGCGACCCGCAGATTTTCGGGCAGTGCGCCCCGGGAAGCGGGCCTGCGGAGCCAACTGCCGATTTTTTGGCCACCACGGCTGAGCGTCGTCCAATCGAGCCGCGGTGGCCGCATGGCGATGGTATTTACCCAAGTCACCTGGCGACGTGGCAACAACTGGGCGATCAAGTGCTGGCAACTCGACGGGTGCCGACCCCAATCGTCGGCGAAAACCAAAAGCGGCAGACCGGAAATGGGCGGACTAATCACCGAGCAGTTCCTGGTAAAGTCGATCGTACGCGCACAGCATGTGCTCGTCAGAGAATTTTTCGTTGGCGCGACGGCAGCCGGCTTCCGCCATCCGCGCACGCGCCTTCGAATCGCGCGTGATGTGCAACACGGCTGCGGCGAGGCCGGCATCATCGCCAGCCGGAACCAAAATCCCCGTCTCGTCGGCTTGCACCACTTCGGCCACGCCGCCCACGTTGGTCGAAACGACCGGCAGGCCCGCGGCCATGGCCTCGATCAAAGTCAACGGAATTCCTTCGCTGACGCTCGTCAACCAGAACAAATCGGCAGCCGCCAGAATGGTTGGGACGTCGTTTCGCAAACCTAAAAGGCGAATGTTGGCGCGACACCGCTTGGCCGCGATTTCCGATTCAATCCTGGCGCGGTCCGGACCTTCGCCGACAAGAACTAGGAATGAATTCGGCAGGACCGCATGAACCCGCTCGAACGCGCGAATCGCTGTCGCATGGTCCTTGAGCGGATCGAGCCGCGCGACCTGCGTGATCACCAGGCTGTCCGGCTGGCAACCCCACTCACGCCGTAGCGCCTCGCGGTGCGCTGCCGCGCCATTGCGATACGCGAGCAGATCGATACCATTATAAATCACGTCCACGCGGCGCTCGGCTAACCCTTCGTTCGCCACAAGCGCTTGACGCACCGCTTTTCCCACGCCGATTACGCGGTCGTGTCGTCCCAGCAGAAATCGATTTGCCCAGACCCGCTTCGGCCGGCGGTAGTCGGGAAACAGCCGCCCATGTTCCGTGAATACTAGTGGTACGCGACGTGAGAACCAGCGCGCCGTAGCGCCGTAAAAAAAGGGAGCGTATTGATGTGCGTGCAGCAGGTCCACACGCTCGCGTCGCAGCACGCGCGCCAGTTGGACCGCGCAGCCCCAATCGACTCCGGGCCTGCGCCCAACCACGTGAACGGGCATGCCTTCGGCTTGCAACGCCTCGCCCAGCGTGCCCAGTTGATCGAGGCAGACGAAGACGAACCGATACCGCGCCCCCAGCCGCCGCGCGATGTGCGCCGCCAGCACTTCGCCGCCCCCCACCACCAGGCTATGCAACAGTTGACAGATTGTAGGCGCTGCCGCCAATCGTCGTCTCGAATTCACCGTGCGCGGAACGATCGTGTGCTCAACGCAATGGCCCTCCGCACTACTCGCGGCCGGAGCAAACAGGCGGCCGCCCGTGCGATGCCGCGGACGCTCTTGAGTTGTTCGAGCACCCTCGTGCGTTGTGGTACGAATTGTTGAGGCTTTCCGAAATCGTGTTCGTGCCGCGCCTCAGGCATGCGAGGAGCGTCTTGAACACGAAGCATGCAATCGCGCAGGCCAGCCGTCAGCATGATGGCGATGGCCCGTGTAACCGTTCGCGACGGAAACGATTGCAAATCGCGCCAGGCAGCGTCGGCGAGTTCATGTCCGCGCGCCAGCAATTGCGACCGCCACGGCTGCTCTGCATGACTCGCCGCCAGCCGCAGGACGTTCGCCTTGTGAAACTCCTGAGCGGCCCAGGTTTCGGTCGGATATTGCAATTGCTCTGGACGGTCGAAATACCGGCGCTCATTTTGGAACATCCACCGAGCATAATGCACCAGGCTGGCCTGGGCGTAGCAGTACATTGGGTCCAGCTCGCCGGCTTCCGCTTTCAGGTCCAGATAGCGGGCCAGAGCTACGAAAAACAGCGTATAGCTCCAGCGTCGTTCGACATTCAACAAGTCGCCCGAGGCGATTTCGTCGGCCGGATGGACCACACGGCGGATCAGCGTTTCCGCAACATTTAGGTAGCGGCGCTCGCCGGTTGCCAGCCAGCCGTCGAGCAAGACATTGACCGAGTTACCAGCGCCTCGGCCGGGGCCATGATACCCAGGCTCGCAGGTCCATGTCGCCGCGCCCGAAGGTCCCTTGTCAACCAACCCGAAAACGTTATTGCGTCCGTCGTCCATTCGCACCACCCAGTCCGCCAGCCCGACAACCGCCTCGCGGGCCTGTCGATCGCCCGTCAGATAAAAATAGTGCAAGAGGCCCGTAGCATAGTTTTGTTCGCAGCACGGGCCTCCGCCGTACAGGCGCTCGGACGTGGCGTTGGCGCGCGAGAAGGTTCGGTGAGTGGCGGTCGCGGCGTCGAAATAGTGGTCGGTATGCCAGAACAATCCGCCGCTGTAAACCGCGCGATCTTGCGTGGTATGGTAAATATCGACGTCAATCACGTGCTGTGCCAGAGGCTTTGCCAACTCAATCCAGGCCCGGTTCTCAGACCGCAGCCAGTGCAACAACGCGCCATAAACAAAATCGTACTGATTGTTATAGTGCGAAATGACCGGTTTGGGCCCTGAATAATAGGCGTTCTCATGATCGGCATACACGTCGCCGTAGTTTCGCCAACCGTACTCGTCGATGATTTCGCGTTTTGCCAGCAGATTTTGCTCGCCGTCGATCGCGTCCCACAGCAGAGCCGGCAACCGTTCGTCGGGATCGTCGGTGGCGGGTAAAAAAGGCGTCAGAGCTTTGGTCTCCGCGGTCCAGCGTGGATCGGGCAGGCCCACCGCCGGCGTATGCACCCACGCCAATGCGCCGGCCGTTGCGCGTAGGTCAGGCTTTCCAGTCTGACAAAAGCCGTCGCCAAACTCCGCCGCGGCGCCGAATCGAAACCAGACCGTGTGCGTCTTCTGTTCGCCTCCTTGCAACTCGTGCAAGTCGTCCCACTCTCGCGGCCACAGCCCGACGCGAATTTGACCTGGTTCAGCGGACATCAATTTGGGAAACTGTTGCCAGAACTCTGGGACTGCCACCGCCGCCTGGAGCTTGTCGGCCGCCAAGACCATCGTCGGACTGGAGCGCAGCCCATGACGTTCGCCGCCGGAAGTCTGTTCGCGATAGCCGCGAAAACGGCACGGCACGCGCCTCTCGCGATTTACGTGATTGTGGCTGCGCCAGTTTTCGCCGCCACTCGAATCCTGATAAACCTCGACCTGCGAGTCCGCCACTTCGCGGACGTCCTCGTCCGGCTCACTCCGCCAGACCACTCGGCTGCCGCCACCCGGCAGGTCGAGCAACAATGAGAAATCGCGAAACAGAATCGAACCCGCGTCGCCAAGATCCCACAGTCCGCCGCGATGGCGGGCGCGGTTCGGGTTGTGCAGGGTCGGTCGCACGCGGACGAGTCCGCTGTCGGCGAAAAAGCAGAGCCGGCACTTCAGCCGGAGACCCCGGCACTTGGGAAACAAGGCCTCTAGATAAACCGTCGTTCGCACGGAGCCGATGGTTTCCAACATCGACCGCTCGACGACGGCCTCATGGGCGCGGCCCCGCGCATCCGTGAGCCGGGCGCGCAGCGAACCTAACTCACGCCCCGCCGTTGTGGGACCTTCGATTGAAAGCAGGGGCGCCGTCCGACTGCGATTGATATGGTAGTCTAGCCCGCCTGCCGCGACGACGAACTCTGCGGCCGCCTCGCTTATGATTGTCACCGGTATTTTTGGCGCCGCAGGCGGTTCGAACTCGCTGACGCCGCCCCGGTTATCGCGTAGTCGAAACACCGACTTGGAGCCGACGTCGTATGGCAACAGAAAGTCGACCAGCAGCCATTGAACGCTTCCGTCGGACCATTTGGCCAATACCTCACATTGGGATGGTACATCCCGTCCCGCCGGGTCGACCAGCGCAACGGCGGTCTGATCGCGAAGCATCCCCTTGGGATAGGGAACGCCGACGACGACGGGCTGTCGCGTGGCCGTTGCAGTCCGCGAGGGCTTCACGATGATCGGCGCACCCCACGCGCCGCTTTCAGCAGAAGGTGTCGCGGCGATCTCTGCCGCGGAGTCCAATGCGGTATTCGATTCGTTCATGAGCCGCATGGCTGACACACCGGCGCCGGGCAATTCCCGGCTAAATAAACATCGGACCATCGCGCCAGCATCAAGGCGGCCCACAGCACGCCGCCATGCCGACCGGTTTTGCTCAGATGCGCCCGATACAACCGCTCGACGGCAGGCTGGTCGATCAGGTCGGCCACACGCGCGGTCCGGCTGAGAACGCTGTCTTCAAACATCTCCCTCAACGGTCCGCGCAGCCACGCATCGACGGGAATCTCAAACCCGTGCTTGGCTCGCCACACCGCGTCGCGCGGCAGTGTTTTCGCGTAGGCGCGCTTCAAAAGCCACTTGGTTTCTCCGCGATGGACCTTGAACCGCGAAGGGATGCGGGCGGCGAGTTCCAGCACCTCGTGATCGATCAGCGGCGGACGCACCTCCAGGCTACAGGCCATGCTGGCCCGATCGACCTTGGTCAAAAAAGCATCGGGCAGCAGCGTGGCGGTGTCGGCGGCCAGCATGCCCGACAGCACGTCGCCGCGCGGAGCGCTGCCAAACGCGCCGGCAATCAACTCCTCGGCGCAGTGGCCGTTGAGCCGGGCTGCCATTGGCCGCGGCAGCAAATCGCGCCGCAGCGGCAGGCGGCACAACGCCAGACTGTTGGCGTAGGCGCGATCGGCGTCGAGCGAAAGATTGGTCAAGCGCGTTTTCGCGCGAAGCAATTGCGGCAACCAATCGGCCTTGGGCCACGCCGCGGCCAACGGCCCCAGGGCCCGCCGGCGAAACCAGCCGGGCAACCAGGCACGCATGGCCGCCTCGCTCAGATCGTGGGCATACCGGGCATAGCCGCCAAACGCCTCGTCGCCCCCGTCGCCCGACAGCACCACCTTGACGCTACGGGCAGCCAGTCGCGACACCAGGTAGGTCGGCAACGCCGATGAGTCGGCGAACGGCTCGTCGTAGTAGTACGCAAGTTCTTCGACGATCGCCGCGGCGTCGGGCGTGACGGTTTCTTCGCGGTGGCGCGTGCCCAACGCCTCGGCCACTTGCCGCGCGTAAGGCAGCTCGCTGAACGCCGCTTCGCGAAATCCCATCGAAAACGTTTGCAACGGCCCGTGCGCCTCCTCCGCGGCACAGGCGACCACCAAGCTCGAATCGAGTCCGCCGCTGAGGAACGCACCGACCGGCACGTCGGCCAGCAAGTGTTGCCGCACCGTCTCTGCCAGCTTGGCCCGGATGGCCTCCTGCCACTCGTCGGCGGTCGGCCGCAAATCCGGCTCGAAGCGAAGTTGCCAATAACGCCGCGGCCGTGCATCCCAATGTTCTTTGTCGATGACCAGCGTGTGCGCTGGCCGCAGTTTTTCGAGCCGCCGAAAGATCGAGCGGTGGCCCGGCACGACGCCCAGGGCAAGGTAATCTTCGAGCGCCTCGGAATCGATGTCGCGGTCGATGCCTGGATAAGCCAGGATGGCCTTAAGCTCGGAGCCAAACAGCAACTTCTCGCCGTCACGATAGACATAGAGCGGTTTGATCCCGACACGGTCACGGGCCAGTAGCAGTCGCCGCCGGCAAGCGTCCCAAAGGGCGAAAGCGAACATCCCGCGCAACCGCCCGACCAGTCGTTCGCTATGCTCCTCATACAGGTGAACCAACACCTCGGTGTCGCTCGAGGTGCGGAAGCGATGGCCCCGCGCGGCAAGCTCATCTCGCAGCTCGGGGTAATTGTAAATCTCGCCGTTGAAGACCACTTGAATCGAGTCGTCTTCGTTGCCTAGTGGTTGCTGGCCGCCCGACGGGTCGATGATCGACAAGCGGCGGTGCGCCAGCCCCACACCGGGCGCGCTCCAGAAGCCCTCGGCGTCGGGACCGCGATGTGCGATGGTATCAGCCATCTGCTTGAGCACGGCGCGCTCGATGGGCCGCTCCCCGTCGCGATACAAGATGCCGGCTATACCACACATAGGAATACTGCAGGCATCGGTTGCATTTTAGTTCGTGTTCGGAACCGCCGTGCCCCACCCCGCCGGCTTGTCAGAACTCCCAAAGCGCCTTCACATCCGACGGCTTTACATTGAGACAGTCGTAGAGCACGGGCACGCGTATGAACATCAGGACCACCAGCACGGTCACACACACCGCCAGGTAGGCCATGAGCGCCTTCTCGCGATAAAGCTTTTCGGGATTCTGCACGGGGCTGTCCGGCTTTAGCGCTACGCGCAGATACCAGCCAAAGAAGCCAGCGATCAACGGCACCGACAAGACCAGCTCTAAGTGATAATGGATGATAAAAACGCCCAGAAACAAGCCGGCCGCCGCCGTGTAAAAAAACATGCTTACCAGCAATTTGTCGTCGTCGTAATGCTTGAACGACTTGCGGTATGCCCCGGCGTCGGTGGCCCGCGCAATCGACCTGTATTCGGCAAAACGCTTGCTGGCCATGAAGAATGCGCCGATCATCCAATAGAACAATACCAGCGATAGCGGCGGCACTTCCGCCCGAGTGACGGCAAACCAGCCCAGCAGCAACCGGATCGGGTTATTGACGGATTCGGTCAACACGTCGACGTACGGCAGGTCTTTCGACCGTACGGGCGGCACGTTATACACCAGACCCATGCCGAGCAACCAGGCCGCCGAACACAAAAACGGCACGTTCACCGCCGCCGCCATGGCCAGCCCAGCCACTCCCAGCGCGATCCATTCGAGATACGCCAGCGGCAGCCACACCTGTCCCGATGGAATGGGCCGCAGCCGCTTCAAGGGATGGCTCAGATCGGTCGGCGCGTCGAGGATCTCGTTGATCACGTAATTGCTCGACGCGATCACGCATGTCGCGGCGACGGCCCAGGCCAGGTGGCCGAGCATGCCGATCGAGACTAACTCGGGGTGATAAAAAACCGCCAGCACGAAGCCCAGCAGCATGAAGACGTTTTTGAACCAATGATCGGGGCGCGCGATCGCCGCATACAGTGATGCTTGCTGCCATACCCGGACCGCCACGCTGCACCGCGGGCTGGCGGAGGACGCTGCGTCTTGGGCGCCGATCGCGAGCGCTTCGGAACGCGTCTCCGGCAGAATGACGTTGTCAATCATGCCTTTCATGGTTCAATACCTTTCTCTAGCGTGTTCGTGTGACGTGTTCATGTTGTGCCTACGATTCGGATGCGGGACGCAGTTCGCCCGTCGCAAGACCCATCGTTCGAGCGGTCGCTTCAGTCTCGTGAACCAGGGTTCGGCGGGGCTGGTCGGAACGACGAGAATGGTGAACAAGCCGGCCCAGCGCCCCGCCATGATGTCGGCGAACACCTGGTCGCCGACGACCGCGGTGCGCCGCGGGTCGAGGCCCAGGTGGGCCACCGCTCGCCGGCAGCCAAAGGGAAGCGGTTTGAATGCTTTGGCGACGAAGGGCGCGCCCATGCTCGCCGCCAAGGGAGCAATGCGGCCTGCGCGGCCGTTCGAGAGAATACACAGGGTGATCCCCTCGGCTTGCAGTCGGCGCGCCCACTCGATCACTTCGTCGCCGACGGCCGCCGCATGGTAGTCTTTGAGCGTGCAATCCATATCGAGCAGCAGATGCTCGATCTCCAACTCGCGCAACCGCTGCGAAGTGAGGTCGACAATACGCGCTAGGCGGAGGTGCGGCATAATGAATTTCAGCATCGCGCCGATTCCTGTAAGCGACTTCCACGAAAGCCGATGTTCCGCGCCGGTACTCCGGCGACAATCTCATAATCACGCACCGGCTTGGTGACGACGGCGCCGGCCGCGACCACCGCGTGCCGTCCCACGTCGGCCATGATCACCGCCCGGTCGCCGATCCAGGTGTCGCGGCCGACCGTCACCCGCGGCCAATGGCCCGGCTGCTCACGCACCGGAATGTCAAGCCGCTCAATGCCGTGCTGCCGGCTACCGTTCATTACCGACACGTGTGAACCGACGAGCACGTCGGCTTCCAGTGTCACTGCGCCTAAGACGCAATAGGCTCCTATATAAACGTCACGTCCGATGCGGGCTGTCGGGTGCGAGATCACCGTGCCGAACGTAATGCAGGCGCCTTCACCGTACTCCCCGAGCGCAAGCTTATAGAATGCTTTCCGAAGATAAACTCCCATCAAGCCCGGCACCAGCGCGAACGCTTGCGACCAACCGGCAAACGCTTGCTGCTTTCCGAGAATCGCCGCGCCGAACTGGTACACGAGCCAAGCGGGCAACATGAAGACGCCGGCTACAAAATCTGCCGTTGTTTTCAGGACTGCTTTCATGTGGGTGCAGAAACGGCTGTGTGCTTGGTGACAGCGGTGCTGGTCACCCCCGCGAAGACTTGGGCCGCCTCGCGGGCCAACTCGGTCCAGCCAAAGTGCTCGATCGCCCATCGGCGTCCCGCGCGACCCATCGACTCGCACCGAGCAGGGTCGAGCAACAGATCTCCCACGGCGGACGCCAACGTCTCGGCCCGCGTGCAATCGACAATCAACCCCGTCTCGCCCACGCGCATCGTCTCCCGCGTTCCGCCCGAATCACCCGCAATCACCGGCTTTCCACAGGCTTGCGCCTCGACCAGCACCATGCCGAAACCTTCAATGTCGCCGCCCACTTCGCGATTGGGAAGTGCGAACAGGTCGCATTGTTGGTAACACCGTACCAACGCATCATCATTCGGCTCTCCGCGAAACTGCACCGCGTCCGCGACGTCGTGTTCTTGCACCAACCGACGCAAGTACTCACTCTCATCGCCCGCGCCGATAATTGCGTAAAACACGTTGGGCACGCGGCGGCGAATGAGGGGCAGCGCGGAGATCAATTGGTCGTGTCCCTTGCGCCGTTGCAAACGGCCCACCGTAAGGACCACGCATCGCCCGCTCCATCCGAGCGCCGCCCTGACTCGCTCGTCGCGGCCGGCGGGCACAAAACGTTGCACGTCGGCCCCTGGATGAAGGACGCATACCTTCACGTCGGGCACGCGCCACTGCCGGGCGAGAAGCTGGCGAGAGTTCTCGCTGTTGCAGATCACAACCTCTGCCCCCCGCAGTACGCGCCGCACCATCCAGCTTAGCTCGCGGCTTTGCCCGTAGCAGTTGATGTCTTCACCGTGGACGTAGACGAGGTAGCGCAAGCCGTGCCGCCGTTTGATGCGCCATGCCAGCCATCCCTCGGGCAGCACCCTACCGGCATGAACGGCGTCAATTCGCTCATGCTTCAGTACGCCGCGCAACGACTGCAGCGCTCTACGATACCCGCGCAAGCCCGACCAGCTCCTGAGCCCGTACTGCGACTGCTCAAGTGGCAATCGACACACGCGCATCTCGTGCGTCCGGTCGAAGGCTTCTTGTCCCTCATGTTCTCCGGCCGCCACGGCGACGGTCTGCGATGGCAGGCGGCGGTACAGCTCCCAGAACCAACGGCCGCTGCCGCCGTGCCTGGGAGGAAATATCTCACTCAAAAGCAGCGCCGCACCGTCGCTCACGCCAACGCCTCGTAAATCTGGGTGTACGCGGTGATAAAATCATTCACGCCAAAACGGCGCTCGGCCAACTGCCGCGCACAGCGTGAAGCGGTATTCCAGTCAGCGCGCAGCCGATCGATCGCCTCGATAATCTCTTCGACGCCGCCCTCGCAACAGATACCAGCCCCGGCCTCAGCGACTATCGTCGCCAATCCAACGTGCTGCGTCATGATGCCGGGGCGCCCGCAGGCCAGCCCTTCGATCAAGGAATTTGGCGCCGGTTTGCAGCGCCGGGGGTCGTTAAAGGGCAAGAATGTCGCATGCGCTGCGTGATAGTGCGCGGCCATATTCGCGAATCGGCCGACAAGTAGATCGATATTCTGCAATCCGCGTTCGTCGATTGAGCGTCGTACAGCCGGAAGGCTGTCGCCCCAGGGCCGCCACACCAAGCGAAATCGCACGTCCGCGCGTCGCTCGGCTACGTCCAATAACAGCGGCATCCCGCGGGCATCCAGCCAATCGGCTCGGTCGGGGCTCGACGCAAACAGCACCGTGAATTTGCTGTCGGGAGCGACCGCCGGCTGAAACCGCTCGAGGTCCACCGCCGGTGGGATAAAGCGAATTCGATCACGTGGCACACCGAGGTTCAGTAGCGCGGCTTCTGCTTGCGGCCATTCGACGACAAACTGGTCGATCTTCGCCAACAGATCCGGCCGGGCTGTCTCGCCTTCGACAGCCACTGTCAAGACGGCAGGCCATCGGCGGATCGCCCGCAGGTGGAACCAATCTCCCACGCCGCCGAATAAATGGTTCAGATCGAAAAGCCGTTGCAGGCAACCTGTCACGGCACGAAAGGCAAGCTGCGTGCGAGGTGGAAAGCCAAAACCGCGTCGCCAGGAAAACCGCGGTGGCCGCCGCGCGTTCACGCCCCACACCACGCTGCCCGGAAACATTCGCCGCAGGCACGCCACTTCGCCGGCGACCGCTTCGACGTCGGGCTCAAACGAGCTGGTCCAGTAAGCTATTCGCGGCGGCACGTAACGATCCACTCCAAGGGCTCTTTATGGCTTAGACGCTCCAGCGCCTGAATGGCCCAACGGCAGAACGTCCGGCTGCGCGGGCCCAACACCACTTGCACTCGAAATTGCGCGGAAAACCAGCGCTGCACGGGCAACACCTCAAACACCTTAAAACCCGACGCTGTTAACTCATGGCGTAGTTCTTCCTGGTCGCGGTACAGCTTGTCGTAAATCGGATATTGTTCCGGATTGGCATCGCGTAGCGGGCCTGACACGCGCCCGTTTACAGCATCGACGACCATCCACCCGCCCGGCCGCAGCACGCCGCGTATTTGCTCGTATAGCCGCTGCCGATCGTCTCGCTTGAAATGCCGGATGAAGCGCAAACTGTAAACGAAATCAAACTCCTGCGTGAGGGGCAACTGAAACGCATTGCCGCGTAACCACCGAGCGGAAGAAGTACACCACCGGCGTCCTTCCTGGATCATCGACTCGTTGAACTCCAGGCACACCAGTTCGCCCGCTAGCTTCACATCGCGTGTAACGCGCGCCGGGCCTGGGGCAATCTCGAGCGTACGAACTGGCCGGCATCGACGCATCACGCGGTTTACCGCGCCAACCTGTGCTTCGTGCAGAAGCCGATTCAATTCGGATTCGAAGCGCTCTGCGACATATGAGCCGGCCACCCGGTCGCATTGGTACGCCTCTTGAAGTTCGGTTTCGCTGGCGAGCACTGTTCCCATATGCAAGTCAATCAATCAAATGAGCGTGGCACTAGCCCGCTTCAGGACGCCCCATGCGATCAATCGGCGTCATTAGTTGCTCGACGCGGTTCACGTCGGCCTGTCAGCCAAATCGCCATGCGGTTCATCCGACGTGTGCGGCTGAGCCGGAGGTACCCCCAAGAAACGCCGCAGGCGTCGCCCGGCGCCCCGCGCCAACCGAATCGCTCCAACCCCATAACCGCGCAGCGTCCAGGCCAGATAATGGGCCCTCAGTCCCAGCCCCAGCTTGCCGACATAATCTTTAGCCCAGTGGCTGTTGTCGCTTTGATACGCGCCTTGGAAGCCAATGTTCTGAACCCAACTTGGCGCCAGGCACACCACGCGCAGTCCCAAGGCGGACATTCGCAAGACATAGTCATGGTCGTACGCCAAGCCGATGTCACGAAACGGACCGACGGCGTCATAGGTCTCGCGTGGCACGAGCCAGTTGAGCGCTGCTTGCCGCTCTTTAACCAGCACTTCGCTGGTCGGCAATCGGACTCGCCGCAGCACCGGCCGAATGTCGAAATTCAAGGCCGTGAATACACCGTGAATGCCAACAGCCTCGGCCTCACGGCGTACACCGAGCAGGCGCTGTAGCCAACCGGGATGGTAGATGACATCATCGTCGCACAAAACGAAACATTCTGCAGTGGGAAAGCGCTCCAGCAGCTTGCCGACATTGTAGACGTGTCCGCGGTTGGGTCCCTGCCGCTCGGGATTCGTCCACAACTCAACGCGTGAATCCGCCTCCGCCAAGCCGCGCAGAAATGGCTCAAGCCGCAGATCGGTGCTGCAATCGTTGACAATCACGATGCGCGTATTGCCAGGCAAGTCGCTGGCCAAGAGGCTCGGCAGACTACGGCGGATATAGCGGAAGTCATGCCGCCCCTTGCCGGCCCAGGTCTTGACGAGAATTGGTAAGGTTACCGTGGTCGATTCGCTGATAGTCCTCATCGTTCCTTGGTTCCAATTAACATCAACTGATTGCCCTGCCCTAACGATTCAAGCCAACCGCGGAACTTCTCTAAGTGGTCCACTCCCTTACACCGCCTCATGGCGTCCATCGCGCTCTTATGGTCTACCCATTGTTCAAATTGGTTCTCATTCAGCGACTTTTCAATGTTGCACAAGAAAAATTTTTGAGTTGCTTTCGTGCATAGTCGATCGACGCGAAAGCCAGCGGCGATTGCGACCTGCTCGAGTGACGATCTCGTAAAGTGGTAGAGGTGCCGGGGCAAATCCAACGACCAGTTGCGCTCGCGGAACACCGCCGTCCAAACAGAGCCGAAGTTCGGTACGAAGACGACGACGATTCCACCGGGAGAGAGGACCGCATGCGCCTTCCGAAGGGCGTGAAGAGGCGAAGACGTGTGTTCGAGGACATGCGACATCCAGACGACGTCGAATGAGCCGCGCGCCAGCGGCGCGTCAACGAAGTCTCCTGCCCAAGCGCCGTGTCCCTTACTCCGCGCCACTTCCATCGCGGCGGCTGAAATGTCGACTCCAAACGTCGTCCAGCCTCGCTCCTTAAACCCGTCGAGGCATGTCCCCGCACCGCAGCCAACTTCCAAAATTGAACCCACGGGCACCCAGCCAAGAAGCTGAGTTACCGGGTCGCCAAAGACCGCCTTTCCGCCGACACCGAGAGCCAAGCTGAAAGGCCATTTCCGCCGCCGCACTGCCCGGCGCATCGCGCGCTTCGCCAATTGCAGCCCGCGAGGGCGAGCAACTTTGGAACCAGGCGCATAAGCATAGTAGGAAGGCGGGTAGCAGCTTCCGATTGCAGCTAGCGTCGGACGCGGATTTAGGTACGCCAAGCCGCAATTATTGCAGCTAACGATCCTCCATTGCCGATCGTCGGGCGGAGCGGAGCTGTTCGGCGATTCAACGTGATACTGCCAATTACTGTCGCGTGCGTGAATCACATCAGCAAAGTCGTTGGCGCCGCAGAGGTCACACGCGACGTACTCGACGTCCAGGTGCGCGGAAACGCTTTGCGTTATCACGATGCCACCCTCCAGTTTGAGCGAACTAAGAAGCGACCCAAGCCCTCATGCGGAACCTGCCCAGCCCCGTAAAAGTCACCGCCATCGACGTCAAGGGACGCCGCATGCACGAGGATGTCTTGCCCGGGCTCGTAAAGTGTGCCTGCTCCGAGGGAAAGCAGATACCGCCCAGGGGCCAACGGGAGCTGCGGAATCGTGCAAAGCACGCGCGACTTTGAGCTGAGCTGAGGCAGCCTGGAGTCTGAGAGGACGGTACTGACGCTGAACAGGCGTGTCCCCGACAGATCATCAAAGCCTACGGAAAGCCGCGGCACGTCCGTGGTTTCCATGGCGTCGATCGTGAACTCAAGTTCAAGCGTATCACCGGAACATACGCGATTTGTTACATCGCCAGCCACGTTCAAGAACCGCAGCCTGCGAATTAGGGGCTGGCTGCCAGCGGTCCGCGCGTGGTGGTCGGTTAGGTCGAGGTCCGAAGCAGTGCTAGATTGGGCGGAGGCACTGTAACGCCTCAGGCATGATGGGGTATCGCCGAAGTAGCGGAGTCTCCCGGCCTCAACAAGTACCGATCGGCTGCAGAGATTTGCGACCGCAGCCATGTTGTGACTCACGAACAGGATTGTTCTCCCCGATTGGCGGATGGCACTCATTTTTGCCATGCACTTCGCCTGGAAGGCGGAATCTCCTACCGCAAGCACCTCGTCGATAAACAGAATCTCGGTGTCCATGTGGGCGGCTACGGCGAACGCCAGTCGAACGTACATCCCGCTCGAATAGCGCTTCACCGGCGTTTCGAGAAAACGCTCGACGTCTGCGAAGTGGACAATCTCGTCAAACCGACGGGTGATCTCGCGACGCGACATGCCAAGCGTGCTTCCGTTCATGTACACATTTTCGCGGCCTGTCAACTCCGGATGGAACCCTGTGCCGACCTCCAGCAAGCTGCCGATGCGGCCGCGAATCGTGGCGCGGCCGAACGTCGGCTCGGTGATCCGGCTGAGGATCTTCAACAGGGTGCTCTTGCCGGCCCCGTTGCGGCCGATGATTCCCACCACCTCGCCTGGCTGCACGTCGAACGAGACGTCATTCAGTGCCCAAAGCAAATCGATGTCGCCGCGCGAGCGGCCATTCGCAGAACTGCGCTGCCGCCGGCGCACTCGCTTCCACGCAGTCGAGGTGGCGACCGTCAACGACTCGCGCAGCGTCTGATAGCCGGCGCTCCGCTGAGTGCCGATCAGGTACTGCTTCGACAGGTTTTCGACTTGAATGGCGGGGAACATCGTGATTTGCCAGTGAGCTGTGGTCAGGCTGCCGCCACTGCGGCGCGAGGCGTGATCTGAGGCGGCGAGAGGGCTGATCTCGATGCCAGCTTGAGCGCGGCGGCGCCGAGCATCGCCATGTAATAGGGTATCTCTACGACCTGCAGGCTGACAAACTGCGCCGACGCCCCAAAACCGACGAGAGAAGCGGTGATCATCCGGCTCAGGTCGACCAACCAAGGGTCGAAACGAGCCAAACGATGCCGCCAGTCCCACAGGTGGAACACGGTGAGCCCGTAATAGCCCAGCAAGAGCGCGAGCCCGGTCAGGCCCTGCTCGGCGCCGATTTGCAGCCAGGTGGTGTGCGCCTGTTTGCCCTTCGGCCAGCCGAACTCCTCGGCGATCAGGGGGAAGTTTTGCGGCCCGACTCCCGTAAGAGGATGGCGCACCATCAACTCGAGGCAATTCTGCGAAAGGGCCAGGCGGCTCTCCGCCGAACTGTCGCGCTCCTCCTTTGCACGGAAGACCGTGGCAAATCGCTCGATCGTCTCGGTTCCGGCCAAACGAAAACCGAGCGCCAGGGCGAGCGCGAGCATCGCATAGGTCTTGGGCCGCTTGGGCACGAGCAGAAAGCTCATCAACCCCGTGACGAGCAGGCCCAAGATGCCGCCGCGCGAGTTGCTAAACATCACGGTGTTGACCATCAGCCCGCCAAGGCCGAAGGCCAGCCAGCGGCGCCACCAAACGCGCTCGCCGAAGGCCATGAAAAACGCCAGGCCCACACCCAGATCCATGAGCGCGGCCGAACCGTTGTTGTCGAGGGGTTGCAGCCAAACAAGATCGAGGGCGCTGCCGTTGGCGTAATAGTCCAGGTTCAGGTCGTAGGCCAGGTAGCCGACGCTCAAGAGCATCACCCACGCCAACTGTCTGAGTTGAGCCACCGACTCGATCAGCGTGATCGCCGCCAGGCAGGGGAGCACGATTTTTGCCGTTGTCTCGACGATCTGCCAGGAGACGTCGGCGCTAGCCACGGCCAGTGCCGCGCTGACCACCATCGCCGCCATGTAGCCGATCAGGCAGCACACGACGGTCGCGGCCTGGCCGAGCCGCCAATTGCCGAAGCCCCCGGCCGCCCAGCCTAGCAAAAGCCCGACGGCCACGATGCGGCTGTAGTTGCCTTCCGGCACCGACCAAAACCAGAGTTGTTCGGGCTTGATAATGGCGAAGCAAACGTAGATCAACAGCCCGTACCACGGCTTGACCAGCGACGCGCCGGCGCCACCGTAGGTCAAAGCGTAGGTAAAGAGCAGGCCCTTCACGGAGACGGCCGCCGTTGGAACAGTCCGGCCAAGCCAACGCCGGCGAAGGCATAAATCAGCGGCATGTGGGCGACCCGGCAGCGATAGTAGGCGTCGACGCCAAAGATGGCCACGGTAAGGTAAAAATACGCCAGTAGGCAGAGCAGCACGAGCGCCGCCCGGCGGGTGTGTGGTGCACGGAGCGACGGCGCCACGCCGAGTGCGGGCAGGATGACCGCGGGAAGCAGGTAAAGCATTTGCCAGACAAAAGCGATCACCAGCGGCAGGCGATTCTCGAAGAGGCGGCGGAGGGCGGAGGCATCGCCCCGCCACAGCGAACCCGTTTTCGGCGCCTGCCAGACGTCTCCGCCGGCTTCCGCCAAGAATGAGACGTTGTGCGAAACGGTGGCCTTGGCGGCCCCGAGCAGCGATGAGATGGCGAGCGACCGCGGATACTTCAGCAGCACCTTGCGGCGTGTCGCGCGCAGCGCGGCGTCGAGTTCGCGGACGGGCCGGTCGCTGGTCCACGGGTTCAGGCACGTCTTCTGCGGCGGCAATCCGAACTCCTCGACAATTCGCTCCTGCGCCTGGTCGAAGGTCAGATCATGCTCGACCTGATAGGCGCCGGCGCCGCAACAATAAACGAGCACGACGGCGTCGACATTCGACAGGCGGGGAACCGAGAAGACGATCGCGTTCCGCGCGACCCACGCCGCCAAAGGGACGCCGGCCGCCGACAGCAGCACCATCGATTGGACGACCGCTTTCAGGGCGGTGCGGCCGACGACCCCTTGCCACAGCAGCAGACCGGCCATGATCACGGGTAGGTACATTCCGGCCGGACGGACCAGCGCCGCCGCCGCCAGCAGCGCGCCGCCGCAGGCAAGACGAACGGCTTGAAACGACGCACGGTCCGTCGATGCCAGGACGGGCAGCAGGCAAACCAGCGCGGCCAGATTGACGAACAGGTAAACCGGCTCGGACATCGCTTCGGCGTTCATGATCGCCAGCATCAGATCGCCGGCGAAGAGCAGACTTGCCCAGGCGGCGGCGCGGTCGCCAAACAGCGGGCGCACCAACTTGACGAGCAGCAGGCACGAGGCGGCCGATAGCAGAGCTTGCGCCGAGTAGATCAAAAGCGGGCCACCGATCAGTTGCAGGCCCCCTGCGAAAATGGGGTAGACGGGGGTGCGCAGGATGTCGGGAGCAAACGGCGGACTGTGGCAGCGCGAATAATGGCCGCTCGTGAGGAAGTTGGTGCCCAAAAGCACATAGTGGTCGGCGTCGGGATTCGGATTGAGCTGATAATCCACGAGGTATTCGGGCCGCACCAGCGCAAGATACATCAACACCAGGGCGTTCACCGCCAGACAAACAACCATCGACGGCCAGGCCACCGCGAGATCGCGGCGCTGGGGGCAAACGGCGGGCGTTGATTGAGATGGTTCGCTCATCAGATGATATCGGCGAAGCTGCGCTCCACCGAACGGAAATAGACGCAACCGCCCACCAACAACAATACGGACATCGCCGTCGAGACGCCGAGCGCCCACCAATTGAGCGGCCCGCCCAAAACCGCCTGGCGAAAGTTCAGAATCAAGCCGAAGGCGGGGTTCAAGGGCAGGATGCTCTGCCATTTGGGACTCAAGATGGCGTCGGCCTGCATATAGATGGTAGGCGTGGCGAACATCCACAGTTGCACCATGAACGGCACCACATAGCGAAAGTCGCGATACGCCACGGTCAGCGCCGAAAGCAAGACTCCCACACCCAGGGCCGCCACCGTCAGCCCGAGCACCAGGAACGGCGCGAGCAGCAGGCCCCAGCCTGGCGCCACTCCGTACCAAAGCATCATGCCCAACAGCATGCCGCAGGCCACCGCCAGATCGACCAGGGCCGCGGCCACCGCACCGGCGGGAATAAAAAGTCGCGGGAAGTAGATCTTCGTGACCAGGTTTTGGCTGCCGACGACGCTGGAGCCGGCTTGGGCGATCGCCGTGGCGAAAAACGTCCAGGGCAGCAAGCCCGCGAACGCGAAGAGCGGGTAGGGCCAGTCGCCGTGGGCCATATTGCCGAGCCGGCCCAAAAAAAGGCTGAAGACCACCATTGTGGCGAAAGGCTGCAGCACCGCCCAAGCGGCGCCCAGCACCGTCTGCTTGTAGCGAACCTTGACATCGCGCCAGGTCAGGAAGTAAAGCAACTCGCGATACTGCCACAGCTCGGCAAAATCGACGAACTTCCAGCCTGGTTTGCGTTCGATAATCGTGACCGGCGCCTCGGGCAAGTTGTTGGGCCCGGTCGAGAGGTCGCAACCCTCGGTTCGCTCGTCGTCCTCCCGGCCCGTAATCAAGGTCGCCGCCGCATTGGAACTACCGACGGAATCAGCCCGAAAAGCCTGAGCTACCAGCGGATCGTCCGCGGGATCGAGCATATGTTGCGACATGCGAAAGATCGAAGAAGACATGGATTCTCGACGGATGCGGTTTTCGGACGAATGCATCTTTGCTATGCCAGGGGTTGCGCGCGTGGGGTGGCGCCGCCGCGCGCGGTCGGCGTCCAAGCGACGCCCTGCTGGCCGCAGAGACCTTTCCAGAAACCAAGCAGCATCGCCACTTGGCTCATGGCAAAGTAAAAGATGACCGCCACAGGCCAAATCCGCCGCGAGGCGGGAACCACCGCGGCCAGGACGCCGACGCAGACTGCTAGGAGTTCCCCGGCCAGCAATGCGCGGAATTCTTGGTAGTCGCGGGCAAGCGAGACGCTGGCGACACCGATCGCGATCAACCAAACCGGAGTCAGCCAGCGCGCGGCCTTGTGCGAAACATACTGCCAGCACTCCACCGGGCGCCGCCAGGAGGGCCACGCGCCGCGCAGGAACGACTGCGCCGCACCCGCGGTGATGCGCACCCTGCGGCGGAATTCCTGTCGAGCGAGCGGAGTGCCGTTCTCGGTGGCGATGGCCTTAGGTTCGTATACCACCCGATAACCTTGGCGCAGGACCTGCATCGCAATCACGAAATCGTCAAGAATGGTATCAGGCGGCAACAGCTTGTAAAGCGACTTGCGCACCACGTACATGCCCCCGTCGACTCCCATCAGCGACCCCAACTCCGATTCGCCTACCTGCATCGATCGTTCGATGCGGTAATACAGTCTTTCTCCCGCGCCAAACGAAGAATCGCCGCTCGCCAATCGCACGTCGCCCGTCGAGGCTCCGATTCGCGCATCGGCAAGTTGCCCAACGAGCAACTTGAGGGCATCTGGCCGGAACATCACGTTGGCGTCGCAAAGGCAAATGATCTCGCCAACGGACGCGCCGACCGCGTCGTTGACGACGCTTGCTTTGCCGCGGCGCTGCCCGAAGTCGAGCAGTCGAACGCCTTGTGCTGTGAACGTTCGAGCGATGTCGTTGGTGCCGTCGGTGCTGCCATCGCTTGCCACAAGAACTTCAACGCGGTCAGAAGGGTAATCGATCGCCAAAGCGTTTCGCAGTTTCGTCAGAAGGACCGATTCTTCGTTGAACGCGGGAATGATCAGGCTAACGCACGGCCAATCGGAGATCGTGGCGCGACGGCGAGTAGGAACCAGCGCGGCCAGAATGCAAACCATCGGATAGACAAACTGAACGTACGCCAGCACCGCCGTCGCGAAGCAGAACAACAGCAGCCAGGCGTTCACTCAGTCAACTCCTAATTGGTCAGGCGACATCGATCGACGTACTTTCTGGATGACTGTCGTAAGGCGGTGTTACTTCAC
This sequence comes from Pirellulales bacterium, assembly GCA_025927475.1. Lineage (GTDB taxonomy): Bacteria > Planctomycetota > Planctomycetia > Pirellulales > JAICIG01 > JAICLL01. The sequence goes on from JAICLL010000005.1 coordinate 91,934, forward strand.
CGCCCGCTTAGTCACCCGCCAACGCGGTGGATTCGCGATGTACCTTAGCTCGCCCGTTGCGGTCGGCGCCGGGCATTGCCGCCAGAACGTCGCAGACGCGGCCGAAGCGGAATGTCGAAAGCAACTCGTCGAGCTTGCGCTCGGTCGAGGCCAGATTCACACGGTGCCGCAACCGCGATAATTGCGATCCGACCGACAGCCGCGGCTGGTCGGGATCGAGCTCCCATGGATGGACATAGAACATAAACGGCCGGCTCTCACTATTGATCTGCCGGAGACATCGCACCGTCCAGGCCAATGGATAAAGACGGAAATAGCCTCCACCGGACACCGGCAGATTTACGCCGGCCACGCGGGCCACCGATGGCGGAAATTCGTAGAGCGGCCCGCAGGGCGTGTCGATGCTGTGGATCTCGGTGCGGGCGTCGGGAATGCCGTAGCGGTCGTGCCGGATCGGAAAAATGCTCGAATCGCAGACAATGCCCTGCTCGGCCAGAATCTTCAAGGCCCACAGCGAATGCTTAGTGATCGAGAAGCTCGGCGCGCGGTAGTTGATCGGACGGCTACCACTGGCGTTTTCGATGGCTGTCAACGAGGCGACCAGGTCGTTGTGGAACTCGTCGGGCGACAGATCGTACACGAGCCGGTGCCAATAACTGTGCGAGCCCAGTTCGTGTCCGGCCGCGTGAATGTCTTGCACCAGCCGCGGAAAGCGGTCGGCGATCCATCCCAGCACGAAAAAGGTGGCCAACGTGTCGTGCTTGGCCAGCAGTTCGAGCACGCGGTGGGTGCCGCGCATCACGCGGCTCTCGAACCGGTCCCAGTCAGACCGGCTGATCTCTTTTTCGAACGCCGAGACGTGGTAGTAGTCTTCGACGTCGACGGTGAAGGCGTTAATCGGCTTCATGGCACGATAAGAGGGTTTCGCCCACTTCGCTGAGGGATGTTTACGGAAGCGCCTCGGTGGAATCGGCGAGTGCCGAATCCACATCGGTTCGGAAGGCTCTCTGCGGAGTTCCGTGACGGGCGACTCGACGCCGATCGTGTATTCGGGCCGTGCCGCGCGGCGCGCTGCCCAGCAGGTCGTGGCACAGCAGGTCCGCGTCAGCAGGCGCGTCGTCGGGTTGGCGAGCAATCCCAAACAAGCGGTTGATTCGTGGCCCCCGCAAGGCGAATAGCCGCGCGAACGTACACGCGAGAATCCGCAGATCAAGCCACAAGCTCCCCTCGCGCACGTACATCAGGTCGAGCGACAACTTACGCCGCACACTTTCCAAGTCGGTGTCGGGCGGCAAGTTGATCTGCGCCAAACCCGTGATGCCTGGTCGCACCGCCAGGCGGTCAAGATAACCCGGCAAGGCCGCCTGCAGCATGTGCGTGAACTCCGGCCGTTCGGGCCGCGGACCGATGATCGCCATTTCGCCCTTGATGACGTTGATGAGCTGCGGGAATTCGTCGAGGTGCAGCGTGCGGATCAAGCGTCCCAAGCGTGTAATGCGGGGGTCGTTGGATCGGGTCCAGACGGGCCCGGTGGCGGCTTCGGCGTCGATCCGCATGGTGCGAATTTTATACATCAGAAACAGACGGCCACGCCGGCCAACCCGCGTCTGCTTGAAGATTGCCGGACCAGCAGACGTGAGGCGCACCGCCAAGATGGTGGCCACGATGATCGGCAAGCTAATTAAGAACAGTAGCAGGGCCACCGTCCGACTCAGCATGCCGTTGCCATTGAAATAGGCTGATGCGACGGCGGACTGATGATCGGCTGTGATATTAGCGCGGGGCTCGACATGGATCGTTCGCCGGCCAACCTCGTCACCGCGAAGTACAAAACTCATAGTGAGTGACTCCCCCTGTAGGGTGGACAGTGGCCACCGTTCAATGCCGATTACGACCGCTCCGGCCTCAGCACCTGTGCATCCAAGACCGGCAACAGATCACTGAGAAACCGCCGACACGTCGCACGACCGCCTTCTTTCTCGGTTTCGATGCCGCTGGCCGCCGCCACGACTTGCAACTTGTAGAGCAACGGTTTTCCGGCGAATTGAAAACGCGGACGATCGGCCGCAGTCCAACGGTCGCCGCCCGTCCATCCGTAGAGGGCCACGATCGTCTCGCCGCGCAGGTTGTTGGCGCGAAAGGCCGACTGCCAGAAGCTGCCCCCCCAGCGCATCGCGGCGCCAACGGTCACCCGGCGGCGCTCACCCTGCTGCATGTAGTTTTGACTGGGGAAGCAGACGTCGGGCGTATGCACCGAAGTTGGTCCCGTCGGCCCCACGTGCAGCGCCACCTGCACCGACTCGCCCGTCTCGCGATTGCGATAGGTGCGCGACGTGTGGCCGACGCATTCCAACAGTTCGACGATCTCCGGCTCGAATGGCTTGGTCGCCTGGCACTCCCAGGGACCGAAGCGATCGGGGAAATCGGCGATGCGGCGGCCCGCGTCGGCCAGGTCGGTGGACACTCCCCAGCGATGGTTCAGGACGCCGGCCACCGCGCCCGAAAGCAGGGCGCTGCCAATCACAATCGCGAGGGAAAGCTTTCGGAGAATCAACATTGCGTGAGGGGATTTTCGTCGCAGATGTACTTGGACAAGTTGCCTGAACCGCGTCATTTCAGTGCCGCTTCGAGCGTATCTAACTGCGTGCGCTCGTCGGGACTCAACGTCTTCACGTCGATGCCGCCTTGGCGGGCGCGGCTGAGGCTAGTGCGTGCTTCCTTCAGGTTGCCTTGAAGTTGGTAGGCCAGCGCCAGGTGAAATTGGTGCCGAGGATCGCCGGGCGGATTGGCCAGCGCATCTTGGAGCAGTCCAACCGCCTCGGCCACCTCTCGTTGCTGAAGCAAGATCCAAGCCTTCGAGTCCAGCAGCTCTGGTTGGGCGCCGGCCAGGGCGATGGCGCGATCGATCCATTGAATCGCCTCGGTGCGCCCTTCGGGCTTGAACGACAACAACATTGCCAAGTTATTCATCGCCTGCCGATGTTTGTTGTCCAACGCCAGAACTTGGCGCAGCAATCGCACGGCTTCGTCATTCTCGCCGCTCATGATGTGGCGAGTTGCTGTGCAAAACAGCAGGCCGGGGCTGTCGCCATGGTCGTCCATCGCCTTTTTCAAAATTGGCTCGGCAAGCTGCCGGTCGGCGTCGGTGGGCCTGCCCACGGCCAAGACGTTGCTGAGCACCATGGCCGACAAGGGACTCGGATCGGTCTCCGCAATTTTTACGCAGAGCTGCACCGCGTCGCTGGTGCGGCCTTGATTGTTCAGCCAGATGGCCAACGTTGGATGGGCGGCCGCATCGAGCGTGACCGCTTCGCGATAGCACCGCTCGGTCGCTTCCAGCATTTCGAGCGAGGCATAGAGCCCGCCCACGCGCTGGAAGAGCTTGGCCTGCTCGGCCGGTTCCTTGAGCGCCATCCGCTGATCGGCCACGAACGCGTCGACCAACGGGCCGATCGCGGCTGATTGATTTTGGTCCTTTAGCCAGCGGGCCCGCAGTGATAGTGTGCGCAGGTGGCTTTTCTCCGGTTCGAGTTTGGCCAGCTCGTCGAGCGGCGCGGCCGCTTCGGCCGCCCGTTCTGACCGCAGCAGGTTGTCGACGTAGGCCGCCAAATGATCGGCAACTGGTGGGCCGCTGTTGACCAGCGTTTTCAGTTGCTCGCGGGCCTCGCCCATTTGCCCTTGGGCTTGATACAGCCGAGCGAGCAGCAGGCGGTCGATGGGAGCGGCGTCGCGCGAGTTTTCGGCCAACGATTCCAGTAGGTCGAGCGCCTGCCGGTTGTATTCTCGGCCGCCGCGCCGCAGCAACAGAATGGCTTTCAAACGGCGATCGGTCGAACCGATCTGTTGCCCGTCGCGATCATTGCCCAGCAATTGCCAGACTTCTTCCAATTCCTTTTCGGTACCGCCGCCACTGGCCAGCAACACGGCCAACAGGCGAGAGGCCGCGCGGTTCGTGGGATCGTCTTGCAGCACGCGGCGCAAGCACTTCTCGGCGGTCTCAGGCCGCGACTGGAAAAAGTACGTGGCGGCCTGCAGTTGCACCGCCGGCCGGTCTGGCGCGGCGTCGATCGCTTCCAGATACTGGGCCTCGGCCTGCTGGCCTTGGTTCAAGGCCGCGTAGCCCTGGGCCAGGAAAAACGCCTTTTCTTCCTTGGCTAAGACTTCGCCGCGTTGCACTTCATCCAGTAACCCGGCGGCCGCCTCGGTTTGTTTGGTCTGAACATAGAACGTGAGCAGGGCCGCCCAGGTTCGAGCGTCGTCGGGCGACAGCTCTCGCGACTTCTTCAACTCGTGTTCTGCTTCGGCGAGCCGGGCCGGGCGAGAGGCTTCGTCGGCCAAGCCCGACTCGGCCAGCAACTGCCCCAGGCGAATATGGCGCAAAGGGTCGTCCGGCGCGCGGGCCAGTTGCGCGCGGGCCATCTCGATGGCCCGCTCGATGTTTCCTTGCGAAACGTCGATGGCCATGGCCACTGTGGCCAACTCGGGCGGCACGCTCACCGCTTGCCGCAACTGCGCGAGGTACTGATCGGCTTCGGCCAGCCGGTTCTCGCGATAAAGCAGCAGGATGATCGCCTCGTAGACCGCGATGTTCCGCTCGCCCAGCTTGATGGCGCGAGCATAGGCCTGGATGGCCGTGGAAGCGTCGGGGGGCGCAGCCGCTTCGGCCAGCCGGCCCTTGAGCAGATAGCCGGGCGGCCAATTCGGGCGCAGTTCTTCGATCTGGCGCTGCAGGTCGCCAGCCTGCTGCAACTGCTTTTTCACATTCGGGCTTTTGTGCGCACCAGACGCCGTAGCCTGCAACAACAATCGCTGTGCCGCGTAATACCGCCACGCGGCGCCTTCAGCGCCTTCGCGGCTTTCGAGCTCGCGCACCAAACGCAGGGCTTCGCTCAGCTTGCCGGGGTTCTCGCGATCGGCCGCTTGCAATTCCAATTCGATCAAGTAATGCAACGGTCGGTCGTCGCGTTTGTCGGCATCGGCCCGAGACTTGAACAGCCGGCGCGCTTCGCCGGTCTGTCCATCGCTCAAATACATCAGCGCCAATCGAGATTCGATTTGCCCGCGAGACGCCTCGTCGGCGTTCGACAGGGCCTCGGTCAGCATGCGAATCGCTTCATCGCCGTGCTTTCGTCGGAATTGCACTTCGGAGGCAAGCAGTAAATGGTCAAGCGTTGCGGCGCCATCGGTTTTCCATTGTTCGAGCAGGCGGTCCGACTCGTCGGTCAGGCCGCGGCGTTCGTAGTCGAACACAAGCCGACGGAGCAACTGCGGGTCGGCCAAGATCTCTTTTTCCAAGCCGTGCCAGGCCACGATTGCTTGCTCGATCCGCCCTTCTTCCGAGTCGTATTCGCCTTCAATTAGCCGGAGCAGCGTCGAATTGCCGGATTGCTCAGCCGGCATTCGCTCGCGGGTGGCGGCCAGCATGCTTTGCAAAGTACTGAAATCACGCTGCGCGGCGGGCAACGACATCTGCCGCAGATACTCGGCGTTGGCGGTGGCCACATACGTGGCCGGCAATACATTCGGTTGGGTTAGAGCGTCGTCGTATTGACGCACCGCGTCTTCATATCGGCCGGCGAGCTCCCAGGCGCGGGCGGCCGACAAGCGCGGGCCGGGCAAACGCGGCTGCAAGTCGGCGGCCCGCTGATAGGCCAGCGCGGCCTGATCCCATTCGGCCCGCGCGGCATAACACTCAGCCAGCCGGGTCTCGATCAAGGCCAGTGCCGCCGCCCGACGTGTCGACTCGGCCCCCGCGCGGCGCAGCGCCAGCGATTGCTTGAGCAGCGACGCCGCACGAGCAAAGTCTTGGTGCTCGCCCTTGACGACTTCGGCCCGCAGCAGAGCCACCGAGCTGAGCAGCTCGGTCTGATCCGGCCCCACCACCAGATCGATCCGTTTCTCGACCTTGTCCAAAGCCTGCGTGGCCTCGCGCCATTGCTTCAAGACAACTCGTGAGGCGGCGATCAACATCTGCATCTCAATATCGTCGGCCGCTTGTTCGAGGCCCGTTTGCCAGGCTTCGATGGCGCGGTCGTCTTTGCCATCGGCGCGAAAGGCGTTGCCCAGGCCGAGATGCCCGCGCCGATCGGCGCGATCGGCAGCAACCGCGGCCCGAAAATGCTCAACAGCGACGGCAGGTTCGCCCGCGGCCAGGCTGCGCTGGCCTGCCCGCCACCAAACTTCAAAATGCGACTTGTCCGTATCGGCCGCCATCGCTTGATCGAGATCGGCGTCGGCGTCCGGCAGGTTGTACGTCGTTAGGTAGACGTATCGCGCCAGCAGGCCGGCGGCCTTATCGTCGGCGACGGCCACCAGGCGATCCATCACTTCATCGGCCTGTTTGGAGAGGGCCTCGCGGTCGCTTTGGGCCGTCTGTTGCAATTCAACCCGATAGAGCCGCGCCAAGCCGCTGGACAACTCGGCGTCGCCGGGGTTTTTGACAATGGCGGTCTGATACGCCTGCACGACGTCGGCGAGCGATTTTGAGCCGTGCAGCGTCCACTGGCGGTGCATGGCCAGGGCGGCAACTCGCAACGCCCCCGCGTCGCCGGGCGTCTTGCGCAATAGGTCGGCCGCTTCGCCCAGCGCGGCGCGGTAATCGCCTATTTCAAGCTGCAACGCCATGTGGCGAGACTTCAAGTCGTCCCGATCCGGCGCCTCGCTCAGTGCCGCCGCATAAAGCTGCAAGGCCCGCAGCTTCTCGAGGCCTGGCTTGACGCCCTTGTCGAAATCTTGCGCGCGGCGGACCAGCGCCTCGACATCGTCCGGCCGAAGCTGCAAGTAACGATGCAGGTCTTCCGCGGCCGGCATCCAGGCCGCCTGGTCTTCGTGCGAGCGGGCCCGATCGAGCAAGGCTGATGCGTTGCGACCAACCTGATAGGAGTGCAAGGCGTACACGGCCGGCCCTAGAACCGCGGCGGCCGCCAGTGACGCAAGCAGTAACCGGACGTTCAGCGTCCAGTGCTTGCCCTGCCGCGAGCGGCGCCGCGCCGGCGCGGACCGTGCCGCGGGCGCCGCGCGTTCGATGGCGGGAGATTTGGAGTCGATACTCATGATTTGTTATCGAGTGGGATCTGCTGCGCCAACAGGTCGACCTCTTCACTGCGCTGCGCGATACGGTCGGCGGCGGCCGCGTATCGCTCCCAGCCGTAGCCGTAGCCGCCGCTGCGGTAAGCCCAAGTGCGGGTGGGCACGCCGCTGATTACGGCCCCCAGCACACGCGCGCCCGCCGCCAGCAGCCGGTCGCTCGCCGACCGCAGTTGCCGGCTGCGGCTGTAATCGCAACGGGTGCAAATCACCACGCCGTCGCAGGCGTGGGCCATCACCACCGCCTCACTCGCCGAGAGCACCGGCGGTGAATCGACCAACACATAGCGATACCGCGATTTCAACTCGTTCAACAGCGAATCGAAGGCGCCGTTGCGCAGCAAATAGTGCGGCGTCACGGTTAGCTCGCCGGCCGGCAGCAGATCGACTTTCCGCATGTCGGTGCTCACAATGGCCTCGTCCAGCGAGTGAGCATTGCTCAACACTTCAGCCAGGCCGGGGCCGGTCGGCGTGCCGAAAAGATCGTGCAAATCGGGATCGCGCATGTCGGCATCGACCAACAACACACGTTCTTGCGAGGCGCGCGCCAGGCTGATCGCCAGCGACGAGGCCAGGTTGGTCTTGCCTTCGCCGCTCACGGCGCTGGTCACCATAATTGCTTGCAGATCGCGCGATTGGCTGGGCAACGTCAGCCCGACGCGCAACGAGTCGATACTTTCCTCGAACGTCACCCGTTCGCGGACGAAACCTGCCGAGCGAAAACCCCTTGCCCCGCGGCGTGTGGGCAGTGTGGCGATTTCACCAAGCACGGGCAAATTGAGCTCGACCGACAGCCGGTGGCTGTCGGAAATCCGACGCATCAGGCGCTCCCATAGAAAGGCCAGTCCAAAGGGAATGCAAAACGACCCCAGGCACGCCATGCCAAGCTGCTTGACCGGGATGGCCTCCAGCGGCACGGTGGGCGGCGTGGCCGGGTGGCGCTTCATGGCTCGCGAGGGCGCCACCTTTTCGGTCTTCATGGCGATGATGCGCTGGGCGATTAGCGCATGCACTTCTTCCGAGCGGTTCAAATCGTCCTGGGCAAACTGCAGGTCGAGCGCTTCGTTGCCGTGCTTTTCCGATTCCTGACGCTGTTTCTTGACCTTTTCTTCCCACTGCGTCAGCATCCGCCGTTGGAAGTCGACTTTGCTTCGTAGGTCGCGCAGCGTCTCGGCCCGCTCGGCGTCGTACGAACGGCGCCACTCGGCCTCGATCGCGGGACGCAATTGCTCGCGCTGCGCCTTCAGGCCTTGCTCGGCCAACTGAACTTCTCGTTGCTTGGTGGGCAACTCGGGGTCCTGGGGACCACGCGCCGACTGGTTCTGGTAGAGGCTGAGCTTCGCCTTGAGCATCGCCACGCGGGCCTGCAATTGCTGCATTACGGGATGTTCATCCACCGCTAATTCCAGCTCGTCGGCGGGAACCTCGAATTTGTCGGCCGCCACCGCTTCTTGCATCGCTTGCAGCTCGGCTGCGCGAACGTCGTACTCGACCTCGGCCGCCACCCGCCGCTGGTCGAGGTCGGCCAACGGATTTTGCCGAATCACCACGTTGCTGTCGCCGCTAACCAAAATCGGGTCGTGGCCGGTCGCTTTCTTAGTCAAGGTCCGCACGCGCTCTCGCAAGGCTTCGACTTCCGATTGGCGCTCGCGCTGCTGCGTGTTCAAAAGCTCGATGATTCGCTCGGCTTGTTCGCTTTCGCTGTCCTGATGGAGCGAGAGATACTCGTCGATCACCGAGTTGACTACCAGTGACGCCGTCGTGGCGTCGTTCGCCCGGAACGTCACTTGGCACAACTCCGACCGTCCGACAAACCGCGCCTTGATGCCCTTGGCCAGCCACTGCTCGACCGAAGCTTGGCCGATGCCCGATTTCTCTTGTCGGCGGACAATATCGGGCTTGGCCGCCACCCGCGACAGCACGATGGGGCTGCGCAGGGTTTCGAGCTGCGTTTCGGCGTACGTGCTGGAGCTGTTTTGCTGAGGGAAAGCGATGAAATCGGGTCGCTCTTTGATCACCACCAGGCCGGTGGCCTCGAAGACGGGCTTGAACGTCAGGTAGACGGCGGTGCCCGCCACGGCGGCCAACACCGCGCCGGCCAACGAACATTGCCACCACCAGCAGCGCAGCGCCGTCAGCGCCTCGGCGATGATTGCGTTGTGGCCGCCCTGCGGCGGCAACACCAAGTCGCCCCCCGGAGCGTGGCCATTCGGTGATGGAGTGTTATGCATTACGAAACGACCTCATCACACCGCACGGGGCGCCCCGCCATGCAACAAGTCAGTCGCCGCGACGGTCTGCCGTTCGACGATCAGTCGACCGACGTACCCGAGCCAAGCCGCGAGCAGTGCCGCCGCCACCGGCAGCATCAGCCAACCGGCGAAGTCGTGCGAAAAGCGATGGGCCGCCTCGCCCGAAACCGTCACGTGCAGCAGCCCGGTGAACGTAATTCGCAGGGCATTCGCCACAATGGCCACCGGCGCCACCGCGGCCCACAGCGCACAGCGCGTCCACCACGGCTTTTTGGCCAGCGCGTCGTAAATGAACGCCAGAGCGCAGATCGAGATGAAAATCCGCAGACCGCTGCAGGCCTCAACGACGTTCAAGCGAACGTCGCCCAGCAGCACGATGTTTCCTTCGCGAATGGTGGGCTGTCCGAGCGTTTGCAAGAACCAGCAACTCAGGCGGCTGGCGACGCTTTGCAGCGGGCCGCTCAGCATCGTTTCGGCACGGAAGGGCAGCGGAATCATGAAGCCCAGAAAGACGATCGCCGGCGAGGCCCACCAAAGCATCTGCCGCCCGCCCAGCATCCAAACGGCGCCGGCCACCCAAAGTGGCAGCGACCAGCCCTCGATGGCATCGATGAACCACAAGCTGCCGCCGATGCGCACCATCATGCTGAACACCAGCAAGAGCAGCCCGCCCCAAGCGAAGCCTGCCACGCGGCCCGGCATGCCGGCCCGACGTGACCAGAGCAGATACGCCGCCACCGGCGTCACGAACCAGCCGTGCGAATAGTCGGGCACCGTTTCCCAGGCCGAGGTCAACTTGCCCATCACCGGCCAATACGCCCAGACGAACGCACCGAGCACCGCGGCGGCGACACTGTACGACCGCCAGCTCCACTCGACAGACTGAGCGACTGATTCAGACCGGGTTGACGCCGCGCCCTTCGAAGCCGGTGACGGCGACGTGAGGATGTGGGGCGTCCGGCCGCCGTTGGTCAAGTGCGCGGCGCGATCGTACCCCGAATGTTTGCGTCGTTTCGCCATGCTTTAAGCGAATCTGCCCAGGCAGCCCCGGCCCTTGTGGCCGATTGAACGGTAGTGGCCGGCCGCACGATTTTTGGCTGCGGGTCTCAAAAAAACGCGACTAGAATTCGCGAAAGGAATGATTTGCACGATGATCGAGTTTTTTCGCGCTCGATTGCGTCCGCACTCGGCGCAAACTCCGTCCCCGTGAGCGGCAGGCATCCACTTGCCGTTCAATCGGTACGGACGCCGAAGGGCTTGCCTTTACCCGACTTGAGCAAAAGCTGACTGCCGTTTCTTCGACGACCTAATCGTAAATCATCCGGCGGGCGGGGCATTTTGCCGCACCGACGCCGGTGACTGCACCCACCGAAGCACGCCAAAACATTGGCTTTTGTGCGTCGAGCGAGTTGCTTAGAGGAGATACAATACCCGCAATCTGGCGGTTGTCAAATTATTTTTTTGCGGAATCTGTTCTTGCCTTTCGTGCTGCGTCGCAAGTTCAATCGCGGCAAGCGTCTGAACGCTGCGATGAATCAAGGACATTTCACGGACGCCACCTATCGACACCATGCGTCAATCCGAGGCGCGTCGAGCGAAGCAGGTGGCGCGCCATGCGACAAGCAGCATGTGAATCGCGCCGCGCTGAACCCGCGTCCGTGACAGCGTGAATAGCGGAGCCGATCAATAGCCGCCGATTTGCCTGGCTGGTTGTTGACGCTTCGTCGACCGGCTGCTTCAAGGCACGTTCGCCGAAGCCCTACCGCCGGCCGCGAAACCAAGCGACAAACTCGCGAACGCCTTCCTCAAACGAGACTTGCGGCTGATAGTCGAGCAGTCTCCTGGCTTTTGTGAGATCGGCATAGGTAATGGGCATTTCGCCGGGTTTTTCCGGCTGGCGATCGATTTCGGCCTTTTTGCCGAGCGCCGTTTCGAGTGTGGCGATCACCTGCCGCAGTTCGATCGGCTCGGCGTGCCCCAGATTGATCGTTTGCCCGATGGCGGCGGGCCGCTCGAGCGCCGCCAGCAGGCCGGTGCAGAAATCGCTGATGTATGTAAAATCGCGGCGAACGGTGCCGTCGCCAAAGAGCGGCAATTTGCGGCCCGATTCGATGGCGTCTGTCCAGATCGACAGTGCCAAGTCGGGCCGCAGCCGCGGCCCGTAGACGCTGAATGGCCGCACGCACACCACCGGCACGCCGTGCAGCCCGTGATACGTCCAGCCAAACACTTCTGCCGCGCGTTTGCTCGCGCCGTAGGGACTTAGCGGCACGCCCAAGGGCGCGTCCTCGACAAACGGCGCGGCGGCCGACTGCCCGTACACCGTCGACGACGAGATCAGCACAAATCGCTCGACGGCGTGTTGCCGGGCGGCTTCGAGCAGGGCCAACGTGCCGCCGACGTTGGTTTGTTGATAGACGAGCGGCTCGGCGACACTCGGCCGCACGCCGGCATAGGCGCCCAGATGTACAACGTGCGACACGTCGTAATCGTCAAACAACTGCCGCGTTGCCGCCGCCTCGCAAAAATCAGCTTCAACCAGGGTTATGCGCGGGTCGCGGGCAAAGCTGGCGATATTGGCCCGCTTGACGGCCGGATCGTAAAACCGGTTGAAATTGTCGAGGCAAACGATCTTTTCGCGGCCTTCCGCGAGCAGCCGCTCGATAAAATGGCTACCGATGAAGCCCGCCCCGCCGGTGATAAGGATGGAGGTCGAATTCATGGAAGAAACCTACCTACAGCGACGAAGTTTGAACAGAAGGCAACGAAGAAAACAACGGGAGAAATACAAGCTTGCGGCCGGTTTACCACGGATCCGCCGCTCTCTCCGCTCTTCGTTCTCTTCGTTTCCTTCTGTTCAAATTCTGGAATTCGTCGGGGGCCAAATCGTTGTTCCCAAAAAAGCGGGACGGCGCGGGAGCCCCTCGACGGTCTGGGAAGCCCCTCCTCCCGGTCCCCCGCCGTGAGAATTCCCAAAGGGCGTAGGAACACGTCTGTAAGCTTTTAGGCGGCAAGCCGGTAGCTAACCTCTTGGCACCTTGGTGAAAAAGGAGAGATTGGGCGAGTCTGTATCCAATTCTGGAGTCGGTCGTCGTCACTTAGGCGCGCGGCCCGCA